>JAYVYD010000021.1:0-16453 GCA_043784605.1 Myxococcales bacterium | reverse complement strand
GTTAGTTCGTCTCGGACTTGGATTCGCTCTTGGTCTTCGGCTTGTCGTCGATCAATTTGGTGAGCTCGCCGCTTGCGATGAGCTTCTCGGTTTCGTCTGCGCCGCCGATGAGAGCGCCTTTGACGAATACCATCGGGAACGTCGGCCAGCCGGACCACATTTTGAGGGCCAGGCGGCGACGCCACTCGCTGAAGTAGCTGCCGTACTCGAGATACACGTGCTTGACGCCCGCGGCCTTGAGCGCCTTGATCGCGCGCTTGGGGACCGGGTTGATCCTCATGCCCACGACGACGACGTCGTTGTCGCGAACGGCCGTCTGCACCTCGCGGAGAATGTCTGCTTGGTAGGTGCCGACTTTCTCGCGGATGGAGGAGTGAAGCTTCGGCTCGTCGAGTATTGGGCGGCTCATGTTGACCTTGGGATGCCGCAGCCGTCTCGTCGGTAGCGGATCGCGTCCTTATGCCCGAAGTGCGTGAGCCGAGACAACCCGAAACCTCTCGCTACGGCCGTTCCGCTGGTGAATCGCCCGGCCACCCACGTCGAAAGCTAGGCCTAGACGTAGCCCGAAGGTCGCCGCGCCTTCCCAAGCGTCGGGCACGCCGATCGGAACGCCGCCGCGATATCCGAAGAAGCCGCCGAACGTCAAGTTTTGCAATTGCACGTCTACGCTCAGCGACAATCGACCGCCAACCACCTCTGAGTCGGGTCTCCTTTGTGGACGTACGCGAAGCCGACGGAGGGCCCGACTTCCAAGTAGAGCGCGCCCGTGATCCCGCGGAGGCGATCGGGTCCGTGGAGACGCAGCGAGTACGCGGCGTCGACGATGCGTACGGTCGGACCGAAGATGCCACCCGCTTCCGTGTATCCGATGAGAAAGCCGTGCATCGGCGAAGGTGCACGCGCAGCTCTGCGCCCAGCAGTACGCCGGTCTCCGATGTCGGCCTGCTCGACGTCCGCTGGAACGGGGCGAGCCCCGCCATTGCCGCTGACGCCAAGCCGCACCGCGGGTGGCTTCTCTACGGGGGTGATCCCATCGGACGTGGGCGCTGACTCCTCCGCTGACGCTAGGCGTGTGAAGACGACAAACGGTAAGGCAATCGACAAGAACGCTAATCTCATGGCAAGTCACATCAGCGACCGCCGTGCCTTCGTAATCGCCAATCGCTTTATCGTGATTTGGCTCTAGGATGACCATGTGCGGTGAGCCACAGTGAGGTGTGGTCGGCAAAGTCACAGTCAACTACGCTCCGCCAATGGCGATCATCGAAGTTGCAGGCGCGGAAGACGGTCAACAAGCGCGCGGTCGCCGCTTCGAGGCGACCGCGGCCGCGCAGGAGCGCTTCGCCGCTGTCGCGCGGATGTTCGAGGAAGTGTACGGGATGCGGCTTCCCAAGCACCTGACCTTCGGCGCAGCCTTCTTCTTGGGGCTCTCGGACGAAGAGCGCGCGCTCTGCCAAGTCTCGTTGCTCGGGTTCGCGCAGTGGTTCGAGTGGCTCGCGCCTGGCTTGCCCGAGCGCGTCGCCACGTTGGATGGTCGGCTCGAGGGACGCTATCGCGCCGACCCACCAGAGTTTCTCTCGATCGCGTCGGGCAACACGGACGGCAGCCACTGGGGCTTTTTTTATGACGATCCGCGCGAGCTGCCGACTGTGGTGGCGCACGGATATGCGCGCGATGACGGCGTCGTATCCCAAGTAGGAACGACGCTACTGGCCAGTATCCGTAAGGAAGTCAGCGCGCGATCGTACCTCGACGCAGACGACAAGAGGCGCGTCCGGGGAATGGTGGCTTGGCTCGACGCGTTGCGTCCGTTCGAAGACGCCGCGCGCGCCGAGGAGAACATCGCGTCGCCGCCGTCGCTGCGCGTCGAGCTCGGACGCGGCGGCATCGGCGTGTACCTGCCGGGCTGGACGCCTCCTGCCGGTCTCATCGAGGGCTACGATCGATGGGAGGCGATGGCATCCGATGCCGTGGCCAGCGAGTGGGTCGCGCGCGCCGAGGCGGACCTCGCGCACGGAGACGGTAGCCTGGCAGTCGTCGTGGGCCTCGATCTTCATCACGGCGATAGAGACTCACAACGCGAGGCTTGTACGCGACTACTTGTCAATGGCTATAGGGCATTAGGCCGAGACGCTCTCGCCGAGATCGCGCGCGTCCACCACGCGACCCGGAACCTCAGCTCGGTCAGCGTCTATTGGCCCAAGGAAGCCGCCGCACAGCCGCGCACCGAGTGGGTGCCGCCGCCTGCGCTGCTGGCCGCGCGTGCCCTCGACATGGCAGCGCTCGAAGCCGCGATCGCGGGCGGTGCCTCCGGCGACGACCTCGCAGTGGCGGCGGACTCGCTCACGGACGCTGCGAAGCCGGAGTGCGCCACGATGCTCGCGCGAGTGCTGGGAGTGGGCAAAAACGAGGTCGCTTCGCGATGTCTGGGAGGCTTCCTCATCAACGTGAGTCGCTCGCTGGACCCCGAGTATCTCGTGAAGGTGTCGACGCGCAGCGACGCGCAGCTCACGAAGCAAATCGTCGACATTTTGCTCGAGCCCAAAGACCTCACGCTCGTTCACGCGGTGCTCGACAGCGTCAGCGCGCTCAGCACGACCACCCACGTTCAGTTCGCGATCAGCACGGGAGACGCCGAGATCGCCGCGCGGGTCATTGCGATGGCGGAGCCCGCGGACCTAATCGGTTATCGCGGAGGCTACCAAGGTGCGAAAGGGTTTATCGAAGGAGCGTCGCTATTGCACTATGCCGTAGGCGCCATGTCCGTTCCGACCGTCCGCTTGTTGCTCGACCGCGGTCTGGATCCGCGCGTCAAGGACGACGCCGGAAACACTCCGCGCTCGCTCGCCAAGATGGCGTGGTTCGTCCGGCCCAACGAGGCGAACGAGATCGTCGCGATGCTCGACACCATGGGGCCCGGCGTGCTCGCTCCATCCACCGCCCTGTCCTTTCGTGCGGGGACGCGCGTATCGCACAAGAAGTTCGGTAACGGCGTGATCGAGACCGGCAGCGGCGCAGGCGACGAAGCCAAGGTGACCGTGAAGTTCGCGTCCGAGACCAAGACGCTCCAGCAGAAGTTCCTCACGCTAAAGACCGACTGAGGATCGCGGTGCGCATTGTCTCGAAAGTCGAGCGCATGACGTCAGTTGCAGCACTGGACATTCAGGGGCACGTTGCAGGCGCCATTCGAGGGGAAGATCGTAGACTCATAGGCGACGTCTGTCTGCGAGTACTCCTTTGGAGCCGCTCGATGGGTCTGCGTGGGCCACGGGAGATGCGTTGGTTGACTCTTCCCAAGGAGAGAGTGTGAGGTTGCGGTAGGAATCTCCGCTGCGCACATTGGCAAGAAAGTCTCTGCACAGGAATTGAGCGAGCTGAAAGTCGAGAGAGACCACTTCTACGACGAATGGAACTATGTGACCAAGCCACGGCGCGAGCTGCGATGACCGAACGACTTACATGTTCGCGGCCGCTATGCTTCAGTGCCCCGCAGCCGAGTCGAACTCGACGACGTAGTACCAGTCCAGAGCATCG
Organism: Myxococcales bacterium; assembly: GCA_043784605.1. GTDB lineage: Bacteria > Myxococcota_A > Polyangia > Polyangiales > Polyangiaceae > JANYHY01. The sequence continues at coordinate 12,919 of JAYVYD010000021.1, read as the reverse complement.
AGTCGGACGAAGACCACGAGTTCGTCTACGCCGCCGCGACGAACATCGACCAAACCTTCTTTACCCTCGCGCACTGCGCTAACGACTTCGGGAATGTCGAACTCGGACAGGATGAGGCTCTCGTCCTTGCCGTTGGCGTGAAATCGTTTTTCGGCCTCGCCGGAGTCGATCACTTCGTGGCCGGTTCCGTCGACGAGGCTTGTTCGAATCGTCACCCGCCGCAGCAGGAGCGCAGTTTGGACGAGCTTGGTCACCGTGAGCTCGACCCCTGCGACGCCGAGGAATGATCCGTCGCGTGACCAGATGCCCTCCGTGCACGGAAGCACGAGATCGTCGCCCCTCTTGTCCGTCGTCGCGTCGACGTACGGCGCTCCCCAGTGCTTTCCGTGCAGGTGATCGGACATGAGATAGAAGCCCGAAGTGCGTGCGTCGTATTGAGGGACGAGGGCGTCCATGCCGGGGTAAACGAAATGCGCGCCTTCGGCGAGATCGACATAGGCGTAGTCGATCGGGCCGCGACGCTGAAGGACGATGTCTCGCTCGTCCACGGAGGAGACGGTGCCGCGGTCGTTCGTCTTCGCGCGGACGAACATGCTCCGCATGTGACTGTTGAGCGGCGCGAGCTTTCGTAACTTGGGGAGGAGCGTTTGGCGATCGACGCCCGGGGCAACCGCGACGACGGGAAAGTCGATCGAGACGGGCCACCGGTAACTCGTTTGACCCGTGAAGTCGGTGGGGCGGCGCTGCGGATCCGCGAAATCGTCGGTGAAGTAGAGAGCGGGAGGCTCAGTTGGCTCTGGACCGTCGAGCGCCCAACTGGCGGCGGTGGTGAGGCCTTCGAGTCCTTCCTCCATTTGCTTCAGTTGCGTGTCGATGCGATGCGCTTGCGTCGCGACCTCGATCGAGAGCGCCGTGCGGCGGTCGGTGCGTTCCCGGGCTTCGAGCGCCGCGGACGTTTTCCGGACCTCCGCGTATGCGACGGCGACGACTGCCGCCAAGAGCGCGGCAATCAAGGTGCCGAACGAGGCGCGGCGGTATTTCGCCATCGCGCGCAGGAGCTTTGCGAACGCGTTCTCCGGGAGCGCGAGGACCGGTTCACCGCGGAGAAAGCGGCGCACGTCATCGGCAAGCTCGGTGACGCCAGTGTACCGAGCGCCCGGCTCGAACGCGGTCGCTTTTGCGACGATCGCGCGAAGCTCGGCGGCGATGACTTCGCCTGGGTCTTGCGCCTCGAGGGGATCCTTCTCTCCTGCAGCCGCGAGCTCGAGCGCTGCCCCGAACGAGCTCGCGTTGATGGCACGCTTTAGCGACACGAGCTCGAAGAGTATGAGGCCGAGCGAATATTCGTCGGAACGTCCATCGAGCGAGCGATGGCGACCTCCGGCTTGCTCGGGAGACATGTAGCTCGCGCTTCCGAGGACGTCACCGTTGCGCGTGAGGTCGCCCGGCTTCGACTTCGGGGCTTCTTCGGTGTCGCTCCCGTCGTCGCACTCACGTTCGCCGATGAAGCCGGCGATGCCCCAGTCCATCACGTAGACCTCGCCAAAACGCCCGAGCATCACGTTGGTCGGCTTGAGATCGCGATGGAGGACCTTTTTCGCGTGCGCGTAGGCGATCGCGTCGCACACCTTCACGAAGATCTCGAGGCGCGCCACGAGCGCATGCGAGTCGGGGAGAACGCGCGCATCGTCGACGGCGGCGATCGCTTCCTCGATGAGCGCGCTCAACGTCATGCCTTCGATGAGCTTCATCGCGTACCCGATCGCGCCGGGCGCCGATCGGATCTCGATCGCGTGAACCGGTACGACATTGGGGTGATCGAGCTGGGCCGTGAGCTTTGCTTCGCGGATGAATCGGCGTCGAAGCACGGCATCGGATCCGTCGAGAAGCCGTTTGAACGCGACCGCACGGCCGAGCTCGGTCTGCTCGCCGCGGTACACGATGCCCATCCCGCCGCGCCCAATCACGTCGAAGAGCGCGAACGCACTGGCGGACGCCTGCGGGGCGGGCCCCGTGCCGATGGAGGCGTCGATGCGTTCGACGACCGTCGGTATGTCGTCGGTGCGAGGCGCGTCCTTGTCCGCCGCCATCGTCAGCGAAACCCGTGCTTTCGCAGGAGCGCGAGGAGGTGCGAACGGTCCATATCGGCGATACGCGCGGCCTCACGAAAGTTTCCGCGCGATCGTGCGAGCACGTCTTCGAGAAAGCGCTTCTCGAAGTGGGCGACGACCTGCGCCTTCGCGTTGTTGAAGCCCAACTTCGCCGTAGGGTCCCAGCCAGATTCTTTGATCCCTAGGCCTACGGTGGCGTCGCCAAGGGGCGCGGCCGATGGTGCTTTTCGCGTCGCGACGAGCGCAGAGACGACGTTGCGAAGCTCACGAACGTTGCCCGGCCAATCGTGTTGCTCCAGCCGACGGAGCGTCCCGCTCGTCACGAGCGCGCGCACCGACTCATCGGCATCTTCGCGGTCGAGGAAGTACTCCACCAAGAGGCGAACGTCGGCGGTGCGCTCGCGCAGTGACGGGACCCGAATGAGGACGACCGCGAGGCGGTAGTAGAGATCGAGCCTGAATTTCGCGGAGTTGACAGCCGCGCGAAGGTCGCGATGGGTCGCCGCGATGATGCGCACGTCGATCGGAATCTCCGCGCTCCCGCCGACGCGACGAACGCGTCGACGCTCGATCGCGCCGAGCAGCGCGACCTGTTGATCCATGGGGAGCTCGCCGAGCTCGTCGAGGAGGATCGTTCCGCCGGCTGCGCGTTCGAACGCACCGATGTGCCGCCGATCGGCGCCCGTGAACGCACCGCGCTCGTGCCCGAAGAGCTCGCTTGCGAAGAGCGTGGTCGAGAGCGCTCCACAGTCCACGATTTCGAACGGGCCCGCAGCTCGCGGGCTGGTCGCATGAATCGCGCGCGCGATCACCTCTTTGCCGGTGCCGGACTCGCCGAGCAAGACGACCGGCGCGACCGAGAGCGCGATCTCGTGGACCTGCTCGATGATCGCGAGCATCGCGACGGACGCCCCGACCACACCGGGGAGGGGCGGAACGATCTTCGCTGGCTGGAAGCGCGTCTCCCCGTCTTCGATCGTGACGACGTTGCGCCCAATCGTGATCTCCGCGCCGCTCGCAAGCTGGACTGATCCTTCGCGGAGTCGCACCGCGCCGACCTTCGTACCGTTGGTGGAACCCACGTCGCGCAGTTCGATTCCATCGACCCCGCGTCGGATCGTCACGTGGTAGCGCGACACGAGCGTGTCGGTGAGCGTCAAGTCGTTGCCGGCCGCGGTGCCGATCGTGATCTCGTCGCTGTCGCTTTGGAACGTTCGTCCGTCGTCGGGTCCGGAGACGACGCGAAGTCGCGTGACGCGCATCATCCGCCCAGGGGATCGCGACTGATCGCGCTCGGTGAGTTCGAGTGAGCCTGGCGGGACGTCGGGCTTCATGGGCCGGTCCCGTTGGTGTGCGTGAGCCCGTACAAACCCAAGGCAAGTAGGGCGACCACCGCAACGGCGACGAAGATGCCGCGGAGCATGGTGCGGTTCGAGGTCGAGGTCGGGGTCGGCGACGCCGCCATGACGGGCATGCGCTCGGGGAAGGTCGGACGTAGGCTGCTCACGACGGCAGAATCATCGACGAGCGCGGAGATGCGGTCGCGTCGCTCATCGATCCGCGGTCCGGCGAACCTACGCACCACCGCTGACACCTCGCCCGCGGTCGCGATTGGGTCCCCCGCTCCCTCGAGTGCGAGCGCGAGTTCGGCGGCACCGGAAAAGCGCTCGCCGCGGCTCTTGTGAAGCGCGCGCGCGACGACGCCCCCGAGCATGGCCCCGACGTTCGTGAGATCAGGCGCCTTCTTTTCGAGCACGTTGCGCTTGGTTTCGTCCTCGTCGGCTCCGCGAAAGAGCCGCTGGCCGCGGAACGCTTCCCAGATCACAACGCCGACCGCGAAGATGTCCGCGCGGGCGTCGATCGCCGCCCCGGCGATGTACTCGGGTGCCATGTACGCAAGCTTACCCTTGATGGTGCCCGGAGCTGTGGCGGCGGGCCCATCGAGCGCCTTGGCGATCCCGAAATCGGCGAGTCGGCTCACGCCATCGAGACCGACGAGGATGTTCTGCGGCGACACGTCGCGATGAACGAGCGCGAGCGGCTCGCCGCCACGGCTCGTTGCCGCATGTGCCGCGGCGAGCCCGGCGCACGCGTCGAGGATGATTCGCATCGTGATCGCGGGGGCGAAGGCCTCTTTCGCTTGGGCGCTCGCTTCCAGCAGCTCTGCGAGGGACGCTCCTTCGATGTAGTCCATCACGAGCCAAACGTCCTGCCCGTCTTCCTCGACGTCGCGGACGTTGACGACGTTGGCATGACGCACGAGCGACGCGAGCCGCGCTTCGTGACGGAGCGCTTCTCGCTGTTGCGAATGGTCGAGCAGATGAGCGTGCGGCTTCTTCATCGCGACGAGCTGGCTGAAGCCGAGGGCACCGCGGGCGATACCTATGTAGACCGTCGCCATTCCGCCTATGGCGAGCTCGAACAGCGGTTCGTACTTGCGAGGGCTCATGATGGGTCGACCGCAGCCGATCCTGGCGGTCACGGGGGACCGAGTCAACCATGACCAAGAGGAATCCTCTTCTCATCAAAGTCCGCGACGACATGGTGAGCATGAAGAGTTCCGAGCCGACGCTGTCACCGCCGGATACACCTCCGCGTGCCGTCGGCAACGAGGTGAAACTCGCCACGGACGAGGGTCTCGAGCGCGGAGGCGCCGCCATCAGCTGACGTTCCTAACCGTGAGACGCGGCCCGATTCGGGTCGCGAGTCGGCTCACCGCGCCGAGGTAGGGCGCGCGGTGCTGACCATTCGGCGTCGCGTGCAGCCGTCTGGCGTGCGGAGCACACGTACGATCACTGCGGACTCGTCGTCGACGGGACGGTCATCGTCGACTTTGCCACGTTCCACAGCCAGCCTTCACGTTGGCCGTTGCGGGATTCGACTTCTCCTCCGTCGTCAACTGGGTCTTCTTGAAGGCCATGCGCTGCGTTGTACCGCGCAGCGTCGGCTTTCATGCGGGCGGGATCTTCGATGACGCGCGCGTCCTGGGTCGCCGCGCGGGTGTGGCCATCGGCGATGGAGAAAACGCCCAAGCCAGCCAGAACCAATCCGGTGATTCCCCCGGCCCACCCGAGAGTCGACAGCGTGCCTCGCTCGCCATCGTCCGACGCCGGCGTGTCGACGATGTAACTCGCGATGCCGCCTCCGAGAACCCCAAGTCCGATGCTGAGAAGCACCCAGCCCACCGTCGTCTTGGTGACTCCACCTTGATGGTAGGCGTCGTGTTGGTTCATCGCGTCGACGTCCTGCGTGATTCGAAAGAAGCTTTCGTCGTCAATGCGTTGACCACCCTGCAGGGGGTAATACGTGCGCACGCTGTAGGAGTAGTTTTGCTTTTCATAGTGGGTACTAGTGGCGACGCGGCGTCCGCTTCGATCGCGTACATCGTCGTGGCCGGTGACGACGTCGCGCGTTCCGGTGTGGCGCACCGACTCGTCGAAGACCGCGAGTGGTGCTCCGGTCGCCGGGATGAACTCGGATCGCAGCTCGGCGCATCCGGTACCGAAAACGATCAACGGCAGCCCGACAACCAACAACATCATGTTCGATCGCAGACTCATATGAGGGTCCATTTCTTCGCCGCGGGGAACTCGCCGCGCCGTGGAGCTTGGTCTTGTCGTTGAGGATCGGGTCATATTAGGCCATTTCTTCGCCGCGGGGAACTCGCCGCGCCGTGGACACCTGCCTTCGCATCCGCCGTGCCGCGTGGGGACGCGCCCATTTTTGCGCCTAGTCGCAGGCTCTGGTCGGTCGGAGCCGACCTTTTGGCTCCTGAGGTTGGTGGGGCAGAGCCCACCACTCGATCGACGGCCGCACGCTGCCAGGCACCTGGACGAAATCAAACGCACCCCATCGCGATTGCGAAGAACGAGGCTCGGCGCCACGCCGTCGGTAGCGGTTGACAAATCACCGACACCAGCAAGAAGCAGCCGCATCAGGGAGAGCCGAGAGGGAGTCAAACCCTCACGCGCGGTTTTGCAGACCACGCTCCTCATCGGAGAATCAGCTCGAAGTAAGTAACTAACTAACTTGGCAATCGACGTGCGACGCGTAGCGAGCACCCGCGTGGGGAGGCCCCGACGGATTCATTCCGGCGGGGAGGGGCGGCGCGTGCCGGCCCTGTAACAGCTAAAGCCGACCGGGCTTCCACCGGCGTCTCCGTTTTTGTGGGGCCCCCTCTCAGGCAGCCCCACGGCGCTCTCGTACCTGAGCTACGGCCTCGCGCCTCTTACGGGACTCGCACCCGTCTCACCTCGTAGACAGCGGGGCTGCGACACTCGTCGCATCAAGAGGCCAATCACTGCACCTCCGACGGACGCGCCTCAGGGCATGAACCTGACGAAGAGGATAAGCTCGTCAGGAGCATGACGACTCCCCGTCAAGCTCACCCATCATGAGCTTCAAAGCCGCTACGACCAAGGTCAGCGACAATCACTACGTCTTGCCGCGCACGGCGAAGATGAAGACGGACGTGCACGCCTACTTTTCGGAGAGTCTCTTTCTGCAGAGCGAAGAGTCTCTCTGGCGACAGGTGGCGAGCGCGGCCTCCTATGAGGGAGTGATTGGCGCTTATCTCATGCCGGACGCGCACGTCGGGTTCGGCGTGCCGGTGGGCTCGGTCATCGTGACGGACAACACCATCCTGCAAGCGGGCTCGGGCTACGACATCTCTTGCGGCGTCATCTACATGCGCGTTCCGGGGATCTCGGCAGCGGACGTGGTGGACCTCGAGGTGCGCGAGCGATTCATCTCGGAGGTGGAGCTCCGTGTCGCGACCGGCCTCGGCAGCAAGCGGCCGCGACTCATGCCGAAGGTAGCGGAGCGCAAGGCGGAGGCTATTTTGCGCCATGGCGCGCGAGCGCTCGGTGTTCGTGCGGAGGTCTGCGAGCGCCAGTTCATCGAAGTCGCCGAGGACGTGGATCTCGACTTGATCGATCGCGCTCGGCGCAAGGTCATCGAGCAGCTCGGCTCGGTCGGTGGGGGCAATCACTTCATCGAGATGCAGGTGGACAGGGACACGGGCGAGGTATGGGTGATGGTCCACTGCGGCTCGCGCGGCTATGGCTGGCAGACCGCCAACCACTTCTTCTACGAGGGGGCTCGACTGCGCGGATTGTCGAGCAACCGCCGCGAAGATAGTTGGTTGTATGCGGACGAGCCGCTCGGCAAGTCGTATTGGGCTCACCACAACAGCGCCGCGAACTACGCAATAGCGAATCGGCACTTGATCGCTTCGTCGGTCTCGGACGCGCTCGAGCGCGTGTTCAAAGTGCGCGGGGAAATCTATTACGAGATATCTCACAACCTCGTTCAAGCAGAGTCCGTGACTCTTCCAGACGGGACGGTGTCGCGAGGCTTCGTGCACCGCAAGGGCGCGACGCGCGCGTTCCCGGCGGGCCACCCGGAGCTAGCGGGTACGAAGTGGGAGGACACAGGGCACCCGTGCTTGATCCCGGGCTCCATGCTGGACGGCGCGGCGATCCTGTTCGCGTGCACGGATGCGTCCAAGAGCGGGCTGTCCGTCAATCACGGCTCGGGGCGCGTGCTCGCGCGAGGCGCGGCGAAGCGCACCCTAGAGAAGGACCACGACGCCATCGACGCGGAGATGCGCCACGTCTCGCGAAGCTTCGGAGGTGTCCGCATCCAAGGCATCGCGACGAACACGAAGCGCACTCCGTTGGACGAGTGCGGCCGCGTCTACAAAGACCTCGACTCGGTGCTGTCGGTGCTCGAAAACGAGGGGATCGCGCGAGTGGCACATCGCCTCTACCCAGTCGCCAACATCAAAGGCATGGAGTGACCAGACCCACCCTCGACCCTTTCTGACCTTTGATCTTTCTGTGGCCAAATTCTCCCGATGGACTGAACGCTTGCGGGGTATTGGCAGAGCGACGCGTCCGATACGCTGCCTTTCATGGCTCCTCCGCGCAACGATCCGCAAGCGTCGCTCACTCGCTTTTGTCTCGCGCTCGAGGAGCACCGGCGTACGCCTGAAGGGCGCGTGAAGACCGCGCAGCAGTTCGTCGCGCACTTCTTCACGCAGTCGGAGACGGCACCGCAAGATCGCATCTTCTGTCATGTCCCGAAGGACGTGAGAGGTCCCGTGATCAGCGCCTGGGGTATCCGTGGGAGCAAGGCGGCGCTGCGCGACAGCGACGAGAAGGTCGCGTCGGTCGTGTCGGACGCACTCATCGCGACAGACCTCTCCCCCACAGCGTTCGAGGAGGGTGTCTCGGCAGCGATCACGGTCGCGTGGGTGCCGCTCACCGAGTGGTGGTCGTTCTGGCGCGCGAGCGTGCTGACCAAAGCGGCGCTCGGCAAGGCCCTCGTCACGGCCTATGACTTGGTCCTGTTCGACGCCGCGTGGATGTTCGAGCACCTCGAGTCCAAGACACACAAGGGCACGGACGTCGTCAGCGAGGCGCTCGGCAAGGAGGAGCTCTCTGCGTGGATCAAGCAAGTTCACGCCTCCAAAGACGGTACCGATAAGGGGCTATTGCAAGCGCTCGGGTGGGAGAAGCTGATCGCCAAGACGAACAATGACTCGTTGGTCGGATTGCTCGACGCGCTCGCGATCAAGGTCGGTTTGACGCCGGCTCCCGAGCAGCCAGCCGCCAAGACGGACCCGCCCGTGCCCGCCGCGGTCGTCAGCGAGACGCCCGCGGTCGGAGTCGCGCAGGCCGCGCTCGCGGCGATGTCTGCGCCCAGCTTGCCGGAGGTCGACGGAAAGCATCCGGGCGCGGTCATCACGAAGAAGCCATCCATCGCTCCGCCCGCAGCGGCTGCCGAGCCGGACATGGACGAGACGGGGCCGTACGCTGTGCCGTCCTCATCGAAGATGCCGAACACCGCGGTGGCCAACTCCGCAGTGGCCGATATCCCGATTGTCTTCGAAGAAGACAATAACGAAATAGACGAGACGCGTCGCGTGCAGCGAAAGCCCGCCCCGGCACACAAGGCTGGCCGGTGAGGCAAGTCTTCATCACGCGCCACGGCGCCCCCGAGGTCCTCCAAGTCAGAGAGTCAGACGACCCCGTCGCCGGTAAGGGTCAAGTTCGTATTCGAGTCAAAGCGGCCGGGATCAATTTCGCCGATTTGATGGCGCGTATGGGTCTCTATCCCGAGGCGCCCAAGCCTCCTTGCGTCATCGGATACGAGGTCTCCGGCGAGATCGACCAGCTGGGTGAGGGCGTCGTCGGCTTCTCGCTCGGGGAGCGCGTGTTCGGGATGCCGCGCTTCGGCGGATACACCGACTGCATCGTGCTGCCGGCGACCAACGTGCTGAAGATGCCGGCCAAGATGACGTTCGAGCAAGCCGCGGCGCTGCCGGTCGTCTCGCTCACGGCGCATCACATGATGTTGGGCAATGGCAACTTGCGGCGGAACTCCAAGGTGCTCATTCACTCTGCCGCGGGCGGCGTCGGGCTCGCCGCGATTCAAATCGCCAAGACACGCGACTGCGAGATCATCGGGATTGCTTCGGCGAACAAGCACGAGTTCTTGAGGTCGCTCGGCGTCCAACACTGCGTGGATGCGGCGGGAGAGCTCGTCCCCCAAGTGCGCGCGATCGTCGGCGACGCAGGCGTCGACCTCGTGCTCGATCCCGTCGGGGGTCGCTCGTGGGCAGACGGCTTCTCGCTGCTCGCGCCCGCCGGTCGGCTCGTGTGCTTCGGATTCTCGGCGGCCGTGGGCGGCGAGAAGCGCAGCATCTTCCGCGCGCTGATGGCCTTCTTGAGAGTGCCGAAGTGGAGCCCCATGCAGCTCATGGAGAGCAACCGCACGGTGAGCGGCACGAACATGCTCGCGCTAATGGACCAGCTCGACCTGTTGATTCCTCAATTCGAAGAGCTCATTGCCATGTTCGATAGTGGCCAATTGGACCCGCGCGTGGACAAGGCATTTCCGTTCGCGGAGGCGGCGGCCGCGCATCAATATCTGCACGACCGCAAGGCCAAGGGTAAAGTGCTGTTGGTCCCCTGAAAGGGACGAGTCACCAGCTCATCGCGACTTTGGATCGTGACGAGCTCGGAACACCTACTTGGGTGGGTCGTCGCGCTTCGGGTCCGGAGGGACCACACCTCGAACGGTGTCGACGGCGTGCTGGAATGTCTGGAAATTGGTCGCGCCAGAGATCACGAGCATCACGGCGTAGGTCTGGGTGTCGATCACCGAGAACGACGGGCTCGTCGAGTAGATGTCCGGGGCGTAGCGCTTGCCGAACCCATAGGACAGCTCCGTTCCTACGAGCAGCTCGGTGGCGCCACCGTAGGAGCCGACGCCCAGGCTCGCGGTGAATCGGTTTTGGCGCGCCGGATAGTCGTGAAAGGGAGTCGCTGTGAGCGTGTCGTTGGGGGCCACGGACACGTCACCGCTTGCGCCGCCCAAGACGCCCAACGCGCGCGAGAGTCTATGGTCGAAGCCCGCCGCGACGGTGATCGCAGCGCGCGCCGGCGCGACGAAGTCCTGATCGAGCGGCTTGATGATCGCTTGCCCGTTGCTCACGCTGCTCTGCATGCCGTGCAGAGTCGTGTCGTAGACCTGCGGCCATGGGAGCTGTACGCCAACGTCGAGCTCGAGCGTCGTGCGAGTGAACGAGAGGCCTGCACCCAGGTCGATTCGCATGGGAGGCGTCGACGAGAAGCTGCCGCTCGCGTTGTAGGTTTGCGTGCTGTCCGCGGTGCCCGTGCCGACCACTTGGCTCGCGGTGGACAGACGCGACACTCCATAGACGTGGACCGCCGGCATGCTGACCGCGAGACCGAGCGTCACGGGGCTCGCGCGGTAGGTGGCGCCGAGGATGCTCGTGATGTCGAACGAGGTCCCGACGGCGTCGTCGACCAGCGACGTGGTGATCGCTTTGCCCTGCGGATCGGCGCTCAGCGACGTCGCGCGCCACTGCGTTCGCCGGTTGGTGAGCGTCCCGTGTAGCGATGCGCCGAGCGCGAGCTTGTCCGTGAGATGCACTCCGTACGTGGGCCCGAGCGACGCCTTCCGCAAGCGCTCAGTCGCCGAGATCGACTCGACCGTGGTGAGTGTGGGAGTGCTCCCCGCGACGGACGACGCCGTGAGGATGAAGTCGTCGACGACGGTCTGCCCGAAGCAAAGGGCGATCTTCTGGCGCCCGGCTCGGCCCTTGTCCTCGGAGAGGTCGCCGCCTTTGCCAACGGTGAAGAAGAGACACAGCGTCGTCGGCAGCACGTCGAAGGATGTGTCGAGCGTGCTCTGCGTGTCGAGGCGCAGGCCCGCGAACGGCGCGTCCGGCGCCCGCGGCTGATAGAAGTTGCTGAAGTTGGTGAGCGCGAGCCGATAGAGGTTCACGGAGAACGCCAGCTGCGTGTCGTCGATCGCCACGATCGTCGCGGGATTCAAGAACGGAGCGGAGCCGTCTCTGCCGAGCGCGATGCCCGTGTTGCCCATGAGCACCGAGCGCCCGCCGGTCGGCAGGTTTCGCGCAGAGTCCTGCGCGAGCGCGGTCCCTCCGAACGAGAGGCTTGCGAGTGTGAGTGCGAGCAGGCGCACGTCGCGACCATACTCAGCGTTGGGCTTGGCGTCGCGCGCGTCGAGAGTCCAGGACGATTTCGCCCTCGAGCACGGGCTCTGGAACGGCCGGCGGGTCGACGCGCACGCGCGCGCCCGGCATGGCGTCGTAGACACGCATTCGCACTTGGCCGGAGGGGTCTACGCGATAGTAGACACCGCCCTGATCGTCGATCTCGAGCGAGACGTGCTCGGAGCGAGTCTTCGCCAGATCCGTGAGCAACGCGTCCGCGTCATCTACGCTGATTTGCAACGCTGCGGCCACTTCCGGAGCGTGCACGATGCCGGCGCGCATCGGCGCCATCGCGAAGATGGCCTGAACGCGCGCGGACTTCTGATCGTCCGCGCCGGAGGCCTTCATGGTCTTGCCGCCACGGAGCAGCAACCAGCTGATGAGCGCAGTCGCGATGCCCGCGCCGCCGCCGACGAAATAGCCGGCGAAGCTCTCGGGGAAGATCGCGACGAACACGCCGAACAGCGCGAGCGAGAGGAACGCGCCTCCCGCGAGCACGAGCCAACCCATCACGCGAGCGAGAGTGCCGCCGATCTGCGAGGGCTGCCCCGCCAGGTTGACGCTACGCTCGGTGAGCGGCAGCCGTGCCCTGTTGCACGCCGTGCAATACGCCGCGAGACCGCGGTACACGATCGGCGCGTTCTGACGGCAGTGCGGACACACGTTGGGAGAAGATGGCCACGCGCACCCTCCCGTCAAGCACTCAACCCGCGACGACGCCTCTCCGTTGCCTAAAACGCCGTGAAAAGAGTTCACAACAAGGTCTGGGAGATCCGAAGGGGGTTTTGAGCTCAACCCAAACATCCTTAACCGACCTTTTGATCTTTTTGGAAATCCTGCGCCCCAGGCGCCGCTCTCACCGAGCATCGGGCGCGGCGAACGCGAGCACTTCGGTCGCGTGAAGCACCGGGTCGACGTCGGGCCACACCTTCTGGATGGAACCGTCTGCGCCGACGAGGAAGCTCACGCGCTCGTACCCGAAGATCGCCTTGCGAACGCCGTAGGCCTTGCCGATCGCTCCGTCCTCGTCAGCCGCGAGCGGAAACGGGAGCGCGTGGTTCGCGATGAACGCTTTGTGACTGTCGGCCGAGTTCGACGAGACGCCGATGATCTTCACGCCGGCGGCCTCGTACTTTTTGTAAGCGTCGCGCAGCGCGCAGGCCTCTTTGGTGCAGCCTGGCGTCTCGTCGCCTGGGTAGAAGTAGACGAGCACGGGGTGCCCGCGCAGCTGCTCGAGCGTCGTGGGAGAGCCCACGGC
>JAYVYD010000020.1:0-7517 GCA_043784605.1 Myxococcales bacterium | reverse complement strand
CGCCACTCGGGTCCCGCAGGTGGGCTCGTTCCTGCGACGGCGGAGGCCTCCAGGGGTGTCATCTCGTCCTCGTCGTCTGCGTCGACCGCGAGCATCTTGTGACGGCGTAGGTACGCGAACATCTTGTCGCGCGTTTTCTCGAGCACGTTCGCCACGTCGGTCGTGCTCACGCGAGAGCGCGGCGTGAAGCCGTCGAGCGCGACGCACAGCGGCCGCTCGAAGACCATCGCCCGTGGCGGAGAGGCAGCGCGCCGCGACGCCACTCGGGACCGACGGGCGGCGTGGTGCCCGAGACGGCCGACGCAGATAGTTTGCGAGTTGGAGGCAGGATGCGCGAAAACGCCATCGCAGGACTTGCAGGATCAGGTTCTTCGCGTGATTCCTCGTCGGTCCAGACGTGTGCTAGCTTTCTGCCGGGGTAGCCGTGGCCGAAACGAATGCAAGGGACCATTCCGCCAGGCTGGGCACGCTCGTCCGCGGAAAGTACCGAATTGAGAGCCTTCTCGGAGCGGGAGGCATGGCCGTTGTCTACAAAGCGACCCACCGCAACCAGGCGGAGTTCGCGATAAAGATGCTCCACCCCGAGTTCTCGATGCGCGAGGACATTCGCTCCCGGTTCCTGCGAGAGGGATACGCCGCCAACTCCGTCAAGCACTCGGGCGCCGTGCTGGTGGTCGACGACGACGTCGCCGACGACGGAGCAGCGTTCCTCGTCATGGAGCTGCTGAGGGGCGCTCCGGTCGACGAGATCTGGGAGAAGCGCTGCAACTCGCGAATGGCTCCGCGCCTTGCCATCGCCATCGGATATCAGCTGCTCGACGTTCTGGCGGCAGCGCACGAGAAGGGCATCGTTCATCGAGACATCAAGCCGCCGAACCTCTTTCTCACCAAAGAGGGCGTGCTCAAGGTGCTCGACTTCGGCATCGCGCGGGTTCGCGATGCCATGACGACAGGGGCGCAAGTGACCGGCACGGGAATGCTGCTCGGCACGCCCGCCTTCATGGCCCCCGAGCAAGCGATGGCGAAGTCGAGCGAGATCGACGGCAAGACGGACGTCTGGGACGCGGGTGCCACTCTGTTCACGTTGCTTAGTGGCCAGATCGTCCATCCGGGCGAGAATGCGCCGCAGGTGATGATCCGAGCCGCCACGGTGAGGGCACGGCCGCTCCAGAGTGTGGTGCTCGAAGTTCCTGCGGAGCTAGCGGACATCGTGGACCGCGCGCTCGCGTTCGAGAAGGATGCACGACCGACTGCGGCAGCCATGCGGGACGCCCTGGAGCAGTGTTATGACAAGCTCTACGGCGAACCGATCAGCGTGGCGCCACTCGCGGCGCTAATGCGATCCGAAGGTGCACCGCCAGCGGGGCTCGCATCGCGCCCGCTGACACCAGATGTCGTTGAGGCCACTGTCGCGATGCCGATTGCCGCTAACCACGGACCTCCGGCGCTCGGAGTAGCTCCATTGGAACCCCCCAGGATCGTCGGCGCGACTACAGCGCAGCCTGTATCCTCAGGTCGTGGGACCACCGTTGGCGTTCCAAGGAGCCCGCGCAGCGCAGTGATCCTCTTTGGGGGAGCGGGTATTTTATTGTTCGGAACGCTCGCCGTGATTGGTCTCCTAAGTTACCTGCGCACTACGGCATCCACTGACCGGCCTGAGGGGATGAATGCTGCGGCGACCTCGGCGCCTTCGATCGTGTTGTCGTCGTCGCCAGCCGTCGCGACTTCCACGACACCTGCTGCCAGCGCGAGTGCGAGCGCTGCACCGTCGGCCTCACAAGCGCTCGTAAAGGCACCCGCAGTGCCTGCTGCGACGCCAGCTCATACCCCCAGCGCACGGGTATCGCCCAGCGCGACGCCTACCTGCCACCTCGTTTCCTATCTGGATCCTGACGGAAGCAAGCACTTCAAGCAGCAATGCGATGGACCACCCAAGTGACCTTGCGCGCCCTCCACGTCATCGCCTCCTGTGCATGTGTTGCCGCGATGCTCGCTGCTGCACCCGTCTTCGCGCAGGATCCCATCGCGCAGTGCATCGCAGCGAACGAGCGGTCCGTGAGCTTGCGTAAACAGAGCATGCTGGTCGAGGCACGCGAAGAGTCCGCGAAGTGCGCCACCAGCAACTGCCCTGACGAGATCAGAGCCGCGTGCACAGAGCGGATCTCCGATATTGCCAACGTCATGCCGAGCATCGTCTTCGCAGTGAGGGATGCGAGCGGTGCAGACGTCACGGACGTGAACGTCGAGGTCGACAGCAAGCCGATCGGCAAGCTCGGCTTGGCTCCGCTTCCTCTAAATCCAGGTAGTCATACGCTGCGCTTCACGACCGGCGTCGGCGGACGCGCGGAGAAGACGTTGTTGTTGAGGGAAGGGGAGCGAAACCGGCAAGAGCGCATCGTGCTGAGCGCCCCCGAGCGCCCGTCGGTCACGCCGCCGCCGACGGTGCCAGTGGTGGACGAGACGCATCTAGAGCCGGCTCCCATTTCGAAGCCGTCGGCCCCTGGAACTGGTCAGCGCATCGCGGGCATCGTCGTTGGTGTAGTGGGTCTTGGCGGATTCGGCTTAGGCAGCGTGTTCGGTGGTCTCGCGATCTCGAAGTGGAACGCAGCCAAGTCGGATTGCGGAACGGGGTGCCCCTCTGATGATCCCGCGCAGAGAGAAAAGATGACTGCGTCCACCGATGCCCTGGTCTCGACGGTCGCCCTGATCGTCGGCGGCGTCGCCGTCGCGGGAGGGATCGCTCTCTTCGTGACCGCTCCCAAGAAGGCTGCCGTGAACTCCGCCTGGCTTGGAGTAATTCCCCAGCTCGGCGGCGCGGCCATCGGCGGGAGATTCTGACATGTGGCTACGAACGATCGCGGTGAGCCTCGGACTGCTCTGCGTTGCCACTGCACTCTCAATCACCGCTTGTAGCGTGCTCATTGGTATCCGCGATTTGCCACCCCCAATCGATGACGGAGGGGCCGACTCGGGGTGCTCTCCGTGCGTCGTCGACAAGAGCGAAATCGGCTGCTGCGTACAATAGGAGAAACGCGATGGGCATCGACATAAGGATCCACCTCAATTTCACCCCGACGCAGAGACGCATCATGCGCGGCGCAGTCGTCGTCGGCGTAGTGGTCGGCGCGTTGGGCCTCGGGCTGGCCATCGCTGCCCCACATCAGTGGAAGGCCAGCGATCCATTGGTCGCAGCGGATCTAAATGGCCTAGGGATCGTGACCAAGAACGGGAAGCAATACTCACTCGGTGCGACTTACTGTGGACAAACGACGGGGGTCACCAATGGCTTCATCAAAGACGGCGCTATTGGCTATGGGTATTTTGCCGCGAAGGCGAAGTGCGAGGTAGTGTCGGATTGCGGAATGTCGCTCAGCGCGCACATGTGCACCGGCGAGGAACTGATCCGTAGCCAGGCACTCGGGATGACCATCGCCAGGGGCTGGTATTCGAATGGAACTTATGACTGTTCGGGTTGGACAACGACCATTAACATTAGCAACTCTCCTGGAGGATCGGTGTGGTCTGGGGTGCCCAACACCGATAGTTGCAGTAATGCGAACGCCATCCTGTGTTGCGATCGAATCTACCAAAGCGGCTTCTACCGCTCTGCGCCCGGAACCCAAGCCTTTGCTCAGAAAGCATGTACCGCTCGTGACGGACCCATGACCAAACGAATCCTTCGTGCTCTGGGGTCTGCTTGCTTCGTCACGCTCGGAGCAACGACCAGCTTTCGCTCAGGACCCGCTCACGCAATGTATCGCCACGAGCGATCGCTTACGCTACGGAAGCAAAGCGCGCTGGTGGAAGCCCGCGACGAGTCGGCCAAGTGCGCTGCCGCGGGCTGCCCAGAACAGATTCGCACCACGTGCACGCAGCGCATCTCCGAGATCGCATCGGTGATGCCGGGCGTGGTCTGGCCAGGAGAACCCAAGGCAGACGCGGCGCCGCAATCGGTCTCGCGATTCCGCCAAGTCCCGAGACGCCAAGGACGACGCCTGCGATGCGCTGACCACTACCTGGAGCCGCACTGAATGAGAAGGCGACCGCTTCGACCGACGGAACTATCTCGACAGTGCGACTAGTTCGAGCATTGCAATCCCTGCGAGCGTTTCGAATGGGACGTCGCCAACAGCGACACCGGTCAAACTCGCGAGTACCGTGTCGCCACCACACACTGCATCATCCTCGAGCGCGTCTGCCCACGTCACCGCGATAACTCCGTCGGCCGTGGCTTCAGTCGCGCCTGCGCCGCGATGCCACTTGGTGTCCTTCGTAGATCCCGACGGGAGCAAAGACTTCAAGAACGTATGTGACGGCGGCGCGAACTGACGCCGAACAATGGAAACCTAAGGATGAAGAGAACAAGAAGTCACGTCTCCGTCACGGTCTACGCTGCCGTATTGCTCACGAGCGCTTCATCGTGGGCAGACGATCCCGTCGCCGCGTGCATTGACGCGAACGAGCGATCGCTCACGCTGCGCAAGCAGAGCTCCCTCATCGAATCCCAGGACGAGTCGGCCAAGTGTGCGGCCGCTTCGTGCCCCGAAGAGATCCGCGCGGCCTGTGGACAGAGAATCGCCGATATCTCCGCGCTCATTCCGAGTGTGATCCTTCTGGTGAAAGACTCCAAAGGGGTAGACGTCGCCGACTTGAACCTGACGATTGACGACCGTCCAATGGGGAAACTCCTACTCTCAGCGCTCAAGCTCAATCCGGGCAGCCACAAGATTGGACTGACAACCGCCGACGGCGCGCACGCGGAGAGGACGCTCGTGCTTCGTGAAGGCGAGGTTGGTCGCCGAGAGCGCTTGGTGCTGACCCCACCCGAACAGTCGCAAACGATGCCCGAACATCCCGTCGCCGTGTCGCAGCAGCCCGCTGTCGCAGCACCCTCGACACCTGAACCGGACAGTTCGACAGCCAATCAACAGTCTCCGACGCCAGGCAGGGGGCAGCGCGTCGCAGGTATTGCAATTGGCGTCATCGGCTTGGCAAGCGTTGCCGTTGGGAGTGTGTTGGGGGGACTCGCCATCTCGAAGTGGAACTCGGCGAAGACCGACTGTGGCGCGGGCTGTTCGGCGACCGACCCTGCGCAAGACGAGAGATCTACCGCCTCGACTTTCGGCACAATCTCCACGATCGCGCTGATCGCTGGCGGCGTCGCGCTCGGCACGGGGATCATCTTGTTCGTTACGGCACCAAAAAAGCAGAACACGGAAACGGCGTGGCTCGGAGTGAGGCCTGGTGTTGGTGGCCTGGTCTTAGTGGGAGGGTTTTGATGGCTGCCAGAGTCATTGCACGAACCGCCCGATTTGGCGCTGTCGCCCTTTTGTTGGGGTGCAATGCGCTCATTGGGATTACCGATTTGCCGCCTCTCCGCACCGACGGTGGAGTCGGCTCCGACGCGGGTGACGCCTCCGTTCCGCAGTTGACCTCCAACAAGGTCGACATCCTGTTTGCGATCGACAACTCCCGGTCGATGGGTGACAAGCAAGACTTGCTCGCGTCGAAGGCTGCGAACGTCATCAAGCAGTTCCCCAACCTCCCGGACCTTCACATCGCGTTCGTCAGCTCGTCGCTTGGGGGAGGGGGCGCCGAGCAGGCGGGGGGACAGCCCATTTGCCCGCCAACGGCGACCGAACCACTATTCAAACAATACAACGCCCACAATGACGACAAAGGCTGGCTACTCAATCGCGTCAAGCCGACCGCTGCGAATGGTTCGGGCATTGAAGACACTGTCGCGAACGCTCTCCCGATCAACGCTCCGGGAGGGACCTTTCTCGCCTGGTTGCCTGGTAAACAATCCAACTCGAACGTGCCCGTGGAGCCCGACCAAACGACCTTAGCCAACGACTTCGCGACGCTCGTGCGCGGTATGCAAGAGTACGGATGCGGCCTTGAGGCACAGCTCGAGAGCTGGTACCGGTTCTTGATCCAACCGGACCCCTACGATTCGATCGCTATCAGCGTCGACCCGAAGGGTGGACCACCCAAGGCGACGCTCGTCGGCATAGATGCGACCATCATCAGACAACGGGCTGACTTCCTGCGTCCCGATTCCATCGTCGTGATCGTGCAGGTGACGGACGAAGAAGACTCGTGGACGGATCCGCTCGCGCTCGACGGTCGTGGGTGGACGACGCGCGCGAGCGTGGTCCCTGGCTCGCCGACGAACCTCATGCCGCGCGGCACGAGCGCGTGCGACACACCGATCGACCCCACCAACCCAACCGCCACGGGTCCGAACGACCCGAACTGCACCTCGTGCGGCCTAACCGGCAACATGGCGAACGGCCAGCCCATCTCGAGCGACCCGAACTGCACGCTGAGCTGCGGTGCGAACTGCGCTGGCTATTGGACAGGCAAGGATGACAATCTCAATATCCGTTACACAAACGACGTGAAGCGTCGATACGGTTTGGGGTTTCAGTTCCCCGTTCAACGCTACATCGACGGATTGACGTCACAGAACGTGCCGGACCGAAACGGCGAGCACGCCAGCGGAGCGGGGCCCTATCTAGGGCAGGCATACTGCATCAACCCGCTCTTCGCTTCGTCGCTCCCCACCGGCGCCAACGACACTGGCCTTTGCGATGGAGCCATCGCGCCCAGCACGACGCGGAACGCGAGCCTCGTCTATTACATGATCGTGGGCGGCGTGCCTTACCAACTCGTGGGGGACAAGAGCGCCGTAAAGACTCTCAACAGCGCCGATTGGACCACCATCGTTGGTCGAGACCCTATTCACTACGACTACACGGGGATCGACCCCCACATGATCGAGAGCTACCTGCCGCGCACCAGCAAGAACAAAGCTTCAATTCCCTATCTGAGTGGTTCGCTGAGCGACATCACGGCGCTCGACAACGCCGACCCATACAACGGCCGCGAGTGGGACACGACGTTGAGCCCGTTAGGCCTCGACCTTCAGTACGCTTGCACGTTCGATCTCGCAACTCCCAAGGAGTGCAGCGATGCGGCGAACGTGAACGCATGCGACTGCGTCAACAACGCCGTCAATCCTGGCGGTCCGCCGCTCTGCGCGGCCGGCGCAAATGGAAAGTCACTGCAAGTGCGTGGCAAAGCTTACCCGACCATTCGCGAGCTTCTCGTCGCTCGCGGGATGGGGGATCATGGCGTCGCGGCATCGCTCTGCCTTCCCAATGATCCGTTCACTCCAGCGTTCACTGCGCTTAGAGCGAAGTTGACGGTCGCAATCGCGAAATAGCGAGACACTCGTTACATTGGTCCGAACTCTGCCTCGACTGGCCTCAACGCGAAGGTGAGCAACGTGTTAGCTCGATCTTGGAGATGGCGACGTCATGTGCATGGGGTTTCACAGTTGGCGAGACGTATGACCACTCGAAGATGAACGCGCATGCACGAGGATTGGTATCGCGCTGACACGTTGAAAGGTAAGGTCTCGCCTCGCCCCGTCGTGACACAGCTCCGGGTTGGTGCTCGCGTACGAGCATGAAAACGAGAGCACTGGCGCTGCGACGCGCTTTGGACGC
>JAYVYD010000019.1:0-9119 GCA_043784605.1 Myxococcales bacterium | reverse complement strand
CACCGCTCGCGAGCGCGATCGACAGCTGCGCCGCCGCCTCGAGCGTCACCTTCGTTGCGACGATCGAGCAGCTCTCTTTGCGTGGCGCGACGAACACATCCAGCGGCACTCCCGCGGCCGACGCGTACGCTTTGGGCAGTCCGCGCCACTGCACTTTTACGGTGCCCCAGCTGTAGTCCGCACGCACGTCGCCGAACGTCGCGCCCGGCGCCTCGGGGCCTTCCTTCTTGCCGAGCCCGCCGCCGGTGTCGCGAAACGGCCCGAGCAGCGCGAGATCCGTCACCACGCCGAGCGCTTGGTCGGCAAGGATGCCAGGGTCCGTTCCCTCGTCGCTCGTGATCGATCGCATCGCGAGCCTCGCCTCGTCGCGTACATCCGTGGGCAGCGCCGCGTTCTGCGAGATCTTGAGGAGCGCCGCGTCCGCTTTGCCTTCGCTCGCTCGGTCCGCCAGCGACACGATCTCCGCGATGGCGCCGATCGCGGCGTGATCGTTGGTCGCGCGATTCGCGGACTCGTCGATCATGCCGTCCGGCGTCTCGTCGGTGTAGCGAGTCGCAGCAGGCGTCGCGACAACAGGCTTGGCGGGTTGCGTCGGCGCCGCGAATGCGACGATAGGTGTCACGCCGAGGACGAAGGGAACGAGCCAACGAAGCGAGTGCGGCGTGCGGATCATGTGGGGAATCACTTAGCAGCGCGACGGGCGCGGGACTAGGAGCTAAGTCGGTGTGACGGCGGCGTGATCGCGCAGCAGAAGAATTCACAGGAAGTCGGGAGGACGGCAAGTACCTCTCGCGAAGTCTCCCTAAAGCTGTGACTTGGGTTTGGTCATTGAAGCGCGAAGGACGCGCGACGACGACTCTTCGCTCCCAGATTGCCGCTCGGATGCCAACGGGTCGGTGAGCAATCGTTCACCGTGGTACGCTTAAGTCCGATGACGGGCGCGCGGCGAGACTGGATTGGCGGGCGCGTGTCGACACACGAAGAGCTCGACGAAATCGACGCTAGTTTTTGGAGCGAGAGCACACCCGAGGCGCGCTTCGAGGCGTCGATCGAGCTGGCGATGACCGCTTGGAGTTTGGGAAACCCCGATGAGCCTGCCCCGAGATTTGGTCGAGATGCTTTCGGAGTTCGCCGCGCACGAGGTTCGGTATCTGGTGATCGGCGGACACGCGGTGTCGCTCCACGCGAGACCCCGCGCGACCAAAGACCTCGACGTTTGGCTCGACCCAAGACCTGACAACATCACTCGCGTCTGCGCCGCGCTGAGCAAGTTCGGTGTTCCGAGGGAGCTCATCGATGCGGTTCGCGGCGCGCGCGTCGACGAGATCGTCTGGATGGGTCGGGTCCCCGCGCGCGTCGACTTCCTGCAGTCGGTCCCGGCGCTGACCTTCGAAGCCTGTTGGGCGCGTCGGCTCACGGCGACGTTCGAGGGGGTCGTGGTGCAGTTCGTGGGTCGCGACGACCTCATCGCCAACAAGCGCGCTGTGGGTCGACCGCAAGATCGCCGCGACGTGCGTGCACTCGAAGCGGCGGCCACGAAGCCGCCCAAACGACAGGGTTCCCGAACGAAGAAGAGCACGTGAGCTAGGTCCTCGCGGTACGAGCGAGGATCGCCGCGACCCTCGCGCATGCTTCGACCTGCGAGCGGGCGGGTCCCCGACTCACAGCAGCGTGCACGTCACTTGGCGTCCGCCCGAGCCGTCGTTCTGGCAGCTCTCGATGCATGCGGGGAGCGTGCACGCGCCGCAGAGTCCGCAGCCGCATCCCGTAGTTCAGGCGTTCGCGTCCGCGCACGTCCACTGCGTCGCCGCGACTACCTTCTTGAGGTCCAGCGTCTTTTTGCAGACTCCGCGATCACGACGGCGCGCGCGCTGCGGGTCGCGGATGCCTCGCGCGATACCGTGCAGCACGAGCCACGTCGGCGTGATGCCCTCCGGCTTGTGCTTCGCGAGCGCCGAGATCACCGCGTCGGCGTTCGAAGGCAACAGCGCGACGGGAACAGCCGGCAGATCGTAGCTCTCGGGCACGCACGCGTTCCGCTCGGAGGGGAAGAACTGGAGCCCGAACCCCATGCCGGCGGCGTTGGGGTCGCGCACTAGCGCCGCGATCGCAGCGGTCGCGCTGCCCCATTTCCCCGCGTCGTCCATCGAGAGCGACTTGTCGAGCAGCACGTAGAGCGCGACGTCGGAGTGCCCGCTCTCGTAGGTGACCCTCACGCAGAATGCCGAACTCTTCGGCACGTCCGCGGCGAGCCCGTCCGTCAAGAGACCCGTGCGCGCGCCGCACGCCGCGGCGATCAGCCCAGCGACTGCCATGACCCCCACCAGGCGACGCATCACTAGAGAATGGCCGCCCGACCGATTTCTGTCGAGGATTCAGCGTCGCGTACCGAGAAGGGTGAACGGCAGAGGCATGAGCACCCGACAGAGGTGTTTCGAGGTTCGTCGCCTGTGCTATCTCGGCGCCATGTCGACCTTCGATCCTCCCAAGAGCGGAACCCCCATCACGATGGGCGCAGGGCACAAGCTCAGCGTCCCCAACGATCCGATCATCCCGTTCATCGAGGGCGACGGCATCGGTCGAGACATCTGGCGCGCGAGCGTGCGCGTTCTCGACGCCGCGGTGGAGAAGTCCTACGCCGGCAAAAAGAAGATCGCGTGGCACGAGGTGTACGCGGGCGAGAAGGCGTTCACCAAGTTCAACAACTGGTTGCCCGACCAGACCGTCGAGGACTTTCGCAAGTACCTCGTCGGCATCAAGGGTCCGCTCACCACACCGATCGGCGGAGGCATTCGCTCGCTCAATGTCGCGCTCCGACAGATGCTCGATCTGTACGTTTGCTTGCGCCCCGTGCGCTGGTTCAAGGGCGTGCCGAGCCCCGTGAAGAACCCCGCGGCCGTGGACATGGTGATCTTCCGAGAGAACACCGAGGACATCTACGCGGGCATCGAGTTCGAGGCCGGAAGCGACGACGCCAAGAAGCTCCTGCAGTTCCTCAAAGACAACTTCAAGTCGTACAAGAACATCCGGTTCCCTGAGACGAGCGGCATTGGCATCAAGCCCGTCTCGCGCGAAGGCACAGAGCGTTTGATGCGCGCGGCCGTTCAATACGCGCTCGATCTCAAGCGCAAGAGCGTCACGCTCGTGCACAAGGGAAACATCATGAAGTACACCGAAGGTGCCTTCATGAAGTGGGGATACGCGCTCGCCGAGAAAGAGTTCGGCGACAAGGTCTACACGTGGGCCACTTGGGAGAAGACCAAGGAGGCCAAAGGTGAAGAGGCCGCGAACGCCGAGCAAAAGGCCGCTTTGGCGAGCGGCAAGCTCCTCATCAAGGACGCGATCGCCGACATCACGCTGCAGCAAGTGCTCACGCGTCCGAGCGAGTTCGACGTGATCGCGACTCTCAACTTGAATGGCGATTATCTCAGCGACGCATTGGCCGCGCAGGTCGGCGGCATCGGCATCGCGCCGGGCGGCAACATCAACTACGTCTCCGGTCACGCCATCTTCGAGGCGACGCACGGCACAGCGCCGAAGTACGCAGACCTCGACAAGGTCAACCCTGGCTCGGTCATCCTCTCCGGCGAGATGATGCTGCGTCACCTCGGCTGGATCGAGGCCGCGGACCTCGTCATCAAAGGGATGGACGGCGCGATCACCAGCCGTCGCGTCACGTACGATTTCGCGCGCCAGATGGAAGGCGCGACCGAGATCAAGTGCAGCGAGTTCGCCGACAACGTCATCGCCCACATGTGACGGGTCAGAGTGACAGGCTGAGCCATGCACTTGCGTTGGCTCGGCCTTTCGCTTTTTGTCCCTGCAATCGTGATCGCGTGCGTCGGTGACTCGGCAATCGTTGGCAATCCTCCGGACTCGAGCGTCGCCAACGACGCGCGGGTAGAGAGCGGCGCAGACGTGGCGGCATTGCCAGACGCCGGCTGGTCACCCGCTACGCTCGATGCCGCGAATCAGCCATGTGCCGACCTCGCCGTTGGAGAGGACACGTTCGCCCCATCCGGCCAGAGCGCGAGCCGGATCAGAGCAAGAACAAGAACAACGCGAGCAACGCGCAGGCGTCAGCGCCTTCGCAAGATTGAGCCGTCGCCAACAAACATGATGCCGTCCACTTCGTCGCGGACCATGCGCTCACGATCAGAGACTCATTCTCACTTCAGTTCGGCAAGGGCCAGTTCTACATGGCGACCGTCGTCAAGGTCGCCTCGACGCCCGCGTACTTCACCGGCCCGTTCGACATCATTCGGGTGGACGTCGCGCTGAGCTCGTAGCGTACGGCAACATCGCTCAGAAAACGGACTTCGACATGGCTGAGCTCATCGTCATTCATGGCTCGAGCGGCGTGGTCGCGGACAATGACGCGACGAGCCTCCACGCGTATCTGAAGAAGAAGTACGCGCTCTGACTTGAGGCGCGGCCGTTGTGGCACTAAGAGCGGGTTCCATGGCTCGTAAAAAGATCGCTCTCATTGGTGCAGGAAACATCGGCGGCGAGCTCGCTCGCTTGTGCGCGAACGCGGAGCTCGGCGACGTGTGGCTCTACGACATCGCCGCGAAGGAGAACTTCGCGAAGGGCAAGGCACTCGACCTCGAGCAGAACGGCTCGGTCCTCGGCTACGACTCGCACATCCGCGGTACGAGCAACTGGGCCGATTTGGCCGGCTCCGACGTCCTCATCGTCACTGCGGGCATCCCGCGCAAGCCGGGTCAGTCGCGCGACGATCTCGTCGCGACCAATCTCCCGATCATCCGCGACGTCGCCAACAACGCGAAGAAGCACTGCCCCGACGCGTTCGCGATCGTGATCAGCAACCCGCTCGACGCGATGGTCTACGAGTACAAGCGCGTGACCGGCTGCTCCAAGGGCAAGGTCGTCGGAATGGCTGGCGTACTAGACAGCGCGCGCTTTCAGCTCTTCCTCGCCCGCGAGGCCGGCGTCAGCGTGAAGGACGTCCGCGCGATGGTGCTCGGCGGACATGGCGACGACATGGTGCCCGTACTCTCGATGACCACGATCAACGGCGTGCCCGCGAGCGCGCTCATCGGCAAGGACAAGCTCCAGGCGATCGTCGATCGAACGCGCAAGGGCGGCGGAGAGATCGTCAACCTCATGGGCACGAGTGCCTACTACGCGCCCGCGTCCAGCGCTGTGGCGATGGCAGAGGCCTATCTTCTCGATCAGAAGCGCTTGCTCGCGTGCGCCGCTTACCTGGACGGCGAGTTCGGCTACAGCGATCTGTTCATGGGCGTGCCCGCCGTGATCGGCGCCAACGGCGTCGAGAAGATCATCCAGATCTCTCTCACCGACGAAGAGAAGGGCATGCTCGAGAAGAGCGCCAAGAGCGTTCAGTCGGTCGTGGACGTCTGCAAGAAGACCCCCTGAGCCAGGTACGCCCGAGGGGAGTAGAACGTGGTGGGCGCACCACTCGTGCTACGTCTCCGCGTCTCCCAAGCCGCACGCCGACGCACAGGTGGAGGAGCTCGTCTTCGCGAGCACGAACCTGCTCTAGGACTCTTGAGCGGCCGAGCACGTTTGGCCAGCGCGGTCGGCGCAGGTGTTCGTTCCCGGTCCGAACGAGCAGATGCCGCACGCGGGGTTCCGGCTGCTGCAATCGCCCACAGGAGTCCACGAGGACGATCGAGCTCATCGGTAACAGGCGCGCGACGCCGTTTGCCGATACACTATGCTTCACGAGTGCCATTCGGTCCGGGAGACGTCCATGCGTATTGCATCTAGCTTCGTTAGCTTGGGCCTGATTGTCGCCGCGTGTGGCGGAGACAAGCTCAGGGCTGCCGAGCCGGACTCCGGCAGCGGGGCCGACGGCTCGAACAACAATGACGGCTCGACGATCGACGCTGGCGCCCCGGACTCGCGCGTCGTGGACTCCGGCGGAGGGGACGGGAGCGCTGGCAACTGCACGCCGCCGGACGTCCAGTGCGCCGACCCTTGCCCCACGGGCACCGTGTGTCTCTCGAGGACCGGACCCGGCCCCCAGACGACGCAGCTCGGCTGCACACCTATCCCGCCGACGTGCAACAACGGAGCTGCCACGTGCGACTGTATGTCGAAGTGCTTCTGCCAGGGCATCGGCAACATGTGCACGAGCGATCCCGCCACCAACGGATTCATCTGCGTCGGAGGGCCAGTCTCGCGGAGAGCGTTCAAGAAGGACATCGGCTACGTGAGCCACGCGCAGCGAGACGAGCTCGCGGACGAGGCGCTGTCGATCCCGCTTGCGACCTATCGCTACAAGGTCGAGGCGGACGACCACAAGAAGCACCTCGGCTTCATCATCGACGATCAGCCTGAAAATAGCCCGGCCGTGCAGTCGGATCGAACGCACGTGGACGAGTACGGGTACACGTCGATGCTGCTCGCGACCGTGCAGAAGCAGCAAGAGGAGATCGACGCGTTGAACAAGCGCCTCGCGGCGTTGGAGAAGTCGAAGCGCTGAGATGCAAGTGACGGCGCTCGAGCTGCCCGCGCGTTGGGGAGACGTCGTGGGTCAGCTCGCGCGCGTCGATCGGGCGATCGCGTCGGGCCCGAAGACGGAGCTCGTCTTGCTGCCCGAGGCCTCGCTGACGGGATACGTGGCCGAGAACGGCGACTTCGATCTCACGCGGTTCTCGGAGTGGCCCGATGGTGCGACCGCTTCGCGCCTCGCGGAGCTCGCGATCGCTCATCGCGTGCACATGATCGGACCGCTCATCGAGCGTGATCGTCAGCACGTTTACAACACGATGGTCGGCTTCGATCCCGAGGGACGACGGTTCGTGCGCTATCGCAAGAGGCACCCGTGGTACCCCGAGACCTGGGCAACCGCAGGCGCGGCGCATCACCCGACGTTCGCCATCGGCGGGAGCTTGGTCACGATCGCCGTTTGTTTCGACGTGCACTTTTTGACCGTCGAGGCGTCTCACACGCTCGCCGCGGCGGACGTGTTGCTGTTCCCGAGCGCGTGGGTCGAGCAAGAGGACTCGCGCGAAGCGATGCTGAGCGCTCTCGCCCGCGAGCACGATGTCGCGATCGTCAACGCGAACTGGGGAGTCGGCAGCCCGCGGATCGCGGGGCAGGGAGGCTCGATGGTCGTGAGTCGCCGAGGAGAGATCGTCGCGCGCACCATCGACGGCCGCGTGGACGCGTCCCTCTGATTCAGCGGTGGAGTTCGTACATACGCTGCGCGTGCGCGTAGGCGACGGAGTCTCGATAGGGCCCAGTGATGTCGTCTTTGACGAGGTCCATCACCGTCGACGGAAAGAACCGAGCGTACGCCTCGGGAGCGACGATCGGCGCGGCGAGTGCGGCGAACGTGAGGTCCGCTGCGGTGAACGCATCACCACACAAATACGGCCGCCCGTCCTTCAAACGCTCGGCGACTGTCGCGAACACTTCGGTGATTTCGGAGCGGGAGCGCTCCACGCCTTCGGGATTCACCTTGAGGCTTCGCCGGATCAACGCCACGAGTGGGGACGCGAGCGTGCGACCGAGCGTCGCCTCCCACGGCGAGAGCCCGAAGCCAAACAGCTCACGCAGCCGCGCGATCGGCAACTCGAGCACGCGACCGTACGCGACCCGCCGTGTCGCGGGACCGAGCTTGCGGTCGAACGTCTCACAGAGCGCGACGACCTCCGCATCACCGGTTGGATACAAAGACGCGTCGGCCCAGCGAACGATGTCCGCCGACTCCGTGAGCACCCCTTCGTCGTGGACCAACACCGGCACACTGCGCTTGCCTCGCGCGAACTTGACCGCGATCCCCGAGATGCCAGGCACGTGCGGCTCCTCGACGAACTCGACGTTCGCGCGCTCGAGCGCCCACCGCGCTTTTTCGCAGTAGTGACTGAAGTAAATCGTGATGAGTCTGGTCATTCGACGAGGCTTTTCTCCCACACGCCTCGCGTGCTACTCGGTCTGACGTGAAAATCCACGAATACCAAGGCAAGCTGATCTTCGCGAAGTACGGCGTTCCGATCCCGAAGGGATACCCGGCGGACACCGTCCTTGAGGCCGAGGCCGTGGCGAAGAGACTGATCGACGAGACCAAGAGTAACGTCGTGGTCGTCAAAGCGCAGATCCACGCGGGAGGCCGCGGCAAGGGCGGCGGCGTGAAGGTCGCCAAGGGCGCCGCAGAGGCGAAGGAGATCGCGCAAAAGATCCTCGGCATGCAGCTCGTCACGCACCAGACCGGCCCCGCGGGACAGAAGGTGCGCCACCTGTACATCGAGCAGGGCCTCGAGATGGTCAAGGAGCTCTACCTCGGCGCGGTGATCGATCGCGATCGCAGGCGCATCGCCTTCATGGCCTCCACCGAGGGCGGCATGGAGATCGAGAAGGTGGCCGAGCACACTCCGGAGAAGATCCTCACGGTGCACGTCGATCCGATCGTCGGCTTCTCGGCCTTCCAAGCGCGCGAGCTCGCGTTCGGTCTCGGCCTGCAGCAGTACAGCAAAGAGACGGTGAGCAAGTTCGTCAAGCTGATGGCCGCGCTCTACGAGGTCATGGTCAAAGAGGACTGTTCGCTCGTCGAGATCAACCCGCTCGTCGTGCTCAAGAACGGTGACGTCGTCGCGCTCGACGCGAAGGTCAACATGGACGACAACGCCGAGTTTCGTCACAAGGCGCAGTGGGCCGAGGTCTTCGACAAAGACGAAGAGGACCCG
The DNA here is from genome assembly GCA_043784605.1 of Myxococcales bacterium. Classification (GTDB taxonomy): domain Bacteria; phylum Myxococcota_A; class Polyangia; order Polyangiales; family Polyangiaceae; genus JANYHY01. The sequence continues at coordinate 441 of JAYVYD010000019.1, read as the reverse complement.
GTCGAGCTCGAGGCGAAGGAAGTGGGCCTCAACTACGTATCGCTCGACGGCAACGTGGGTTGCCTCGTCAACGGTGCCGGCCTCGCGATGGCGACGATGGACATCATCAAGCACGCCGGTGAGAAGCACGGCGTCACGCCCGCGAACTTCCTCGACGTGGGCGGTGGCGCCAACCAAGAGCAAGTGACGAAGGCGTTCTCGATGATCCTGAAGAGCGACAAGGTCAAAGCGATCTTCGTCAACATCTTCGGCGGCATCATGAAGTGCGACATCATCGCGGATGGAATTGTCGCGGCGGCTAAGGAAGTGAATTTGTCGGTGCCGCTGGTGGTGCGTTTGGAAGGCACCAATGTCCAGCAGGGCAAGGACATCCTCGCCAATTCGGGACTGCCGATCGTGGCGGCAAACGACCTTGGCGATGCGGCGCGCAAGATTGTGGCA
>JAYVYD010000018.1:0-57317 GCA_043784605.1 Myxococcales bacterium | reverse complement strand
ATCGCGCGTTGGAAGATCGTCGCGGCCTCCGCGCGCTCCTCGAGGCGAGCCGACGAGGAGAGTGCGCGCGCGAGCTGGGCCATCAAGACGGGACGATCGTCCGGAGACGAAGTCTTGATGAGCTCGTCCAAGACGACGCGCGTGCGCGCCAGGTCTCCCATTTGCGCGGCGACGTGGGCGATGCGCTTCTGCGCGCGCTCGCGCAGCGTGAGATCTTGCGCGGCGATCTCGAGGAAGGCGAGCGCGATGTCGGCACGCTGCGCGCGCTCCGCCACCTCGGACGCGGCGAGCGCTATGGCGGCGGTCCCGCGCAACCCGAGCAGCTGACCCTGCACGGCGCGCTCGAAATGCGGCAGCGCCTCGACCCACCGGTATGCGCGCGCGTACCGCTCGGCGATGCCCACCTCGATGAGCCCGTGCGAGCCCCAACGCGTGCGCGCGACCTCGAGTTCCACGAGCCCGGCGTCGCCACCGTGAACGGCGTCGAGCGCCTCTGCGCGCAAGAACGCGTGGAGCGCGGCATCGTCGACATCGAGCGGACCCTCGACACGACCGAGCTCCGCGATCGTGTAGCCCGCCTCTGCGGGGGTGCCCGCGCCTCTCAATCGGTACTCGAGGCCGCGTGCGAACAGCTGCGCACCCGCGCGCGTCGGCGCGATGGTGGCCGCACGTTGCGCGTGCGCGAGCGCACCCGAGACGTCGCCGCTACGAGCGCAGGCCTGCGCGGCCTCGATCAGCATCTCAGCTGCGCGTATGGGCTCGTCGAGCCAGGAGTCTGCGAGCGCGCCGAGCGCGCGCGCCAGCGTCGTGTCGTCCTGGCGGTCACGCGCGATTTGCACGACGAGGGTCAGCGCCGCCTGTCGCGCGAAAGGCGCAGTGGACGCCTGCTCGGCGAGTGCGGCCGCCGTCTCGGTGTCGCCCGACGCGCGCGCGGCCGTTGCAGCGCGGACCATGAGATCCCCACGCGCCGTGTCGGTGGTCGCTAGCGTCGCGAGGCGCTGCCAAAGCGAGACGGCGCGCGCGGGTCGTCCCGATCGCTCGTAGAGATCGGCGAGGTAGCGAACCGCGCTCTCGTTGTTGGGCCACTCGGCGACGAGTCGCTCGAGCTCCTCGCACGCCTGCGCGACCTGACCGAGTCGCTGCTCCAAGATCGCGGCGCGTCGCAAACGTACTACGCGCAGAGTGTCTCGCTGATCTCCGGTGCGCGCGAGGCGATCGGCGCGCCGCGCGAGGTGATCGGCGAGGCGCACGAAGTCCGAGGCCTGGGCGAGCAGCGCCTCGATCGCGCGGTCTGCTTCTTCGTCGTCCGGCCGATGCTCGAGGACGCGCTTCCACGTCTGCTGCATGCCCACGAGATCTCCGGACTCCTCTTGCGCGTGCGCGAGACGACGAAGTACGGCCGGCCGCGCGTCCTCTTTCACACGCGTCTCGATCTCGCCGAGCGCGCGCACGCGAACGTCGAACGCGCCGGCGAGGCTTGCAATGCGCTCGAGCGAGCTCCAGCGCTCGAGTGGTGCGGGATCGAGGCTCGCAGCTTCTAGGAGCGCGGCGTTCGCGCCGATGACATCTCCGCGTTCCTCTCGAAGATGCGCGACCTCCGACCACGCGTCCGCGCGTGCAGCGTGAGGCGAGCCATCACGCTCGGCTTCGCGGCGCGCGCGCACCTCGAGATCCTCCGCGCGACCCGCGAGCGTGTACGCCTCACGGATCTCGGACTCGATCGCATCGCGCTTTTCGGGAGGACAGCAGGTCTTCACGCGCTCGAGCGCCTCGATGACCTTCTCGTACCGACCCGCCGCGCGCTCGCTCTCTGCGAACGCGCGCCATGCCTCTGCGCGGCGAGTCTCTGGCACGCGCCTGTTGAAGCGCTCGACCGACGGCGAGGGCTCCGCGCTGCGAAGGACGTCGTCTGCCTCGCGAACGAGCTGGTCGTCGTCGCTCTCTCTCTCGGCCGCGAGCAGCACGAAGCGCCCCACCGACACCGCGTCTCCGCGCTGCTTGGCGATCGCGCTGAAGAGGCGAAGCGCGGGTACCCCCACGTTGCTGTACGGCTTGTCCACGAGCGCGACGGCCCGCGCGACCGCCGCGTCGGCAGCAACGGACTTCGATAGCGTCGCCGCGGACGGGACGAGCAGGATGTACTCCTCGAGATCGGCGTCGGCGTCGAGCGCACGTTCGATGGCGTCCAGCGCACCGTCCGCGTCCTCGAAGAGATCGAGCGCGAGCCGCGCGAAGTCGATGCCGACGCGCGCGCCGTCCGGACCATCGAGCCTTTGGGTGAGCGTCTTGGACGCGCGACCGAAGCGTATCTGGAGGGCGTCCCGCTCCTCGGGCGCATAGCGGAGTAGCGCGCGACCGGAGTCGCCGAGGCGGTTGATGACGCTCACCGTCGGGGTGAGCAGGGCCGCGCGCAGCAACAGGTCGACGCGACGGCGCGCCCCGTCTTCACCGCTGCCGGCGACGTCCGCTGCGCGCAAGAGCCAGGCAGCGCGCACGCCTGCGCTGCGCGCGCCGGATGCGACCTCTTCGATCGTGAGGACGGCGGCGCCGGGATCACCTGCACGCTCGGCGGTGCGGGCGAGCAAGAGGAAGGTCGCTCCTTCGGAAGGGACCGCGGCGAACGCCTGTGCTGCATGGCGAAGCGCGAGAGGGAGATCGCCTCGCTGCTCGAAGAACCGAGCGCCCCGATAGTGGGCCGCCCGTCGACCGAAGCGGCCGCGTGCGCCGGAGCTGACGACTTCGTAGATCTTGCTCATCTCTTTCGGTCGTCCAGATCCGACGGCCCCGCGCTCGGCCAGCTCGAGCGCCTCGGTGAGCGCCGCGTCGCGCGAGAGTGCGTCGCGCGCGAGCTCGAGCGCACGCGCGGGATCGCCTGCGGCGAGGGCCGCGCGTGCAGCCTGCGCCGCGATGGCGCCAGCAGACGCCGTGTCCGTCACTGCGGCCGCGAGGTCGGTGAGGATCACGACAGCGCTGCGTGGGTCTGCGAACTGGGTGACGTCGAGAGCCAGGCGCGCGAAGCCGCCAAGGACGAGCTTCGCGCCACGCGTCCACGCTTCAAGTGCCGCGCGGCGATCGCCAACCATGTCCCAATGGACGGCGCCAAGTTCGCGCCACGCCATGTGTGCGGCGCGACGAAGCGCTCCGTCGGGCGACATCGAGTCACGCGGAGCTTGCGCGCGTGTGGCGCGGATCGGCCCACCGCTGAGCTTCGCCGTGAGCACTTCGGCGCGAAGCTCGAGCCACGCGATCTCGCCGTCGGGGGAGAGAGACTCACCGAGGAGGGACGCGACGGCGGGCTCGAGATCGAGCGCGGGGTCGTGCGGCTGGTCCGCCGACGCTCGGCGGGCACGCAGCGCAGACCGCAGTGCGCGCGCCTCGCCGTCGCGGTCCCCGAGTAGACGACGCGCCTCGGCTAGCTCGAACAGCGCTCTTGCGCGCTGCTCGAGGGTCAGGTCGCTCGCGAGACGCCGCTCGAGGGCCGCCGCGACGAGCGACCCGTCCTGGGCTCGACGAGCGACGTCGAGCACGACATCCCGCAACTCTCCATCACGCGCGCCGAACGCGTCCAGCGCGCGTCTCGCTACGAGCGCCGAACGTTCGGCATCCAGCTCACGCAACGCAAGCAGCCCGCGGGCCACGATGGGCGCGACAGCTGCCGCAGGATACGACTGCGGGATCACCCACGCGAGCACGTCCGCGATCCGCGACGCATCTGCGGACTCGATCGCGCGCGTCACGAGTCGCTCCACGGCACGCACGTCGCCAGGACGCAGTGCCACCAAGCGCTGCGACCACGCGACCGCGTAGTGCCGCTCGCCAAGCGACGCGAGCGCATCGGCGAGCGCGATGCACGCGGCCCCGCTCGCGTACGTGAGCTGAACGCCACGCTCGATCGCGCTCGCCGCGGTCCGATCGAGCGCACCCAAGCATGCTCGCGCGAGTGCACCGGTACCGCGCACCGAGTTCGGCTCTGCGCGGCAAGCCGCCGTTGCCGCCTGCCTCGCACTCGCGCGATCTCCAGCCGACGCGAACGCATCTGCCGCGACCGCCGCGAGCAACGCTTGCGTCTCGGGCGCCGAGAAAGCCGCGAGTCGTTCGATCGCGCGTGCTCTACCGAGCTCGTCCTGCGCGAGCGCCGCGTTCACCCAGGCGAGGCTGATCGCCCGCGCGCTCGCGTTGTCTCGCAGGAGCAAAGGCAGCGTCGTCTCGTTCGCCTCTGTCGCGTTGCCTCGTGCCCGTGCTGCCGCGGCCACTGACGCACGCGCCTCGAGCTCGTCGGGACGCTCGAGCTCGAGCCCTAGGAGCCAACGCCCGAGCCCGAAGCTCCGAGTGTCCCGCCCGAGCTGCTGTTCCAGCGTTCGAAGCCAGGCTCCGTAATCCGCGGTGCCCTCCGCGCCCGCGAGCCTTTGCGCAGCCGACGCCGCCGCGGCATCTCCAGGCTCTGCGCCCAGCCATTGCTCGAACGCCCAACGCGCGAGCTTGCCGTGGTGAAGCCGGTCCTCGGCGAGGCTCGCCAAGGCCTTCGCACAAAGCGCACGACCTGCCAACGAGCCACGTGATGCGGAGGCTCCGCGCACGAGCCCTTCGACCAACGGAACCTGATCGCGCGTGCTCGCCGCGTACGCCTCGAGCGCCGCGATGACCTGCTCCTTCGCCGGATCCTCGGCCAAGATCCGCACGTGCTCGAGCGCCGCGCGGTTCGGGCTCGCGAGCGGCCCCGATGCGAGACGCGCGAGCTGTTCGTAGATCGCGATGCGCTCGGTGCCTTGCGCACGCTCCGCTCGAAGCTCGAGGCGCGCCGCAAGAAGCTCGAGGATGCCCGCGCGCAACAAGAGCTCGTCGAACGTCGTACTCCCTCTGCCCGCGAACTCCACGTCGAGTCGCGCGTCGAAGGCGGCTCCGAGGGCACCTAAAACGTCGCTTCCGCTCTCGTCGATCACGGTCATCAGGATCGAGCGCGCCTTGCTCGGATCGAGCGCGCGCGTGTGAGCTCGCGTCACCTCCGCGGCCGCTGCGATCTTGCCGCGCAGGACGAGTGCGGCGCGAAGCGCGGACGTCGCATCTTCACTCGTCGGGTCTGCCTCGAACGCGCGTACGCAGTCCTCGAGCTCCGCGGCCAAGGCGTTGGCTTGTCGTCGCCTCCGCGCGGCCTCGAGATAGTGGTGTGCGGCGGTCGCAGCGTCGACTTCCTCCGGCGCCCATCCCGAAAGAGCCGCGAGGAGCTCCAGCGACAGAGCGTCCGTCGCGTCTAGCTCCGCGGCGCGCGCCAACACCGCGCGAGCCTTGGCCGCGTCGCCAGCGCGCGCATGGAGAACCCCTGCCCGCGATAGGATCGCCGCCGTCAGGGAGGTGCCGCGCTCCAGCGTCTCGGCGGCGACGTCATGACGTCCGATGGCCTCGAGCCACCCGGCGAGCTCCGATCGCAGCTCGGAGTCGTCTGCGATGGCGAGCGCGCGCGAGGAGGCCTCGATGGCCTCCTCCAACGATCGCTCCTGACTCGCGAGCATCCTCGCGAGCGCCACGCATGCGGTCGCCTCCGCCTGCGCTTCTCCTTTTTCCGATGCGCGCGATCGCTCGTACCGAAGCGAGGCCTCCTCGGCGCGCCGCTCCTTGCGCCTCGCTAACGGATCGGCGTCTCGCTGGGAGCCGTGCGAGGTCGCGAACGCCGGTTGCGCCGCACCAAAATCGGGCGGCGGAAGGGTCGCGCGCGTGTGGACCGTGGCGTCATCCCCGGAGGGCATCGAACTCACGATACCAGGACCGCCGCTATTTCACGTCCAAAGCGAAGGGCAGCGCACAAACCGTCCGCTCGCCCTCGAGCAACGGCGACATGCTCGCGGCGAACACGAGCGCGTTCGGCGACACGCGCGCGAGCCAGGTGGCGACTTCATCACGGGCGATCACGGCGGCGATGGGGGCGCGTGAATCGGCATCGTCTCCGCCGCCCAAGACGTCGGCGAAGCGGCCCCTGGCGACGACGACTCCGACCTTTGCGTCCGCAGGCAATCCCGCCAGCGCACGCGCCTTCTCGATCGCGGCCGTGAGTCCGCCGAGTTCATCGACGAGCCCGCGCTCCTTGCCCTCGCGTCCGCTGAAGATGCGGCCCTCGGCGCTCGCCGCGACCTTCTCGACCGGGATCTTGCGGCCCTCGGCGACACGCGCAAGGAACAGATCGTAGATGCCCTTCATGCTGTCGTAGACGCGCGCTTTGGTCGGCTCGTCCCACGCCATCAGCGGGGACTCGTAGGCCGCACGCGCCTTCGCGCCAGGGTTCTCGGTGTCGGCGGGGAACGTCTCCGCGTGAACGCCAAAGCGCTCGAGCGCGTCTCCCACGGCGATCTTGCCGCCTACGACGCCGATCGATCCGACGATGCTCGTGGCGTCCGCGAGGATCACGTCTGCCGTAGACGCGAGATAGTAGCCGCCGCTCGCGGCCATTCCGCCGACCGAGACGACGAGCTTCTTCTTGGCGCGGATGCGCATCAGGTCGTGCCACAACAGATCGCTCGCCAGCGCACTGCCGCCAGGAGAGTCGATTCGGAGCACGACCGCCTTCACGGCGTCGTCCTTCTCGAGGCGCGCGAGCTCGCGCGACAAACCGGCCTCGGTGATCCCACCGCCTCCTCCGAACATGCCGCCGCCGCCTCCCATCGAGATCTCACCCATCGCGCGGACCAGCACGATCGGCGGGTTCGAGCCGCCTCCCGCGAGCGCGGTCAGCAGATCTCCCATGCCGTCTTCGTCGCCGGCTTGCGCCCCGGGACCGAAGCGCACGACCTCGCGAACTGCACTCGCCTCTTTCTTTGCGGCTTCGCGTGCGTCGTCGTCGTAGCCGACCTCGTCGACGAGCCCGAGCGTCTTGGCGAGCGGCGGCGCGTAGGGGCCGTCCTCCACGGGAAGGTCCTTCTTCTTGCCGTCCTTGACGAGGCCGAGCCACGTCTTGCGCATGTCCGACAGCGTTCCTTCGAGCGACGCACGCGCCTCGGGGCTCGGTCCGTCACGCGTGAGCGGCTCCTCCGCTCCCTTGAATTTGCCGACTTGAAGGAAGTCGACGTCCACGTGCAGCACCTCGGTGAGCAGCTTGTGCATGTAGACGACCTGGGCCGCGATGCCGATCGCCTCGACGCCACCCGCCGGCGACACCCACGTCTTGGTACACGCCTGCGCTGCCAGCATCGTCGTCGCGTTGCCGTACTCGTGTGCGTGACAATATACGGGCATTTTTGCTCGTATCTTGGAGAGGGCCGCGGAGAGCTCCTCGGCGCGTGCGAGGCCGATGGTGGCGCCACCGAAACGGATGAAGACGGCTACCGTCTCCTTGTCCTTGGCAATGTCGTCGATCGCATCGAGTAGCGAGTCGAAGCTACGACGGCGGCCCGGCGGAGGGCCGAAGAAACCGGAGGACTCGACCTCGGGCGCACCGGATGACAAGTCAATGATCGCGAGCGCAGGGCCTTTTTTGGGCGGCTTGGCCGTTGCGGTCGGTGGGGGACGCCCGCTGCAGCCACCCGCGAACGCGAGCGCCGCCACCAGCGCGGCGGTTGCGAGGTTGGCCTTCCGGTTCGCGCTCATTGAGGCTCCGGAGTGGCCGCACCGGTTCCGCCGCCGGGGGTGAACTGCGCGCGATCCTTCACCCAAGGCGGGTAGGAGCCCTCGGGCATCGAGTCGATGATCTCTTTGTACATCTTCGCCGCCGCGGCCTTCTCTCCAGACTCCCAGAGCACGTTGCCGAGCCCGATCCGCGCGGGCAAGAACCCGCCGTTCACGTTGAGCGCGTGTTGGTAGTAGGTCTTGGCGTTAGGAAAATCGTGCTGTCGCTCGGAGATGTCTCCGAGCCCCGCGAGCGCCTCCGAGTTCGTCGGCTCCTGCGCGACGACCGTGCCGTAGAGCGACTTTGCCTTGTCGAGGTCGCCCTTGTTCTTGGCGTCCTCCGCGCGTTGCAGCAGGGAACGGGAGTCCCCAGCAGGCGCGGAGCCTCCGTTGTTCACGACGGGGTTTGGGTTGTTGTTCGGCAACGTGTTGATGTCGATCGTCGCCACTGTCCCAGCGTCGGGTGTGCCAGCAAGCGCTGGCGCGTGATCGAGGTACGCGCGGAGCGGACCGAGCAACGGGTGCGGACGGGGGAGCGCGACGAGCCGCTCGAGCTCCTTGCGCGCGCCGTTCACGTCACCGGACCGCGCGAGCGCGTACACGAGCGCCGCACGCCCTCTACCGAGGTTACCCTCGCCTGCCGCCGCGAGCCGCAGACGCTCCAAGATCTCGGTGTATTGCGACGGCGGTGTCGGCTCCGCAAGATCGAGCATCGCGAGGACGTACGCCGTGTCCGGCTGCGGCGCTCCACCCGCGATTCGGGCCACGAGCGCGCGCGCGTCCGCGAGGTTGCCCTCGATGCGGAGCGCGTCGATCTTCACGCGTACGCTCGCGGGATCGTCCGGGGCGGCAGCGTAAGCGTCGTCGGCCGCCTTCTTCGCCGTCGGGATCGCCTCGTCGAGCCGCCCCTTCGCCAGGCGCTGAGCCTCGCCCGCGGCGTCGAGCTTCACCTCGAGCCACGGCACGTCCGCAAGCGTGACGTCGAGCTTGGCCATGTCGATGAGCACGCGTGGATCGCGGTCCACCACGACGCTCGCCTTGTCGAAGTTCTCCTTCGCGCCGACGAGATTTCCGTCGAGCATCGCGCGCTCGCCGTCCGACAAAAACTGTTGCGCTCGTGGGTCGAGCGGCGTGAGCGCCGACCCCGCAGGCTTCGTGGAGCCCATCAAATAGGGCTTGACGACGACGAAGCCGACGATGCCCACGCCGATCAACAACACGGCCGCGACGATCCAACCGCCCATGCGGCGGCGCGGCGGAGTGTAGACCTCCTCGGCGAGCGATCCTCGGCCGCTGCCGCTCGCCTCATCGCCATACGACGGAAGCGACCTTCGAATCGGCGCGGTCGGCGGAGGCAGCGGCGATGACATCTCGATCTGCGGCACGGTCGACGCGAGGGCAACGTGCGCGACCGTCGGCGCTTCGCTCGGGGCCTCCGGAGGCAAGCGGATCTGCGGCGCCTGCTGCGTTTGGTAGTGGAACGACGGCGCGGGTGGCCTGGGGTTCTGCGGCTCTGGCGCGGGCAACGCGGCTGTCGCACTGGCGAGCGCGCTGGCGCCTGACCCCGCCATCGTGTGGGCCATCGGAGACATCATGTCACGAGGGATCGTCGGAGGAGGGGGCACGGCGACTCCCCCGCCGACGGGCGGCCTCATCGTCTCGACACGTGAGCGAATGGGAGGAGGCACGGGGGTTGGCGGCGGCCTGGACTTCATCGGGGGACGCACAGACGTTTGCCCGTCTTCGGCCTTGCGACCATCGAAGAACGGCTCCAGCTCCGCGATCGCGCCAAGCAAACGCGCCGGTGCGCCTCCCCGCGCGAGCGAATCTTGGCGTCCGACCTGCTTGGCCATGATCGCCTTTTGCAGCTCACGCAGTGAAGTGAACACCGCCTCCTTGCCGGAGACCGTCCGCACGACCCAACGGTCCTGTGCGGGAGCCTCGACAGACCGGCGCACCTTGAACTGATGACCACAGTGCGTGCACTTGACGGTCGTACCTCGCTCGCTCACGAGCGCGTCGTCGAAGTCGTATTCGCTCTTGCAGCGCTCGCACTGGACGTACATCGAATGTCACTCGTTTCTTTCACGCCCGCAGCCAAATCACAACGTCTGTCTCAGTGCGTGCCCGACCGTGGGCCGCTGGGTCGTGTTGCCCCTCAGCTAGTCTTCCATGTCCCGCGACCCTCGGCCTGGGGTCTCCTCCGACTACACAGGGAGCGTGAACAGAAGTCCACTAGGGTCGGTTCCAGGGCCAAGATCGCCGATCAACCCTCGAATAATGCCGTACAGACGACTTCGCTGGTACAAGGCACGACGGTTGCTAAACTCCTGCTCAGCGTGGCTCGTGTGGCCACCCGGAGACGCACATGAAGCGAATCTTCTCGATACTGTTGGTAGGTGGAGTCGGCGTGGCCCTGCTCGGCGGATGTCCGATATACTCGGACGGCGGGCATAGCAACGGCGGCTGCGTGACGAGCAACGACTGCCCTGGTGGCACGTCTTGCGACACTGTCTCTGGCAGCTGCGTCGCGCCTCAAGGCGGCACTTGCACCATCCCCACCGATTGCGCGTCGGGCCAGACTTGTGCGGCCAACGGGCTCTGTCAGCCTGGCGACTGCTCGACGAATGGCTGCGTGAGCGGCTACCTCTGCAAGGTCGCGAACGGGTCCGCTTCCTGCGTGAAAGACACCAAACCCAAGGATGACTCCGGGTTCAACGGCTGCGCGAACGATGCCGCGTGCAGCACTCTTGGAGCAGGCGCAAAGTGCTTGAACGGGACGTGCGTCGCGCCTGCAGACGAGTGCAGCGACACCACCCAATGCAACAACGGCTACCAATGCGTGCAGGGTGCATGTACCCCGGGCTGCAGCGGAGCCAAGCCCTGCCCCACCGGTTACAGCTGCGACCTCAACAAGGGCGTCTGCACGGGAAACCCCAACGTCTGCATCAATGACGGCCAATGCCTCGGCGGCAACGTCTGCATCCAGCAGCACTGCGTCGCTCCGTGTGGCGCGAACAACACCTGCGCGGGCGGCTTGATCTGCGTCGGCGGTGGCTGCATCCCCGACCAGAAGCCGCAGTTCGTTTGCTCGGTCGAAGGCAAGCAAGACGCTTGCGCGACCGGCAGCCTCTGCCTGCACCACAACTGCTACATCGCGTGCGACTCGATGGCGGACGCGGGCACGCAGTGCAAGAACGCCGACAAGTTCAACATCTGTAAGTCGGTCGTTACGAAGAGCGGCAGCTATAGCGTCTGCGGGTCGGCGTCGAACCTCGGCAACGACTGCGACCCCACGATCGCGAAGAACTGCGCCGGCGGGCTCATCTGCATCGACGGCTTCTGCCGCTGATCAACGTCTCGCGGACACGCAGCCCACGTTGACCGTGAGCTCGAAGGTACCGTCGCTCCAATACTTGTCGACGGCCTCCCGCACGTAGCTCATCGGTCGGTCGAGCTCCTCGATGCCGAGGTTCGAGCGGAACTCCGGCAATAGGGCCAGCCGCGTGACGGGATCCTCGAGCAAATCGCGCCCGCTCTGGAACGAGAGAGTGGCCGGGCGCAAGCTGACGTCGACGTAGTCGAACCCGAGCTCCTCGAGCTCTGAGCTCAAGATCTCCACGGTTGGACGAAGCAAGATCGCGCGATCGATCGCGAGGTTGAGCGCAGAGTCCTCGAACTTGAGCGCGAACTCACGCAAGAGATCCGCGATCTCGATGAACGAACCTCGGAGCGGCACGGCGACCAGTAGCTGACCCGACGGCGCGAGCAGACGCTTCATCTCGGCGAAGAGCGCAGTGCGAGCGTTCTCCTCTCGCCCCTCTCCAGTGCGGCTGTCTGCTGGCGCGGGTGCAACTCGCCCGATGAACGGGTGCAGCGCAAGCGCGTGCGAGAACGCCGCTTCGGGCAACGGGAGCGGCAGCCCGTGCGCCTCACGGTAGTCGGCGACCATGCCTTTCATCGTCGCGGCCTTCGCGCGCGCGAGCGCGAGCGCGTGCGGCGAGTTGTCCGTGCCGACGATCGTCGCGTTCGGAAGCTTCATCGCAAGGCCGCGATCGGGATACCCCGTACGGCAGCCGACGTGGACGAGCTGCGCTTGATCGATCTCGATGATGGCCTCGAGCGCGAGCTCGCCGAACAGCGAGAGGTAGCGCGGAACGACGAACGTCTCCCAAATCGCGGCGTCTGCTGGGTTCAACCGCCCGAGCACTGGCGCGGACATCGGAGGCAGGTCGCTCGCGAAACCGATCGCCATCAACGACCCTTGGTGCGCGAGCGCGTTTCGCCCTCCGCCGCCGCGACCTCGTCGAGCAACGAGATCGCTTCGCGCGCGAGCTCACCGATGGTCACCTTGGTGCTCTCCGCGTCCTCGTCGCCGAGATCGACCGTGCGCTTGTCGTCGATGCGCGCGCGCAGGTGCTGCCGGGCGCCGGGATCTCCGAGCTGCGCGAGCGCCTCGATCGCCGAAGCGACCGCGTCCGCGGACTCGTGACTCAAAAATCGATTGAGCAGCAAGAGCACGCCGGGCTCGGGTACTTCCGCGAGCATGTAGGGGAGCTCGGAGAGCGCGGGACTGTCTTTCGGCAGCCGCGTGAGCGCACGCTCGATGCCGAGCGCGACCTCTTTGAAGCGAGCGAACGCACGCTCTTCGAGAGCCTCTCCCGCCGCGAGGCGCGCCTCAGGGGCGTCCGCCGCCAGCACGTCGATCAGCAAATCGACTGGCTCTGCGCCGTCGATGTCTCCAAGGAGTTCCGCGCACCGGGCGAGCTTCATCGCAGCGTCTGCGTCCTCGCCTTGCTTGAGCGCGGACTCCGTCGTCTTGCGCAGGAGCGGGAGCAGCTCAGGCGTCTTCTGTTTGCCAAGCTCCGTCTGTGCACGTCTCACGGCCCGCTCAGCTTCGAACAGCTCCTCGAGGAGCGAAGAAATACCTACCGGCATGGAATCGGTTCTTACCAGCCATCGCCGTTCGAACGGAAGGGGCAGAGCCCGTGGTGGGTTATAATCTCGACCGAAAGATGACCTTGCGATCAGTTTGGCTCGCGGCAGGCGCTTGTTTGGTCGTCGCGATTGGCGCGCCTACCGGCGGCCGCGCGGCCACGCGGACCATCGCCAACCCGGGCATCTCGACCGGGCTCGCCGCAGGAAGCTGTCCGCGCGGCCAGCTCTCCGACGATGGCACCTGCGTGCGCGCGGATGAAGGAGACGACTTCGGCGCGGGCGAGGCCGAGCCGAACGCTCACCACGATCGCTCCGGACGCTACGTCGTCTACGATCAAATTCCACGCAGACCCGACCGACCCGCCGACTACGACGCCTACCGCTACCCCATCCCCGCCGGGCTCGCGCATGGTCGGCACGTCATCAGCGGCTACGATCTCGACCTACCGGACGAGCGTCAGAGGCGCGGCGTGAAGATGCACGCGGTCGGACACGGCGGCGTCGATTTGCCCGGCGTGAAGGGCACGCCCATCGCGACGGTCGTGCTCGATCACCAGGAGGGCGATGCGCGCGTGGTGTTCGTGGGCTCGCTGTTCGGCAACACGGTCATCACGCTCCACACGCTGCGCGAGGCCAACGGTCCGCGCGACTACGTCCTCATTTGGGGGCACCTCGACGCCCCCGCGCCCGGACTCGAAAAGGGCCGCGTGCTGCGCGAGGGCGAGACGCTCGGCACGGTCGGAGACTCGGGGTCTCCAGAGCTCGTGCACCTTCACCTCGAAGCGCGCCGCGTGCGCGAAGGTCGTGACGCCATGAAGCTCGTCGGCGGCGAGGCCATCCTCGACGCGTCGATCGTGTGCGACCCGCGAAACGTCCTGCCTTTGCGCTGAACCGCGCACGCCGAGTCCAAAACCGAATCCTCGCACCGTGCTTGCACAGGGTCGCGCGGCAAGCGATCATTCCTTCAACGGCGGTCGCCGTTCACCCTTTGTCTCTACCCCAGCACCACCACCCCGACGAAACCGCGCCCTCCATGCGCAGGGTGCCTGGCATGATCTGTCCGAAGTGCCGCGCGCGCTACGACGAGGGGCCGGGCCTGGCGACGACGTGCGCACACGACGGCACGCACCTCATCCGCGCAAGCGACTACGCCGAAGCCGCGGGGGACACGATGCTCGGCCGCGTACTCGACGGGCGCTTCGTCGTGATCGCGAGGCTCGGTTCGGGTTCGATGGGCACGGTCTATCGCGCAAAGCAGATGCCCATGGGGCGCGAGGTCGCGATCAAGATCCTGCGCAGCGATCGCGCGCTCGACGAGGCGGCAAAGGCTAGATTCCTGCGGGAAGCACGCACCAACAGCGTGCTCACGTCGCCGCATACAGTGACCGTGTTCGACTTCGGCGAGAGCGAGTCGGGAGAGCTGTTCTTGGCGATGGAGCTGCTCCTTGGGGAGTCAGTCGGACAGCGAATCACGCGCGTCAAGCGCCTCCCGATCGACATGGCGATGGAGGTCGCGCGCCAGTCGCTCCTGTCGCTGGCCGAGGCGCACGCGCGTGGAATCGTCCACCGCGATCTCAAGCCCGACAACCTCTTTTTTGCGAGCACCATCACCTCGGAAGGCAGCAAGACCGAGACCGTGAAGGTGCTCGACTTCGGGATCGCGAAGATGCTCGGCGACAATATCGAGATGAACGCGATCGAGACGCAAGCCGGCACGGTCTTCGGAACGCCTCGGTACATGTCGCCGGAGCAAGCTCAGGCCAAGCCTCTCGACGGACGCACCGATCTCTACTCTCTCGGCGTGATCCTCTACCACATGCTCGCGGGGCGCCCGCCGTTCACGGACGACGACGCGATCATCGTGATGGCTCGACATATCAAGTCTACGCCGAAGCCCTTCTCGGACGTGTGCCCGGAGGCGCGCATCCCGCCAGAAATCGAGCGCGTCGTGATGCGCGCGCTCTCGAAAGACCCGGCCGGTAGACCCGAAAATGCCGAAGCGATGGCGCGCGAGATCGCCACCGCGATGGAGACCGCACGCGCAGTCGCCAGCGGCATGCGCCCGTCGATCTCCACCCGAAATTCCGGCAGCGGACCACGCGCGGGCGCGGGGGACAGCCTCGAGATCGAGGCCATCACGATGCCTGCCACGCGACTCCCTCGCGTGCTCCTCACAATCGGCGCCCTCGCCATCCTCGGGCTCGCGACTGCCCTCTTCGTCGTGTGGCCGCGTGCTGGAAACACGACTCAGCCTGCCGCGAGCTCGGGCGCCTTGGCCACCCCTCCCAACACGTCGCTCGTGGCGCCGCCGTCGTCGAAGGCGACTGTCGAGCTCCCTGCCACGACGACGATCGAGCTTTCCGCGCCCCGCCCTTCGGCGACGGTCAAGGTCACCGCTGCCCCGCACGGCACGGCTCAAGTTCATCGCCCAGCGGGCAAGCCGTCTGCCGCCGCTCCGTCGTCGAGCGGTGTCCGGTACGGAACCATCGAGTGATCGGCGCTTCACGGACGGCACCTTTCGAGCGCACGTCGCGGGCATGTGTCCGGTACGGAACCATCGAGTGATCGGCGCTTCGTGAGTCCGCTCCCCTAAGAGCTCGCTTCTCACGTCCAGCCGCTCAAGTTCGCGGCTGTCGCCTTCGAACTTGACGCGGCATGTTCGGCTTTGCTTGCGTAACTCAAAGGATGGTAGATTGCCGCGCCTATGGATCCGAGCGAAGTCGACGCGATCGTAGGGCGACTCGTCGCGAACCCGCATGATGAGGAGGCGCTCGCTTATGCGCATCAAGCCGGAGGCACCGACCCCAAGTCGTATGCACTCTTGTTGGAGCGTGTCGGCAACGAGACGCAAGACACCGCGTACGCCGCCCACTGGCTCAGCGAGGCAGCGAACGTCTGGGCAAATGCGCTTGGCGATGCGCACCGCGCCGCTCGCGTGTTGATGACCGCGATCGACAAGGATCCGACGCAACAGGTCGCGGCCGATAGGCTCGCGCAGCTCTATCGCGACAAGGGCGACGTGAAGGCCCTCGTCGCGCTGCTGGATCGCCGGACGAAGGCGCTCGCGCCGATGGTGCAGCAATCCCCCGAGCTGCGCCAAGTCGTCGCGGCGCTGCACGAGGAGCTGGGTCGCGCTTGGAATGAGCCGCCGCTCTCGCAGCCGCGGAAGGCCGCCGACCACTACAAGCGCGCCGCCGATCTCGATCCGCAAAACGCCCTCGCCATCTTCACGGCGCGTGAGCTCGTCAAAGGTCTCGGCGCGTGGGAGGAGGCGCTCCCGCTCTACGAGGCAGAGCTGGCGATCGAAACAGACCCCGCGCGACGCGTTGCGCTGTTGCGAGACGAGGCCGTGGCGCGCAAGTCCGCCGGCGATCTACCGGGCGCGACGCGTGCGTTGCAGAGAGCGCGCGAGGGCGACGACCAAGACCCGTCGCTTCAGCAAGAGTACGCCGCGAGCATCATCGACCGCGTGATGGCAGGCGAGGACGTCAACGGAGACGAGCGCACCGTTGCTGCAGAGATGCTCGTTCAGTTGGCCGAGATTTACGACGGCGAGCACGGCCTGGCGTACGCACAAGGAGCGCTGGACCTGGACGCGGGTCACGAGCGCGCGATGCAGCTCTACGTGTATTATGCACGCACGCTCCAGCGCGAAGACGAGCTGCCGCACCGCTTCCACGCCTACTTGAGCGCGAGCCCGAGCGGGAGCATGGCCGGCGACGCGCGCGAGTACCTTGCCGCGAGCTACGAATCGGCCGGCCGACCCGAGGACGCTGCGGCGATCCGCGCTGGCGTACTCGAGCAACCGCCACAGCAGCCCGCGAAGCCTGCGTCTCAAACCGGCGGCCGCGTCATCGAGCCTACGGCGGGCTCGATCACCTATCGCGGCGCCGACGAAGACGTCCCCCGCCGCGTCAGTGCGCTGCCGCCCGAGCGCCTCCAGGGCGTCCTCGACACCGCGCAAATGCTCGCCGGAAAGGGCAAAAAGCCAGAGGCCTACGCGAAATACAAGGAGGTGCTCGAAGCCGATCAGTCGCACCCCGAGGCGCTCGCGTGGGTCGAAGATTACCTGCGCACGAAGCGAGACTACGCGGCCCTGCGAGACGTGTTGATGGCGAGCGTACGCGCGGTCGCCGGCACGCGCGAGTCGATGGACGCGCGCAAGGAGCGGCTCCGCGAGGTCGCCGGTCTGTGCGAAGGAAATCTCCGGGACATCGACGGCGCGGTGCACGCACTAAAGCAGCTGCTCGCGATCGATCGCTCCGACGAGAGCGCGCGCCAAGCGCTCACGCGAATCCTCGAGAAGTCCCAGCGGTGGGACGATCTCGCGAACCTGCTCGAGCAAGAGGCGACGGCGGCAGGCGACATCGACACCAAGATCGCGCTCGAGAAGAAGCTCGCCACGCTTCAAGAACAAAAGCGCCGCGACTTCTCGGCAGCCGCAGAGGCGTGGTCGCGCATCGCGCGGCTCACGCCCGAGGACGATCGGGCGGTCGCAACAGCCGCGAAGCTGTTCGAGAAGGCGGGCCAGATCGAGCAGGCCGCGCAGGTGATCGCGGACAACGCGGCCACGGTCGAAGATCCGGTCGCGCGCGGCCAGCTTCTCGAGCGCCTCGGTGAGCTGCGCGAGCAGTCCGGCGATCACGCCAACGCGGGCGCCGCGTACGCAGACGCAGCGGAGGCCGCGAAGAGCGCGAAGCTCTGGGAGTCGGCCGAGCGCTGCTTCGTCGCAGCGGAGCACTTCGATCGCGCGGGCGAAGCCTGCGTCCAACGCGGCCAGCTCGCGGGCGAGCCTCGCGCAGAGGCACAACACTACGCGCGCGCGGCAGAGCACTTCCTGCGTGCGGGCCAAGAAGATAGCGCGATCGAGCGGCTGGAGCAGGCCACGGACCTCGACCCCAACGCAGACGAATACGCGGCCTCTTTGCAGGAGCACTACGGCAAGCAAGAGCGCTGGGACAAGCTCGTAGCGCTGCTGAGCAAGCGCGGCGATCGCGTGTCCGACAAGAGCAAGCGCATCTCCGCGCGCCGTCAAGCCGCGAACCTCCTCGCGTCCAAGGTCGGCGACAAAGAGGGCTCGCGCGAGCTTTGGCTCAAGGTGCTCGACGACGGCGACGATCGCGAAGCGCTCGAGAAACTCGTGGACTACGCAGTGGAGCGCGAGGACCACACCGAGGCGACGACGCTCTTGCGGCGACTCGGCGGCATCGCGATCGACAACGCCGAGAAGGCGCGTGTCGCGCTCCGCGAGGCCGAGTTGCTCGCCGAGGGCGTGGGCGACGTGGACACGGCAGTCGCTCGTTACGAGTGGATCCTCTCCGAGCTCGATTCGACCTCACGGCCCGCGCTGCAGGCGATCGCGGATCTCCAAGAGAAGCGCGAGAACTTCGCCTCCGCGACGGACGCACTCGAGCGTGAGCTGAAGCTCGCGGCGGATCCGCAGGAACGCGGCTCGATCGCAGGACGCCTCTCGCGTCTCTACGAGAAGCTGGACGATCCGAAGCAAGCCATCCGCGCGCTCGACATCGTCCGCAAGGCAGACCCCGAGGACTTCGACGCACTCGCGCGGCTCTCCGGGTTGTGCGAGCGCACCGAGCAGTGGCCCCGCGTGGCCGAGCTTCTCGCGGCCCGCATCGAGGTCGAGGGAGACGCCGACGAGGCAAGCCTTATGACGCTCAAGCTCTCGGCCATCCTCGCCGACAAACTCGACCGCGGAGACGAAGCGCTCGCGGCGATGACGGAGCTCGCCGATCAGGGCGACCAGCGCATGCGCACTGCATACGTGGAGCTCGGAGATCGGCTCGGTTGGAAGGGCATCGTCGCGGCGAAGCTCGTCGACTGGTGGTTCGACAGCAAGAGCGGACCCGATCGCACGGCGGCGCTGAGGAGCGCGTTCGATCGCTTCGCGGAGGTCGGCCGCCATCAAGACGCCGCGCGTGTCGCCATCGAGATCATTCGCGCGAAGGGCGGCGATCGCGAGCTCGCCACGCAGCTCGAGCAGCTCGCTTCGAAGACCAACGACGCGGACGCGCTGTTCCTGGCGCAAGATCTGTTGCTCCGTGATCTGACGGGTGTTCCACGCGCCGAAGAGCTCGTGCGCCAAGCCGAGACGCGAGCGCACGCGGGACAGCCGCGTTCCGAAGCGCTCGCGCACGGAGAGCAAGGCCTCGCGAATGTGCCTCCCGGGGACGTCGAGCCGCTCATCGAGCGACTCTCCGCGCTCGCGGACAAATCGCAGGACGTCATCGACCTCTACGAGCGGCAAGTGTCTCGCGCCAAGGCGCCGGCAGACCGCATCCGCGCACTCACGCGCGCCGCACAAGTCGCCGCGGCGAAGGGCAATCCCGACCGCGCGCGCATCTTCCTCGAGCTCGCTCTCTCTGGCCTCCCTACCGAGGACACGCTCGCCGCGTTGCAGACCGCGGCCTCCGACGGAGACAAGGCAACGGGCGGTGAGAAGCTGCGCCGCGCCCTGTGCGCTGCGCTCTCCACGGGCGGCGGTGGTGCGCGAGACGGCGGCCGCACGCGCGGGGCGCTGCTTCGACGCGCGGCCAGCATCGCTCACAAGGATCTCCGCGACGTGGATCAGGCGTTCGCGTGGATGGCCGACGCGCTCATCGCGCATGTCGACACCTCGACGCTCGAAGCGCTCGAGGGGCTCGGTGTCGAGGTCGGCGACATTGCGCGGGCGGAAAACGCGATAACGCACGCGCTTACCGAGGTCTTCGACGGCCCGCTCGTGCGCCAGCTCTTGGCCTGCCGCGCGCGCATTCGCCGAGAGCATCTGTCCGATCGCGCCGGCGCCGCGAGCGATCTGAAGAAGCTCCACGATCTTTCGCCGACGGACGCCGCCGTGATGGACGAGCTCTCGAATCTGCTCGTCGAGCTCGGCGACTACCGCGGCATGGTGCAGCTGTACGAGGACCAGATCCTCCGTGGCAAAGACATGGCGACGCGCGCGGAACTCGCGCGCAAGGTCGCGCGCATGTGGGAAGAACAGCTGCAAGACCCGCGAGAAGCAGCCGACGCGTGGCGCAGAGTGCTCCGCATGAAGGCCGGCGATCCCGAGGCAACGAACGGCTTGGATCGCGCCAAATCCAACATGCTGAAGAAGCCGGACCCGAACGCCGGCCCGGATCAGTACGCACCGCCGAAGCCGGCTCCGCCACCCGTTGCCGTCGAGCCCCCCGCAAAAGCGCCCGAGCCCGCGCCGACGAACCTCGCGGAGTCGATGCCGATCGACACGGGCTCGATCGTGGCCGCCCTCACGGACACTTCAGAGACGCCGGCCGAGGTCGAGGCCGCGCGCAACAGCGAGATGCCGACGATGGCCGTGTCGCACGACGAGGTCGAGGCGCTTGCGCGCGGAGCAGAAGATCGTCATCGCCAAAACACCAACCCAACGCCCGTGCCCAGTGCGGACCTGGTGGACGCGGACGCGACAGGTCACGACCCACTGATCAACACCCAAGAGCGGACGGCGCTCGACTTCTCGGATGAGACGATCGCTCGCCCCGCCACTGTAGCGGTGGACGACGCGGGCGAAGATGACGTCATGGTGGTGGATGATCTGGCCGAGATCATCGAAGAGGACGAGTTGGCGGATGAAGCTCCGCGGTCGATTCCGCCGCCGCTACCGCCGCGTCAGAGTTGATCGCGGCGAACGTTCCGTCGCTCGCTTGGCAAGAATGCTTGGGGCCCAACTCAGCCCGCAGAGGCGTCAGGTGGCATGCTCGTGTCCGGCGCCATGCTCGTGTCCGGCATGCTCGTGTCGGGCACCATGCTGGTGTCGGGGTTCATGCTCGTGTCCGGCTTGGGGCCGTCCGATACAGGCGCATCCGGACCCGCTTCGGCGGGCGGAGCGGCTTCGGCGGCGTCCGGCACGAAGACGATGTTGGTCAAGTCGGTCGAGCAAATGTGGCGCCCGTCCTTCTGTGGAACGCACGCAAGACCGGGTTCGCAATCGGTGACGACGAAGCAATCTCCGCCAGCACCGACCAAATTCGCGGTGCCGCAAGCGATGCCAAAGACGATGGCGGCCGCGACGAACGGAGCGAGACGGAAGGCCTGCACGGGTCTACGGTACGTGGCCGAGAGACGCCGTCAAGTTCGCTCAGGTGAGGATGACGAGGACGTCGCCTTCGTTCACCGCTTGTCCTTCGTTGCAAACGATCTTCTCGACCTTGCCGGACGCGGGTGCCTCCACGGGCATCTCCATCTTCATCGACTCGAGGATGACGCAGGATTGACCCTCCATCACGTCGTCTCCCTCTTTGACTTCGATCTTCCAAACGGTCCCAGTGATGTGTGCGCAGACATTCGTGGCCATGAGTCGCGGACGTTAGCACGGCCCTTCGGGGCTCGAGCCAAGACACACCCGTTGCCGCGTGTTCCACGGTTGAAGTAGGCGTCGGTAACGAAGAGAACATTTGCGAACAGTGTGAAAGCTCGGTACCTTTTCCTTTGGCAATTGGTCTCAAGCTCCTCGTGCAAAGACATGAGAAGTGGCTTGGGAACAATCGGTGTACACGAGAAGAGAAAGTCCATGGCGGAACAGAAAGAAAGCTCGGTCCTCTTTTCCCTGAAGGAGCTGATGTCCCTCGAAGAGGACCGCATCAAGCAGGAAGAGGACGCTCGACGGCGCGCCGAAGACGCGGCGCTTCAGGCGAAGCAAGCCGAGGAGAATCGCGCGCGCGCCGAAGAAGAAGCGAGGCTGCGCGCGGCCGACGAGAAGCGGCGCGCCGAGGACTTCCGGACACGCGAGGAGCAGGCGCGCGTCGACGCGATCAAGCACGGCGAGCTCGAGCGCGCGCGTCTTGAAGCGGAGAACCGCGCGCGCATGGAGACTCTCGCGCGCCAACAAGCGCACGAGAAGGAGATCCACGCGCTCAGCCAAGACAAGAGCAAGAAGAACCTCAAGCTCATCATCGGGCTGGTGGTCGGTGCGCTCTTCGTGGTCGGCGGGGGCGCGGGTGTCGTCATCTACAACGCGAACCTGAAGCAGCAGCAGCTTCAAGCGCAGCTCAACGATCTCAACACGCAGATCGAAGCGAACACCAAGAAGATGAACGACCTCAACAGCCAGCTGTCGAGCGCGACGACGCCCGAAGAGAAGCAGAAGATCCTCGACGAGAAGACGGCCCTCGAGGCCGCGAACCGCAAGCTCCAAGACGACTTGAAGAACAAGGGCAGCGGCAAACCCACCTCCGCGGGCCCGGCAGTTCAGGGTCCGGCGCAGGTGCACAAACCTCAGTGCCACATGCTGGACGGGACGAAGGTCGCTTCGTGTGCGTCTGGCGACTCGCTCTGCTCGTGTGACTGAGCTCCAGTTCGACTCTGCGCGCGATCGGCTGATCGTCGCGCTGGACGTTTCGTCGCTCGACGGTGCGAGGACTCTTGCCCAGCGCGTTGGCCCCGAGGTCGGCTGGCTCAAGGTGGGTCTCGAGCTCTTTCTCGAGGCGGGACGCGACGCCGTGAGGCTCGGAGAGCAGGTCGGGCGCCCGGTGTTCTTGGACCTCAAGCTCCACGACATCCCAGAGACCGTGGAGCGCGCGGTGGCTCGCGCGTGTGCGATGGGGGCGCGCCTGCTCACCGTCCACGCTTCGGGCGGACACATGATGCTCGAGCGCGCCGTGAAGCGTGCGGAGGCTGAAAACACGGGTCTTCACGTCGTCGCGGTGACGGTCTTGACGTCTCTCGACGACGGAGATCTGGTCGCGATGGGCGTCGGCGCGACCGCCTCGGCTCATACCGCGAGGCTCGCTCGGCTCGCGTGGAGCTCGGGCGTGCGCGTGTTCGTTTGCTCGCCACACGAAGCTCCCGTGCTCCGGCGTGAGCTCGGAGCGCAGGCCACACTGATCACGCCGGGCGTCCGGCCCAGCGACGCCGTGGACGACCAGAAGCGCGTCGCGACGGCGCGGTGGGCGATCGGCGCAGGCGCGGACGCGCTCGTCGTCGGCAGACCGGTACGAGACGCAGCAGATCCCGCCAGTGCAGCACGAGAGCTCGTCGCCGAAATCGCGGCGGCAAGAGGTGACCGTTGACTCATCAAGATTTGCCGAGAGATCGAATGATCTGCGGCCTGCAGCCGGTTCGCGAGGCCATCGCCGCGCACGGCCCTCGCCTCTTGCGCGTGCTCGTGAGCAACCAAGAGGGCTCGCCTCAGCTCGACGCGCTCGCGCGGTTCGCCACTGATCGCGGCGCCACGGCGGAACGCGTCGCTCGATCAGAGCTCGACAAACTCGCGCGGGGTGCCAAGCACCAAGGCGCGGTCGCCATCGCGCTGCTGCTCGACGTGCACACTCTCGAGGCGATCGTGATCGAGCCGACTACGCTCGTTGTCGCACTCGACGAGCTCGAAGATCCCCAGAATTTCGGGGCGATCGTGCGCTCGGCGGTCGCTATGGGCGCCACCGCCGTGATGTGGCCCGAGCACAGGTCGGCGCCGCTATCCCCCGCGGTCTTTCGCGCATCCGCGGGCGCCGTCGAACACGCCACACTCGTCTGCGTTCCCGGCTTGCCCCACGCGCTCAGCGAGCTCAAGGCGAACGGCGCGAGCATCGTAGGGCTCGACGCCAACGGCTCGGTGCGCATCGACGAGGTGGAGCTGAAGGGTCCCGTCGTGCTGGTGGTCGGCGCCGAGGGCAAAGGCCTCCGCAAGACCGTGAGAGCGACGTGCGACGTGGTCGCGCGCCTCCCCATGTCAGGCCCTATCGCCTCGCTGAACGCTTCGGTCTCTGCGGCCATCGCGCTCTACGAAGTGCGCCGGCAGCGCGC
Organism: Myxococcales bacterium; assembly: GCA_043784605.1. Classification (GTDB taxonomy): domain Bacteria; phylum Myxococcota_A; class Polyangia; order Polyangiales; family Polyangiaceae; genus JANYHY01. Next base: position 34,013 of record JAYVYD010000018.1, on the reverse strand, counting down.
CACTAGCGAATAGCTTTGTTCACGAGCAACATCCCGCGGGCGTGAGCGCGCAGCGCGACCTTGCGCTTCTCACCGAAATCGGCGGAGAACGGACTCTCGCCGACCACCTCCTGGACGACGCCGATCACGGCGAATGGCAAGAAGTGCGCGCCCAGCAATGTGAGGATGATCTGTTTGGCGTCTCCCGGGACGAACACGCCTTCGCCTTGTCCCGCTTCGACGAAGTTCGCGGCGGCGGTGAGCACGATGAAGACCATGTCGAACACCTCGTGGGCACCGCTCGGCCGGGACTTCGACCAGTCCATCGCCTCGCGCACGACCAAACGCGCCGCGAAGGGGCGAGAAACCAGCGTGTCCACGATCGCGTCCGTGAGCGCGTCGAGGCGCTCCTCGAAGCGCGCATCCGCCGCCGCCGCGGTCATGATCGCCCCGCCCACCTCCCGAACGAGGCGATCGAGCACCGCGCTCTTCAACTCCTCCTTGCTCGCGAAGTGATGGAACAGCGAAGCCTTGCGGAGGCCGACGCTCGCCGCCAAGTCGCTCATGCTCGTGCCGTCGTAGCCGCGTTCGGCGAACAGTCGGGTCGCCTCGTCGAGAATCTGATCTCGGCGCTTGCGCACCTACGGCCTACGCGACAGCGGTGCCGAGTCTGCCGGCCGCAAGGGCTTGAGGCTCTCGGAAACTGAAGCCGCGAGCTTGGCCTCGACGTCGCGCGGCAACAGCGATCCCGCTTGGAATAGCGCAAAGCCGATGTAGTCGTGCATCAGCTGGATCAACCACGCGTCCGGATCGTCACCCGCGAGCGCGGCGAGGTTTCGCTCGACACGATCGGATCGGAACGAGCCATCAGGCAGCGGACCTGCGCTTTGGAAGAGCGGATCGTAGACGCCACCGCCAGTCGCGAAGCGCGCGAGCCCATCGCGCAGCTCCGGGCCTTTGCCAGCGGCGTCGCACCGTGAGTGAATCTCGATCAGCGCGGGGTTGAAGCCGTCCATAATCGTCTGTGCGCCTTGTGGGCGCGGCGCGACGACGGTCAAGAACCCGCCGCTCGCCAGCTGGAATACTGCGCGCGTTACCTCGAACTCGAGCAGACCGAGCCTGCGCCCGATCTGCGCGATGCTCCGCTTGCCATCACACTCGGCGAGCACTCGCACCAGATCGTCCGGCGGCTTCTTCGCGACGTCTCGCGGCACTGCGGTGTAGTGCTCGTTCGGGATGCGCTCGCGGAAGAAGCGCATCTCGTCCATGCGGCGCGCGCCTTCCATCAAAAGCATGGCCGCGTTGAGCGCGTGGCGCCGGCCGATTGCCGCGTCGTCGAAGCGATCGTAGAAATAGAACGTGCCGTCTGCGACGTGGAGCGCGGCGTAGAAGACCTCTTCTACCTGACGCGCCATCATCGGATAGAGCCGCTCGGGGCTGGCGATCGCGAGCTCGACCGCGGCCTCACCGAAGCGCTTTCCGGTCTTCGCCGACTCCTTGATGATGCTCTCGAGTTGCTCGCGCGTGACAACGCCGAAGCGGTAGAGCGTCTCGCCGAGGCGCTCCTCGGCGACGTTGGTCTGCGCGCCGATCACGCTGCCGGCGTCGAAGTAGAGCGAGCGAATTTTGCTCTCGTCGATCGAGATCAGCTCGCCCTTCCAGCCCGACTGCGCGATCATCGCGATGACGTCGCACAGTGCGCCGGGCGTCTTGATCTCGCCCGCCAGACGGAGGACGTTCTCTGTCTTGTTGACCCTACGCAGGAGCAGCGCGTCGATCGGGCTGCGAGAGAGACGCCACTCCCCTGCCCGAGCGCGAAGCTCCTGGCTTGCGCTCTTGCCGACAGGATGGACCGTCCCCGTGAGATCGACGCGGACAAGATCGTCACGATCGGCCATTTTGCGCAAAGGATACACGGAGAAGCGCGACTCGGATACGTTTTGAGTCATGTTGCTCCCGCCCGCTGCGCTCGCGCTCTCACGAAGCCTCGCTGACGCGAGCTATCTCGCAGACGAGCACACTGTGCTCGCGGCCTTCCTCGCGATGGATCTCAATCGACCACTCATGATCGAGGGACCCGCCGGCGTCGGCAAGACGGACCTTGCGCGTGCTCTCGCCGAAGCGCTCTCGCGACCGCTCTTGCGCTTGCAGTGCTACGAGGGGCTCGACGAGTCCAAGGCCATCTACGAGTGGGACTACGCCAAGCAGATGCTCTACACGCAGCTGTTACGCGAGACCGTAGCTGAGCGCGTTCGCGGCTCGGACTCGATCGCCGCGGCGCTCGACAAGCTGGACGCCGACGCGTTCTTCGGCGAGCGCTTCTTGGTAAAAAGGCCTATTTTGCAGGCGATCGGAAGCGATCGGCCGGTGGTGCTGCTCGTCGACGAGGTCGACCGCGCGGACCCCGAGTTCGAAGCGCTGCTTCTCGAGGTGTTGAGCGAGGGACAGGTGACGATACCTGAGTTGGGGACCATCAAGGCCGTGCACCCGCCGCTCGTCATACTGACGACCAACGCGACGCGCGAGATGACCGACGCACTCAGGCGGCGATGCCTCCACCACTTCTTGGACTACCCGCCGCCGTCGCGTGAGCTCGCGATCCTGGAGCTGCGCGTTCCGGGGATCGCCAAGACGCTCGCCCTTCAGCTCACCGCGTTTGCGGCGAAGGTGCGCACGCTCGACCTACGCAAGGCGCCCTCGATCTCCGAGACGATCGACTGGGCACGCGCGCTCGTCACGCTCGGCCAGAGTGCGCTGGACAAAGACGTCGCGGCCGCGACGATGGGCGCATTCCTCAAGCACGAAGAGGATCGCAGCAAGGCGCTCGCGAAGCTCTAAGTCAGACCTTGGCCGCGAGCTGTCCGCATGAAGCGGCGATGTCCCCTGCCCCGCTGTAGCGCGCATGCGAAAAGACTCCCGCACGCGCCATCACGTCGCGAAACGCGTCGTGTCGTGTCGAGCGCGCGAACGGATCGCCCTCGATCGCGTTGAACGGGATGACGCTGATCCGCGGGCGCTTTCCCGCGCGCTCGGTGAAGCTCTTCGCAAGATCTGCGAGCGCCCGTGCGTCGTCGTCCGAGTCGTTGACGCCAGCGAGCGGAGTTACGGCCCACATGGGGCTATAGCCGGTCTTCTTGGTGTGCAGGACGCACGCGTCGATGACCTCCTCGAACGCATGCGCGCGCTCGATCGGCATGAGCGAGCGGCGAACATCCTTGCGTGCACTGCCGATCGAGAGCGCGAGCCGCACGTTGGGCGCCTCGTTCGCGAGGCGGAGGATCCCGCTCGGAATGCCGGCGGTGCACACCGTGAGGTTGCGGGCGTCGATCGCGAGCGCGCTCGGGTCCGTGATCACCTCGATCGCTTGCAGCACGCGATCGAGATTCGCCATCGGCTCGCCCATGCCTTGAAAGACGACGCCGCTCACGCGCTCACCGGCGACGAGCGTCGCGTTGACGAGCCGTACCTGCTCGACGATCTCCCACGCCTCGAGGTTGCGCTCGAGGCCGAGCCTGCCAGTCGCGCAGAACGCACACGCGAGCGCGCAGCCAGCCTGGGAGCTTACGCATACGCTGAATCGGCCCGGCTTCTGGAGCGGAATGCGCACGGTCTCGAACCGCACGACTCTCTCGGACACGCGGGACTCGAGGACGAGCTTCTGGAACGGATCCACCGCGCTGCTCTCCCGCGCGATCACCTCGAGCGACGGGATGTGGCATGCGCTCATGACCGTGGCCATCGTCTCGCGCGTCACCTGCGCGAGACCCTTCGGCAGCACGCCCTTGCGATGTGCCACGCTCACGACCTTGCGCGCCTCCGGAATCGGGATCCCGAGGAGAGCCGCGAGCCGAGCTGGCGAGAGGCCGGTGAGCGCGTGCATGAGACCCTCTCTATAGCAGCGTGCTAGGCTCCGATTGCGTCGTATGTTCGGAATGTCCTTCGGAGAGCTGGCGGTCATCGTCATCTTCGGCCTCATCGTGATGGGCCCGAAGGAGCTACCGAAGGTCCTTCGCAAGCTCGGGCAGTGGTCCGGCAAGCTGCGACGCATGGCCGCGGACCTTCGCATGCAGAGCGGCATCGACGAGGTGCTGCGCGAGGGCTCGCTCCACGAGGACATCAACGAGATCCGCAAGCTCGCGCGCGGAGAGCTCGACGGCGTGGTGCGCGCCGCTCGCGTCGATCCACCTTCACGCCAACTGGCTGCGGCGTCAGAGTCGCTCGCGCCCGTTCTCTCCGCGACGTCCGAACCCATGTATATTGCACGCGAGCGCGAATACCCACGAGAAGGCGCCGATTCGTACGGTGCGCTGCCCGATACGGCGCTCGTCTACACGGACTTCCCAACGTCCGCCCTCGCGGACGATGCGCTCTACGCGACCGGTGAGGAAGGCCCCGCAAAGACCGCGGCGCCCGCCGACGAGCCCACGGCGATCGCTTCATGACGACGGCCAACACCGAACCGGAGATCCCCGAGGCGGACGTCAAGATGACGATCTGGGAGCACCTCGCCGAGTTTCGGCGCCGGCTCATCAAGTCCACCGTCGCCGTCATCGTCTGCATGATCGCGGGCTGGGCGTTCAGGCTGCAGATCTTCAAGTGGCTGCGCGTGCCGTTCGAGAACGCGTGGGCCGGCGCCCACCTGCCCGGCATACCGGAGATCCAGACGCTCTCGGCGCCGGACATCTTCGCGGGCTACCTCGAGATCGCACTGCTCGCAGGCATCGTCGGAGCGGCGCCGATCGTGCTGTATCAACTCTGGGCGTTCATCAGCCCAGGCCTGTACAGCCGAGAGAAGAAGTACGTCATCCCGTTCGTCTTCTTCAGCACCTCGCTCTTCGCCACCGGCGTCTGCTTCGCTCACTACGTGGTGCTGCCATTCGCGTACTCGTACTTCTTCTCGCTGCTCAGCCAAGCGGGAGACAGCGGGACGCTCATCACGAGCAAGCCCACGTTCGAGTACTTCCTCGATTTCACGACGCGCGTGCACATCGTCTGCGGCGTCGTCTTCGAGCTGCCGCTGTTCATCTCCGCGCTCTCGGTTGCCCGCGTCGTCACGCCGATGCAGCTCTTCAAGTTCAGCCGTTGGGCGATCTTGGTCGGCTTCATCATCGGCGCGATCGTGACGCCCGGCGGCGACGTGACGTTCCAGTTCATCGTGAGCGGCGCGATCCTCGCTCTCTACTTCTTGTCCGTTGGCATCTCGTTCGTCATCGCGCCGAAGACGAAGAAGCCCGACGACGTCAAAGGGCGTTGAGGTGGTCGCCGTTTCCACGTCACGTGTTGCGCCTGCGCTCCCTGGAGATCCGATCCTCGGACACTACCGGCTCTTGCAGCGGGACCCTCTCGGCTTCTTCGTTCGCGCACGCGAGCAGCACGGCGACGTGGTGGCGATGCACTTCGGGTCGGTGAAGGCGCACCTCTTGAGCCACCCGGACCACGCGCGTCACGTGCTGCAAGAGCATCACAGAAAATACAGCAAGGAGTCGCCGGGGTTCTTGAAGCTGCGGCTGGTCCTTGGCGATGGACTGCTCACCAGTGAGGGCGACTTTTGGCGCCGGCAGCGGCGAATCGCGGCTCCCGCGTTTCATCATCGGCACCTCGCGGGCTTCGCCGACACCATGACGCGCGCGACGGAGGATCTCTACGACCGCTGGGATCGCGCTGCCGAGGAACGGACGCCGATCGACGTCGCACAAGAGATGATGCGACTCACGCTGCGCATCGTGAGTGAGACCCTGCTCGGCGCGGACGTGTCCGGCGACTCTGACGTGATCGGGCGAGCCGTGACCCACGTGATCGAGGACGTGAACGCTCGCATCAGCGCGCTCATCGACCTGCCGCTCTCGGTGCCCACACGGCGTAACCGCGCGCTCGTCAAAGCGATCGCTCAGCTCGACGCGGTCGTGCGCCGCACGATTGGCAAGCGGCGCGACGGCGGCGCCCCGAGCAAGCCGGACTTGCTCGAGATGCTGATGGCGGTCAAGGACGAGGACACCGGCGAGACGATGACCGACCAGCAGCTCCGCGACGAGGTCATGACGATCTTCCTCGCCGGACACGAGACCACCGCGAACGCGATGAGCTGGGCCTTCTACTGCCTCTCGCTCGCACCCGAGTCCGACCGTCGCATGGCGGACGAGATCCACGGCGTGCTCGGGGAGCGCAGCTTCACCCTCACGGACATGCCGAGGCTCGCGTACACGCAACGAGTCATCAAAGAGTCGATGCGACTCTATCCGCCTGCGTGGATCATCGGCCGCATGACGGAGGAGGCGGACGTCATCGACGGCTTCGCGCTCCCCAAGGGCGGCGTCGTCCTCATGGCACCCTACGTGACGCACCGTCACCCTGATTTTTGGGATGATCCGCTCGGCTTCGATCCCGAGCGCTTCTTGCCTGCGCTCGAGGCGTCACGACCGCGCTTCGCTTACTACCCGTTCGGCGGTGGGCCGCGCGTGTGCATCGGCAACTCGTTCGCGATGCTGGAGGCGGTGGCGCTCTTGGCGACGCTCGCGAAGCGCTATCGGCTCGATCTCGTTCCTGGACATCCGGTCGTTCCGGAGCCGTTGATCACACTGCGCCCCAAGCACGGCATCAAGATGCTCGTGCGTCGTCGCTGAGGTATCCCTCCGATCAGATCGGAGGAGCGTCGTTCTCCGGTAGCGGGACGCGCTTCGCGTCGGACCAGAGCCCCTCGATGTCGTACATGCCACGCGCGTCCTCTTGGAACACGTGAACGACGACGTCGCCGAGATCCATCAAGATCCATCTTGCGCTAGGGACGCCCTCGATCGAGAGCGGACGCTTGCCCTTCTTGCGCAGCTCCTCCTCGATACCTTGCGCGAGCGCCTGCACGTGCCGATCGCTACGTCCGGTCATCACGACGATGAAGTCGGCGTAGTCGATCTTGCCTGCAACATCCAAGAGCTCGATGCCGATCGCCTTCTTGTCGAGCGCCGCGGTCGCGACGAGGATCGCCATGGCGCGCGCGTCGTCGCTCGCGAGGCTCGGCCCCACGTCGACGGGGCGCGGTGGCTTCTTCGTCCGCTGCGGCAGGCGCGGATCGACCGCGGGAGGGCGGGCGCGCGGACGCTCTCTGACAGCAGCGCGACGCACGGGGCGAGCAGCGGCCGGTAGCGCACGCGCGCCAGCTCCGGACTTGTGCGACGTCGTGATGCGCGGCGTCTGCCGCTTGTTTTCCGATTTTCGAGTGCCGCCGCTTGTCGCGCGCGGGGACTTTTTCGAAGCTGCCAAGCCGTTTCTCCAATCCGCTCTGCGAACAGAGCACATCAACCGACGAGCCGAGTCAACGCCAGACGTTCAGCGCGTCTGGCCGTCTCCCTCGATCGTCCATTTCATCGTAGTGAGCGCCTCGAGCCCCATCGGCCCGCGCCAATGTAGCCGGCTCGTCGCGATGCCTATCTCGGCGCCGAGGCCGAGCTCTCCACCGTCGTGGAAGCGAGTGGACGCGTTGACCACGACGCACGCCGCGTCTGCTTCGCGTCTGAACCGCTCCGCGCGCCCAGCGTCTCCGGTGACGATGCACTCCGTGTGCTGCGAGCCGTAGCGTGCGATGTGCGCGAGCGCTCCGTCAAGACCCGTGACGACTCGCACGGCGCAGATCGCGTCCAAGAACTCGCGGCCGAAGTCTTCGTCGTGCGCCTCCTTCATCGTCGGGACGAGCGCCCGCGATCGTTCGCACCCACGGAGCTCGCAGCCGTTGTCCTGGAGGGCCTTCGCGATCGGCGGCAGCAGGCGCGCTGCGTCCACCTCGTCTACCAGCAAGCACTCCATCGCGTTGCAGACACCGGGCCGCGAGAGCTTCGCGTTCACCGCGATCTTTGCCGCCATCTCGAGGTCCGCGCCCGCGTCGACGTACACGTGACAGACACCCTTGTAGTGAAGCACGAGCGGCACGCGCGCATGCTCGACTACCTCGCGGATCAGGCCCTCGCCGCCGCGCGGGATCGCGAGATCGACTCGACCCGCAGTGCCTACGAGCGCCCGCACGGACTCGCGCGAGCTCGGCAACATGACGACCGCGTCCTCGGACAGGCCGCACGCGCGGAGAGCGGAGCGAACGATGTCCGCGAGCGCGGCGTTCGTGTGCTGCGCGTCCGAGCCGCCACGGAGCACCACGGCGTTGCCGCTCTTGATGGTGAGCGCACTCGCCTCCACGGTCACGTTGGGTCGTGCCTCGTAGACCATCGCGACGACGCCGATCGGCACGCGCGTTCGCGACACGCGCAGCCCGTTGGGACGGGCGTATTGCGCGATGACTTCGCCCACGGGGTCCGGGAACGACATGATCGCCTCCACGCCATCCGCGATCGCGATGACCCGCTCCTTGTCGAGCTTGAGCCGATCGATGAGCGACGCCTTCTGCCCACGCGACTCTGCTGCCGCGACATCCTGTGTATTCGCCGAGATCACCGCCGCGCCTTGTTCGCGCAGGCGCTTGGCGATCTCACCGAGCACCGCGTCCTTCTGGGTGCGGCTCAGTTTGCAGAGCGCGCGGGACGCCACACGTGCGTCGTCGCAAAGCTTCCCAACCGTCTCCTCTATCGACACTTCGTGGACTGCTACACCAATTAGAAGCCGATCGCGATGCTCGCGTTGACCATGCCATACGCGCGAAGATCCGCGAGCTCGCGGTCGGAGACGCCGGGCATCGCTCCAAGGACGGAGAGCCCGAGGCGCACGTCTGCGTCCTCGATCCCGAGCGCGTACTCCAGGCCGAGGCGCGCCGTGCCGATCACGGCGTCCCCACTCGCGTCGTTCTTGGCGATGTGAACGAGGCCGAATCCGAGCCCAAACATGGGATGAACTGGGCCGCCCTTGTGCAAGTCGACGACGAGCTCCGCGGTGTATTGACCCATGCGGCTTCCGCTCGCCGGCATCTGAAGCGAGCTCCCTTGCGGCTCGCCGCGGAGCCACATCGCCGCGAGTCGGGCTCCGACCGTGCCGGTCCCGAAGTCCGCCCCGAGGCCGAGCCCCATTCCGAGACCGCGTCCTGTCGTCACGCCCGAAGGGCCCACGCTCAGTCGAAACGGGGACCGGTAGACCTCGTGCGGAAGCGTCACGTCGATGAGCGGCGGCGGCGGCGCGTCGCGGACGATGATGATCGGTTGCGGGCTCGGCCTCGGCGGTAGCGCGTAGTCACGCCCTACGGTCACGATTGCGTTGTCTGCAGCCGCGCCCGTGGCGAACGACAAGCTCAACAATATGCAGGATATGGCGGCCCGGATGCGTCTCATACGAGCTACAACGCTCGCGGTCGAACTCGTCTTACAGTCAACGAGTTAGCGATCTCGGACCATGCTCAGGCTATAATGTAGACGGGATGCAGACCTTTGGCGTGGCTCTGACTGTGGCGATCTCACTCGCTTCGGCGGTCGCGTACGCCGACGGACCTGCGCCTCCCTCTGTCGAGAACGTGAAGGCCGCGGGACAGCACTTCCAGAAGGCGCGAGAACTCTACCAAGGCGGGAGCTATCGCGAGGCGGTGTCCGAGCTCGAGGTCGCCCTCGTCCTCGACCCCACCGCGAAGGATCTCGTCTACAACCTCGGCGTCTTGAGCGAGAAGCTCAACCGCATCGACGACTCGATCAAGTACTTCAAGCGGTACGTCGAGATGGACGTTGACGCGAGCGAGCGCGCCAAAGGGGAGGCGTACATCAAGCGGCTCCTTGGCGCGAAGAAGGAGGTGCCGCCGCCACCTCCTGATGACCCCGAAGATGACCGAAACAAGAGCCACAAGCGGGTCATTGACAAGTCACCTACATCACCACCGGCGACGTCTCATGGCGTGCTCAACGGCGTGCTCATCGTCGGCACCGTACTCGGGGTCGCGGGTATTTCGGTAGGCGCGATCATGGGCAGCAAGGCGCTCAGCGACAAGCCCGCGAGCGGATCGGTGACGAGCACGAGCGTGCCGTACAGCCTCCTCGCGAGCCAAGCGCAGAGCGCGCACACCGAAGCCATCGTGTCGGACGTTGCCTTCGGCGTGGGCATCGCAGCAGCACTCACGACCGTGTTCCTCTACGTCGCCACCCGCCCGCGAGCGCCCATCTACCTCAGTCAATCCGCCCCGAGGCTCGCGCCGATCGTAGGCGCAAATGTCAGCGGCGTAGCGCTTGGCGGGAGCTTCTGATGCGCCGCGCACTCGGGTCGGTCGCCTTCGTCACGCTGGTCTTCGCCGCGCTTCAATGCGAGGCGATTGTCTCGAGCGACGTACCGCAATTCAACTGCAGCGGCACCGCCAAAAACGTCTGTCCGCCCGGCAAGTACTGCAAGGGGTCGGGGTGCGTTCCCTGCGAGACGACGGACGTCTGCGATCACTACGACAACGACTGCAACGGCATCGTCGACGACGGCCTGGCCGACCAAGACAACGACACGTACACGGTCTGCGGCGACTACGACGTTGCCAACGACAACAAGATCATCAACATCGATTGCAACGATCGTGCGGCGGGAATTCACCCCAACGATCCGGTCAGGCACCCCGTTGACCGCGCCGGCAACCCGCTCGCGCTCGCGGTTCAACGGTGCAACGGCGCCGACGACGACTGCAGCGGCGCGGCGGACGACGGCAAGTACTGCAACGACCCGGCGACGTGCATGTGCCCCGAGAGCACGGTGTGCAAGTCGGCGCTCCACAACCCGAACCCGATCGACAACTGCAGTCCGCTCACGAGCGATTGCAACTCCAACCCCGCGCTATGCAAGGGGCAAGAGACCTGCGACGTGCCTACTGGCAAGTGCACGAGCAACATCGTGGGCGCGATAGGCTCGGCGTGCGTGGGCGACAGACAGTGCCCTGTCGGGGCCTTCTGCGGCTCGAGCGCCTACCTCGGACCGATCACTGCGACGAACGTCTGCACGAAGACCTGCTGCGCCTCATCGGACTGTCCCACGGACTTCGTCTGTTACGCTCCCGGAACGGCCGGTCGCTATTGCGTGAGCAAGGCCTCGCTTCAAATCGCGGCGGTCGGGAGCCTCCCCGCGGGCGCGAGCACCAACGACCCCACGCAGTGTCGATCGGGACAGATTGAAGCCGGTCGGTGCATCGACGTGTGCTGCACGAGCGCGAACTGCACGAACGGCACGGCCTGCCACGAGACGACCCTGCGCGGGAAGTCGGCGCTCGCGTGCATCCCGGGCAACACCACCGGCTCTGGCAAGTGCTGCGGCGGATCGATCTGCGGAGGCTCGCCCAGCGCTTGCGGTGAAGGCGTGTGCGAGCGGATCGACAACTTCGCGGACCTCTGCATGGCTCCGTGCTGCGGGTCCGCAGGATGCCCAGGCCGCAGTACGTTCTACGGAGACTTCGTCTGCCGCGCGTATGGCACGAACAATGGCGTCTTCACGTCGTGCGCGGTGTCGGGCGTCAGCCGTGGAAGTGCTCAGAGCGGCACCGACTGCAACACCGACGGCGACTGCGCCAGCCTTTACTGCGACGTGCCAACGAGCACGCACACGCACAAGTACTGCACCGACTATTGCTGCACGGACGCAGACTGCGGAAACGGTACGCGCTGCCGTCCCGTTTCCGAGTCCAACGCGTACATCCTCCACTGCATCTACCCGTAGAACCGGGCAGCTGTCCTAGCAATCAGTCTGCGGCGTCTGCTGCGTCGAGCACTGCGGCGTCGCTCGAGTCCGGCACGCTGGTGTCGGACGTGTCTGCCACACTCGTGTCCTTCACGCTCGTGTCCTTCACGCTCGTGTCCTGCATGCTCGTGTCCTGCATGCTGGAGTCCACGACGTTCGTGTCCGGCGGGTTCGCTTGATCGGCGAGCGGCGCGTCGGGGAATGACGCGTCAGAGGCGCCTGCGTCGATCTTCGAGCGGTCGAAGTCGACGATGAGTTCACAACCCGCTGCGACGAGCGCGAGAGCCATGACCGAGAGGAGACGCTTTTTGGATTGGTTGTTCATGGCAAGTCTCAAAAGCGAAAGAGGGCGCCCAAGCCACCGCCGTGCGCGGTGACGATCGGAGCTGGCGTGATGGAGAAGGACTTGGTTTTGTGCGCGACGACAGGACGCTTGTCCGGCGACGGCGGGAACGAAGCCGTCGGCTTCGGTGCGTCGTCATCCTTGGAGAAAAAGAGCACCGCGCTCGTCACACCGAGGGTGATCGCGACGCCGAACGCCATGTCAGCGACGAGCGCCTTGTTCTCTCCACTATCCGCCGTGTCTGCGGTGGGCGTCGTGTTGTAAGTGCTCTTGTCGCCGAGCGCCAAGATACCGAAGACGGCGCCAACGCCCGCGGCGACAACGGCCAGGCTACCCGTGACGATCGCGGGAACCATGCTGTGAGCCTTGGGCGGATCAGCAGGAACGGCCGCCGCCACTGGCGTCGCAGGAGGTGGATTCGAAGCCATGGAAGGCGGAGGTGCCTCGATGGGCTTTGCGGTGAGGTCGACCTTGACGTCCTGCCTGCCGGCGTACGTGACGTCCGTGTCTTTGTCGCTGGCGATGTAACCGGTGAGATCGAAGTGAACCGTGTGCCTGCCGGACGGGACGTCGACGTCGGTCGGCGCTACGCCGCTGGGCTTGCCGTCGATCGTGACGGTCGCGCCGGGCGGGCTCGAGTCGACGTGGAGCTTGCCGGGCATCGCCTTGATGATGTCGACGCGCTTCTTGGTGTCGTCGCCCTCTTTGACCATCTTCGTCGGAACGGCGGCAAGGAAGTTGTTGTAGGCCGCTACGGCCTCCGGGTAGTGGCCGAGGCTGTCTTGGCACAGTCCGATGAAGCGCTGCGATTGCGGCGTGGACTTGAACGCATCTGCGGCCTGGAAGTCGGGCAGCGCGCCGGCGTAGTCGTTCGCCTTGAACTTTGCCTCACCCGCTTGGTAGTGTGCCTTCGCGTCCGCGGCGCCACCGCTTGCGGCGGTCATGCCAGGCTTGCTTGGAGCCGGCGCCGGCGTGTTCGCGGGCGTTGGGGGCTTGGCGGCAGTGGTTGGCTTGCCCTGCGCGGCGGCGTTCTGCACGTTGGCGCCGAGCACCAACACTGCGACGGCTGCGCCCATCGTGAGCTTTCTGCCGATGGCTTCCCTCATGAGCTGCAATCCTCCTCGAAGTGGTGTCGGCAAAGCCGACGACGAACACGCGCACTAGAGTAGCGAGCGTGTTCGCACGCTACAAGAACTCGCTGTCGTGACAAGCACATTGTGGTCAGTGCTCGGGCTCGACGAGTTCGACCAACACGCCGCCGGTAGCCTTCGGGTGGACGAACGCGACCTTGTGACCACGTGCGCCCTTTCGTGGCGTCTCGTCGATCAGCGGCACGCCGAGGGCTTTCAACAGCGCTAGCGCTTCCTCGATTCCCTCCACCTCGACCGCGATGTGATGGAGGCCAGGACCGCGCTTTTCGAGAAACTTCTCGAGACCGTCGTTGCCCTTCGGCGAGATGAGCTCGAGGCTCGTCTCACCCAGTGACATCAGCGCCGCCTCCGTCTTTTGAGACTCGACGACCTCGCGAATGCTCGGCTTCAATCCGAGCACCTGAGCCCACTTCGCCGCGGCTTCGTCGATGTCCCGTACGCAGATCGCCACGTGATCGATCTTCTTGATCTTCACCATCGACTTACAGGTCTAGCACCTCCACGTGATCTCGCTGAAGCGAGACAGGATCAACTCTGGTAGCGTCGGCCGCATGAACGCGAACAGGTTTTCGATGTTGGGCAACGCGACGATGGCTGTGGTTCTCCTCGCGTTGGCAGAGGGTTGCGGCGGAGGCGCTCTGGCGCAACCGTTCGAAGGCCTGAAAGCCGCACCGATCACGGTATATCGCCTGCAGAACTACGAGCCCCCGCAGACCGCGGCAGCGCAACCCGGCGCGCCCGCACTCCCGTTCCAGCTGCCTCCGCAGATTCAACAGTACTGGTCTGCGATTCAGACGGCCGTGCCCGCGGGCTGGTTGCCGCCGGGTATGGGCGGCACCGCGGCGCCCTCCCCGGACGCGAACGTCCCTCGCTTCCACGATTTTCGCATCCTCGGATGGATCCCGCTCCAGGATCAGAAGCAGCACGACGAGCTGCTCGACATCTTCGGTCACGCGTCGAACTTCAGCGCACCGAAGGAGACTTGCATGTATGCCGACTTCGGCGTGTCGATCACGCAGCAGGGTCAACCGCCGGTCGACATCCTCGTGTCGCCGCCGTGCGGGCAAGTCAAGACGTTCGGCTTCGCGTGGCCTTACGGAAACAACACGGGCCTGTCGTCGGACTCCGACAAGCGCATCCTGGACGTGATGAAGAAGGCGTTCGGCGGCGGGTGAGCGTGCGGTGACCGAGCGTCCCCTCGTCTCCTACGAGCCCAACCCCGCCCTCGGCTGGCTGTACGAGCGGTTCTTCCAGCACATCGAGGTCGATGAGAGCTGGGTAGCCAACGTGCGCGAAGCCGCGGCGCGCGGGACGGTCGCTTACGTCCTGCGCAATCTCTCGTTCATAGACTTCTTCGCGCTCGATTTTCTCACCAAACGTCACTCGCTGCCTCAAGTGCGCTTCGCCAACGACATGGGCATGGGCGTCCTCGAGCCGATGGGTCGCGGTTGGTTGCACTCCATCTTTCGTCGAGACGAGAACTCGGACGTCGCCGATCTCTCACGAGCGCTCGAGGCGCGTGCGTCTGCGGCGTTGTTCCTCAAGCGACCGCCGACGCTCACGGAGCCCTCGTCTCGCGGTCGCATCGAGGGTGACCGCTTCCTGTCCACGGTGCTCTCAACGCAGCGAAAGACCGACGAGCCCATCCTCATGGTGCCGCAGGTCTTCGTCTGGTCCAAGCACGCGGACGCGACGCAGCACACGCCGATCGACGCAATTTTCGGCCCTCGCGAGTGGCCGGGGAAGATCCGAACGGTCGCGCAGTTCCTCGCCAACTATCGGCACGTCACGCTGCGATCGGGCGAGCCGCTCGATGTGCAAGCGTTCCTCAAACAAGAGGCAGACACCGCGGATGACGTGTTGGTGCGTCGCATGACGTACACGCTCCTGCGACGACTCGAGCGCGAGCGCCGCGTGGTGGTCGGCCCCGCACGCAAGCCGACGGACCGCATGCGTGAGGAGGTGGTGCGCAGCCCGCGACTGCAAAAGATCATCGGCGACATGGCCGGAGAAGGCGACGCCGAGCGCCTCGTGATCAACAAGAAGGCGTACGCGATGCTCGAAGAGCTCGAGGCCTCGCTCGACATGAACACCATCGCGATGATCGACACTGTGGTCGAGCAGACGATCGGCCGCATGTACTCGTCGATCGAGGTGGACCAAGAGGGCCTCGAGCGTGTTCGGCGCGCGACCAAAGACGGCTCGCTCGTGCTGCTCCCCAGTCACAAATCACATGTAGATTACATTATCCTGTCGCAAGTGCTCTATCGCGCGCACATGCAGATGCCGCTCATCGCCGCGGGCGACAACCTCAACTTCTTCCCCATCGGGCCCATCCTCCGCTCGAGCGGCGCGTTCTTCATTCGCCGCAGCTTCAAGGGCGATCGCCTCTACGGCGCGGTGGTGGACGCGTACATGCGCCGGCTCTTGAAGGACGGCTGGACCCTCGAGTTCTTCCTCGAGGGAGGCCGCTCTCGCACTGGCAAGCTGTTGCCTCCGAAGGTCGGTCTCTTGTCGATCATCGTGGACGCCGCGCTGGGATCGACCGGCAGACCCGTGCAGTTCGTCCCCGTTTCGATCGGCTACGAGCGCCTCGTCGAAGAGGATGCATACGTGAGCGAGCTCGCCGGCGGCGAGAAGACGAAGGAGGACGTGCAGAGCTTGCTCGGCAGCGTCGAGGTCCTCGTCAAGCGCTACGGCAAGCTCTCGGTGCAGTTCGGCGAGGTGCTCACGCTCGAGGGCGTCTTGCGTGAGCTGGATCCTAACGCGACGAGCGACTCGCTCTCGAAGCTCACCCCCCCGAGGCGCAGGGCGGTCGTGACTCGCCTCGCCTATCGCGTGATGAACGAAATCAATCGCGTGACGGCTGTGACCGCCGGGTCGGTCGTCGCTTGCGCGCTGCTCACGCACGGCAAGCGCGGCGTCACGCACGACGAGCTCATCGAGCTTTGTCTCCGCATCGGCCGCACTCTCCACGCGTTCGGCGCGCGCTTCTCACCGTCGCTCGCGCACCCGATGGAGCCCGGTCGCATTCGCCTAGAGGCGATCCACGAGTCGCTCGAGCTCTATTTGAAGGCCGGAAACGCGGTCGCGAGACTCCCTGGGATGGCGAAGGGCGGCGCGCTGAAGACGCCACGCAGCGACGCGATCTACGTCGTACCCGATGACGCACGCATGTCGCTCGATCTCGCCAAGAACATCGTCGTGCATTTCTTCGTCTCGCGCGCGATGGTGGCCACAGCGCTGCTCGCGAACGACGCCTCCTCGAGCGGGCTCGCCTCGGTCGGGGTCTCCACGCTGAGAGAGCGCGTCCTCGTCCTGTCACGGCTCTTCAAGTACGAGTTCCAGTTCCGCGCGGACGCGACGTTCGATCTCATCTTCGACGAGACGCTCCGGGCCATGGTGAACGACGGCGAGATCGCGCTGGAAGGCGACGTGATCGTCGGCGCGAGCGAGGCCGGCCGAGCGCAGCTCTTCTTGTATGCGCAGATGGTCCGCTCGTTCCTCGAGGGCTATCGCATCACGGCGCGCGGCCTCCTTCTCTTGCTCAAAGGGCCGATGGCCATCAAGGACTTCACGAAGAAGTCGATCGCCGTCGGCGAGCGCATGTTCCTCGCGGGAGAAATCGAGCGGCGCGAGTCCGTGAGCCGCCCCGTGATCGAGAACGCGATCTCGTCTTTCGTCGACTTGTCCTACTTGAACCGAACGGAGGGCAAAATCGGCCTCCCCGAGAGTTACGCGTCCGCGGACGCCGCAGGCACTGTCGAGGCGCGCATCGCCGCGTTCCTGAAGCAGGCCTGACCCAATGGCACCGCGGTCGCTCACGGACGGCGAGACGATCATCATCGCCGGATACGTCCTCTCATCGATGCTCATCGCGTCGCTCACCGGCTTTGCGATCGTCGTGCGAGACGAGCGCAAGCTGTCGCCCCGCAAACTCGAGCGAGCATGGCCACCCGTCACGCGCGACATGGTGCTCGGCTTCGGCGCGCTGATGGGCGGCGTGCTGCCCGTTGCGTTCGGCGTGTTCTTGCATTTTCTCCGTACGCGTCGCGGCTGGAAGGGCGTCGGGCTCGGACTGCTCGGGTTCGTCCTCGTGCTCGTGCCGGTGTTCGCGCTCGGGTCGTTGATCGACTTCATCGTGCCCGACCTTCCCGACATCGACTGAGGTAGAGTCCGGCAGGTGACCGCAGCGCCCTAGGACCCGACGGGAAACAAGTTGATCGCCACTACCCGTTATTGCGCCTCGGATGAATTGTGTAGTTCCAATCGCCGTGCAAGTTTTCGCGCGCGATGGCGAGGTCATTCGTCTCATCGTCAGTGGTTTGCTTCGATACGACCTGGCGCTGCGGACCCAACGGAACGATGTACCGCGCCGGGGAGTCCCCCCAGCACTAATTGAACGGGTATGACCATCAGCGTCTCGCACTTCCCGCCGGGCACCTCCAAGTGGAACAAGATTGAGCATCGGCTCTTCTGCCAAATTACCGAAAGCTGGCGCGGCTGGCCTCTCACCGATCATGCGTGGTCCAACTTGTCTTCAGCGTCGAGGACGGCGCACGCCAGGTCGATCATCGACATGATCGTGCCTGACCTTCCCGACATCGACTGAGGTAGAGTCCGGCAGGTGACCGCAGCGCCCTCTCCTTCTCGTTTCGCCGCGCTCGCGGGGAACGTCGGCAGCAGCTTCTTCGGCATCGCCGAGACCGCAGGCGGCATGGGCGTGCTGCTGGGTCGCATCCTCTCGCGCTTGTTCCCGCCTCGCCTCGACTACCCCGAGCTCCGACGAAACCTCTACAAAATGAGCGTCAAGTCCGTGCCGATCGTGATCGTCACCGCGCTGTTCACCGGCGCCATCATGGTCATACAAGCCGCGCCGATCGTGAAGCGGCTCGGCGCGGAGGGCCTCGTCGGCTGGGCCGCGGGCTTCGGCACGCTGCGCGAAATCGCTCCGCTGCTCACGGCGCTGATGATCTCGGGTCGCGTCGGCGCGAACAACACTGCCGAGCTCGGCACCATGGTGGTCACAGATCAAATCGACGCGCTTCGAGCGCTGGCGATCGATCCGATCGCGTTCTTGATCCTGCCGCGCTTTCTCGCGATCACGGCAACGCTCTTCATGATGACGCTCTACGCAGACGCGCTAGCGCTGCTCGGCGCCGCGTACTCGTCCAAGGCGCTCATCGGCGTGGAGCCCACCGCGTTCTTGCACGGCTTGACCGGCGGACTGCTCGGCTTCGCCGACGTCGCGAACGGCCTCATCAAGAGCGTCGTGTTCGGTCTCGTGATCGCACTCGCGAGCTGCCACTTCGGCCTCACCACAACCGGTGGCGCGCCGGGCGTCGGCAAGGCCGTCAACGCCACGGTCGTCGCGTCCGCCGCGGGCATCTTCGTCCTCGACTACTTCGTCTCGTTCCTGTTGGGCTGATCATGAGCGCGATCGAATCCCAAAGACAGAGAGGCTTCGTGTTCGACCTCGGCTCGGCCGCGATCGATCTCGGCCGCTCTGCGTGGGGGCTTTACTCGGTCTTCGCTCGCACGCTGTACTTCGTCGCGCGCGGCAAGCGCGAGAAGGGCGCCGTACTCGGACAGATGTACGAGATCGGAAACAAGAGCGCGTTTTTTCTGACCATCACGATGGGCTTCATCGGGATGATCCTCGTCTACCAGTCCGGCCTCCAGACCAAGCGCATTTTGCCCGATTTTACGCTACTCGGCGCCACGTACCTCGAGCTACTCGTACGCGACCTCGCTGCATCCATCGGCGCGCTCATGCTCGGCACACGCGTGGGCGCAGGCATCGCCGCAGAAATCGGCTCGATGGTCGTCACCGAGCAAGTGGACGCGCTCCGTATGTGCGCGGCAGACCCGATCGATTTTCTCATCAAGCCACGCTTCATCGCGAGCGTGATCATGACCACCGTGCTCATCATCTGGGCCGCCGCGGTCGCGTACGTCGCCGGTGGCGCGACGGCATACTTCGCGTTCGACGTCCCCTGGCACACGTTCGTCAACCTGCAGCTCGTCGATCACGGAGACGTGATCACGGGGCTCACCAAGTGCATCGCGTATGGCGCGGCGATCCCGATCGTGAGCGGCTACTGCGGCTTGTCCACGCTCGGCGGCAGCGAGGGCGTCGGCTGGGCAACGACGCGCGCAGTCGTCAACTCGTCTCTCGCGATCATCGTGCTCAACTTCTTCATCTCGGCCGCCGCGTTCGTCATATTTCCGAAGTGAGGCCGATGATCTCGTTCAGGCACATCCAGAAGGCGTTCGGCCCCAAGCCCGTGCTGGACGACGTGTCCTTCGACGTTCAGCCGGGAGAAGTGTTCTTCATCATCGGCGCGTCGGGAGTCGGTAAGAGCGTGCTCATCAAGCACCTCATCGGCCTCTTGCGTCCGGACGCAGGAGAGATCTGGCTGGACGGCGAGGAGATCTCCAAGAAGGACGAGCAGGGCATGATGCCGGTGCGGAAGAAGTGCGCAATGGTCTTCCAGCACTCGACGCTCTTCGACTCGATGACATGCGCGGAGAACGTCGCGCTCCCGCTGCGCAAGCACCGTGGCATGAAGAACAAGGACGCGCTGATCGAGGCCAAAAACAGGCTCGAAGTGGTGCACATGCAGGAGTTCGCCGATCGCTATCCGTCGGAGCTCGGCGACGGCATGCGCAAGCGCGTCGCGATCGCCCGCGCTCTCACGCTCGATCCCACGTACGTGCTGTTCGACGAGCCCACCACCTCGCTCGACCCCGTGAGCGCGCGCCGCGTCGACAAATTGATCCGCGAGCTCAGTGACAAGCTCGGCGTTACGAGCATTGTCGTGAGCCACGACCTCGCCTCGATCTTCTCGATCGCCGACCGCATCGTGATGCTCTACCGCGGCAAGGTGAAGCTGATGGGCACTCCGGAGGAGTTCAAGGCCGTCGACGACCCCATCGTGCAACAGTTCATTCACGGTCGCGCGCAAGGTCCGATCGAGTAACGTAAGGCCCGAAATGGCCAGCGCGGAACGATCGATCGAGGTCAAGGTCGGCATGCTCATCTTGGTGTCGCTCGCGATCCTCGCGGGCTTCATCCTCGTCATGGGCGGCATCAACTTCGAGAAGAAGTTCACCGTCTACGTCGACTTCGACAACCCGGGAGGATTGCAGACCGGCGCCCCCGTACGCATCGCGGGCGTGAAGGTCGGCAGCGTCGACGAGATGCAGTTCCGCGGCGGCGAGATCGATGTGCAGGGCCGCCGCACGATGGTGCGCTGCAAGCTCCTGATCCAAGAGAAGGTGCACTCGTCGATCCGCGAGGACGCGGAGTTCTACGTCACGACGCAAGGCGTGCTCGGCGAGCAGTTCCTCGCGATCGATCCGGGAACGCCCACCAAGGCCATCCTGGATCCAGAGAAGACGATCCCCCACGGAATAGGGCCTCCGCGCATCGATCTCTTCTTGGCGAAGGCCTACGAGCTGCTCGACATGACGGTGACCGGACTGCGCAACAACCAAGACCTCGTCAAAGAGATCGTCGTCAACACGGCGGGCTTGATCACGGGGCTTAACGGCAGCGTCCAAGACAACCGCGATCGCATCAACCGCATCATGCAGAACCTCGAGGCGCTCACCGTCGAGGCGAACACGCTGACGCGAAACGCGCGCGGCAAGTTCGTCGACAATCCGCAGGTCGATCGCGCGCTCGCCAACCTGGACAAGATCACGGGAGATCTGCAGAAGGACACGGGGCCGCTGTTGAAGGACGCGAAAGAGGCGATGGGCAACCTCAACCGCGCATCGGCGACCGTGGGCGATCCCGAGGGTCAGGCGAAGCTGAAGAAGACGCTGGACGACGTCTCCGACCTCGCCCATCGCGCGGATCTCATCGCGACCGACACGCAGGAGATCGTCGGCCACATCAAGAAGGGCGATGGCACGGTCGGCGCGCTCGTGATGGACGAAGAGCTCTACGACGATCTCCAAGAGATGGCGCGGGACCTCAAACACAACCCGTGGAAGTTCTTCTGGAAGAACTAAATTTGCGGCTGCGCGCGAAGACCGCCGGTCACATCAGGTCGAGGAGCGGACCCACGAGCGCGCGTGGCTCGAACGACGCCGTCGACATGAACCGAGTCTTCTCCTCGCTCATGACACTCGCGAGCTCCGGCATCTCCGAAATCAGCCAGCGCACCATCTTGAACGCCAGCGCCGCGTGCTTCGCTTCGTCGCGAAAGAGCGTGTCGTAGAACGCGCGTAGCTCGTCGGTCTCCGCTTCGTCGCGAAGAGACTCTGCGTGCGCCGCGGCGAGCGTCTCACCCACGCAGCCGCCGTTGAACACGTCGCGCAGCAGCTCGCTCGCGTCGCTGCGTAATGGAGCGATCGCGGCCGCGAGGCGCCCGAGGATGGGTCGCTCGCCCGTTGCGCTCTCGATGAGGTCGAGGGTCATCTCGGTGTGGCGAATCTCGTCGGCGAGAGCATCTTGCGTCTCGAATAGGAGCCACGCCGGCGCGCCGAGCGCCATCAGCTCGCTTACCGTTCGCGCGAACGCCGCGATGCTCGCGTGCTCCTCGCGGGCCGCGTTCATCAACGACTCCAGGTCAGTGCGCACGGGAGCGCTCACGTACGCGGCGACGCGCGCCTCTCCATCGACGACGAGTGGTCGGCCGAGAAAGTAGTTCTGCCGCATGGCACACCGACCGGCACCCGCGTCCAGCGGTACGCGTACGCAGACCTGCTGCGGCTCGCAGTCGTTGTCGGCGCGGCACTCGGCGGGCTTCTGAGCCGACGCTGCAGCGGTGGGCGCGAGCGTCACGGTCGCCGTCACGGTCGCCGTCACGGTCGCCGAGGGTGTCACCGTCACCGACGCAGTCGCCTTCGCCGTCTCCGCGGTGGGCACCGAGCCTACTGGCTGCGGGATGTTCACCGGCGCGTTGTCGTCACGCTTGCACGCGGCGAACGGGAGCACGCCGAGGTGAGCGAGGATGAGGAGCGGCACGGCGGAGCGACCTTGGACCATTGTCGAGAAAGCCTAACAACTTGTCGCTTCGTCGGTCCATTCAAACGAACGTCACGCGGCCCTGGCCGACCTTCACGGTCCTCCCCAGGATGAACGCGTCGTTCCTGGACCCATGACCGAACGGCGCGCCTGACAGCACCGGCACCTTCGTGTCGTGCGCGAACGAGGCGAGTACGTCGTCAACCGTGACACCGTCGGGGCCCGGCGCGCACTCGGAGAACGATCCGAAGACCACGGCCGATACGGCCGAAAGATAGCCTCCCAGCCGCAGCGCCGTGAGCATGCGATCGATGCGATAGGGGCGCTCCGTCACGTCCTCCAGGAACAGAACGGCGCTCGCTGGGAGCACGAGCCTCCCTGCGGCGGCCATGGACTCCACGAGCGCGAGGTTCCCGCCCACCGCCGGGCCCTCCCCCGCCCCTTCCCGGAGCGTCGTGAGGTCGTTCCATTGAAGAGATTGTTCCGGGCGCTCGAGTGCGGTCAAGAGGCAGTGCCGCGTCCACGAGTCCACGCGCGCGAGGCCCGTGACGTTGGGCGCATGAATGCTCCGCACGCCGACCCGCACGGCCTCGCAGTGGAGCGCGGTGATGTCGCTGAAGCCGACGAGCCACTTCGGTGACCGCCTGAGCGCCGACCAGTCCACATCGAGGATGCGCGTCGCGCCATAGCCCCCGCGCGCGGCGATGATCGCCTTGACGTCTCCGCGGGCGAGCACACCGACGAGCTCTGCGCGCCTCCGCTCGTCATCACCGGCGAGGTACCCGTGACGCGAAGACATCTTGTCACTGGCGACGATCGTGTAACGCGCACGCAACCAGGCCATGCCGGAGAGGAGCTCTTGCCGCGGAAACGGGCTCGAAGGCGCCACGACCGCGATCGTGTCGCCGGGTCGGAGCGGCGCAGGCGAGGCGTAATCTACCGGCACGACGACAACGGTGATACCACGCTCCTTCGTGGCTAACTCGCTCGCACGCTTGTCTGGGATGGCTCCGTGGATCAAGCAGCTCGGCGGCCTCGCGGAGCGGGCGCTCTCTCGCTCCATGACGTCGATGCTCGGCGAGGAGTTCGACGCGCGGCTTGCGAGAGTGCCTCTCTCGCTCGGGCAGTCTGGCGTAGATCCGTTCGGCCTCGATCCCGAGTGGACGAAGAACGCGATCGCGTGCACGGCGCTTCTCTATCGAAAGTACTTTCGCTGCGAGGCGTACGGCACCGCCAACGTGCCTACAGGCCGCGTGCTGTTGATCGCGAACCACTCTGGCCAGATCCCGGTGGACGCCGCGATGATCGGCACGGCGATGTTCATGGACGTGGAGCCGCCGCGCTTCGTACGCGCGATGGTCGAGAAGTGGGCGCACACTCTGCCCTTCGTCTCGATGTTGTTCGCGCGCGTGGGCCAGGTGGTGGGCGTGCCAGAGAACGCGAAGCGCTTGCTCCTGCGCAACGAGGCGTTGCTCGTGTTCCCCGAGGGCTCGCGCGGGATCAGCAAGACCTACCAAGAGCGCTACCGCCTCGTGGATTTCGGTCTCGGCTTCATGCGGCTCGCGATCGAGACGAACACTCCGATCGTTCCGGTCGCCGTGATCGGCGGCGAGGAGCAGTACATCTCGATCGCGCAGCTGGACGGCGTAGCCAAGCTGCTGCGCATGCCCGCGTTCCCGATCATGCCGCAGGTCCTCCTGCCGGGAGGCCAGCTCCCGCTGCCGACGAAGTATCGACTCCATTTCGGCGAGCCCATGCGGTTCGATGGAGACCCGGACGACGACGACGCCGTGATCGAAGAGAAGGTGTGGCTCGTGAAGCAAACCCTCCAGGCGATGGTGAACCGCGGCTTGAAAGAGCGGCGCCACGTGTTCTGGTGACGATGATGGTCGAGCGGGGGAGCGGCAAGGTCGTGATCACGGGCGCGTGCGGGCGGCTCGGCAAGCGGCTCGTGCGCGAGCTGCACCGGGTGCGTCCGGTCGTCGGCGTCGATCGCCGTCCGTTCCCCGATCGACCGAAAGACGTCGTGCATGCGCAGGTGGATCTGCGCCGCAAGAAGCTGAAAGACGTGTTCCGCGCCGGCGATGTCGAGGCCGTCGTCCACCTCGGCGTCATGCACGACCCGCGCGCGTCAGCGGCGGATCACCACTCGTGGAACGTGGAGGGCTTCGGAAAGCTACTCGAGTATGTCGCGCAGTTCGACGTGCCGAAGCTCGTCGTGCTCTCGAGCGCCAACGTGTACGGCCCGCAGCCGCACAACCCGCAGTTCTTGACCGAAGAGTCACCCTTGCTGGCGTCGGCTAGATTCAGCGAGATCCGCGATCTCATCGAGGTCGACATGCTCGCCCAGAGCTTCTTCTGGAAGCACCCGAAGACCGAGAGCCTCATCCTCCGCCCCGTGCACATCCTCGGGACCGTGCGCAACGCGGCCTCCAACTTCTTGCGCTTGCCGACGATCCCCACGCTCATGGGCTACGACCCGATGGTCCAAGTGATCCACGAGCGCGATCTCGTCGGCGCGATGGTGCAGGCGCTCACGCCGGGCACGCGCGGCATCTTCAACCTCGCGGGGCCCGAGCCGTTGCCGCTCTCGCGCATCATCGCGCTCACGGGCCGCGACACGATCTCGATCCCCTACACGCTCGGCAAGAGTGTGCTCAAGCGTTTGTGGGCGCTGCGACTGACGAGCTTCCCCGCGCCCGAGCTCGATTTCATTCGCTACGTGTGCATGGTGGACGACAGCAAGAGCCGAGAGGTGTTGGGCTTCCGGCCTCGCTACGGCATCGAAGAGACCGTGCGCGCGGTGTCTTCGGAGCGCTGATACGCTCGTCGGATTCATGATGAACATTCGCGCGCTGATCGTGGGAGGCGGCTTGGTCGGACTGCTCGGCGCTGGGCTCGCTGGAATTTGGGCGTTTCACGTGCACGAGAAGACGAGGGCGCGCGATGACCTCGAGCGCGCGACGACACGACTCTCCGACTGCCTGCTAGGCGGCCCCGCGGATGGCGACGTGGACGCCAAGCTGCATCGTCTTCGCATTTCGGCCTACGCTACGTATTTTGCCGACAAGACTCCGACTGCGTGGCCGAAGAGATGCGCGACCTACGTGCAGGCGATCGCCCCGGCCCATCGAGCGGCATTCGCCCGAGGAGTCGTGAAGGTCCAGCCGACCTTCGACACTGCGCACGACGAGCTCGCCGATGGAACGCTGACCTCGACCGCGAGCATGCTGCGCGGGCTCGCCCCGTTCACGCATGGACCGCACGACCCCACCGTCCCCGCCGCGCCGTCGGAGCAGTCGCCGCTGCTCGAGATGGCGGCGATCAAGCCCATCGGCGGAGACGCCAAATTCGGGCAGATCAGCCAGCTGCTCGTGCGCTCACAAGACGGCGTGCGCTTCGGAATGGTCGACGAGGCGCTGAATGGCAAGCGCAGCTGCGAGTACGCGCACGCGACACACAAGATTCGGTGCATCGAAGCGGCCTTGGACGCCGACCTCTTCGCGGGGGACATCGGCAGCGACTTCGCCTATTCGCGAGTCGCCACCGGGACGTCGATCAAGACAGTGTCCGTCTTCGGTGCCGCGACCGACCCGCTCGCCGTGATCGACAACGCGCTCATCGTCTCGCACGGGAGGACCTACCGCGACGGTCACCTCGAGCTGCAAGTGAACATCGAGACCGCCGACGCCAGCACGCCGCTCCTCTTCGAGCGCGACCGTGCGGGTCACAACACACGCACGGCCTTCGAGGTCACCTCGAACTTCGGCACGGGCGAGCGGCGCGCCGGCGGCTTCACGGTTTGGAAACAGCGGCCCGAGTTCGTGTTGGGTGAATACGAGAGCCCGTCGCTCGCGCCCGCCACGGAGAAGCCTGCGACCATCAAGGCGAGAGCGCTGATCGCGGGCTCGCGCGCCATCACCGTGGGGACCATCGGACGACGCACATACGGAGAAGAGCGCACGGACGGCACCTGCGAGGCCGACCACCTGTTCTTCGACATGAGCCCCGCGCTCGCGATCCGCGACGACAAGGGCGGCTGGCACGCGCTGAAGCCCGACGCGCTCGCCGCCGACAGCTTCGCCACGCGGAGGATGAGCTGCCGCGGGGACACACTCACCATCGCGGACCGCAACGAGCACGCGGTGCACGTACAGCGCTGCAGCGTCGCTCTCGGATGCAAGACGGAGAGCGTGACCGTCGATCTCCCGACGGACGCGATGGTGACGACGGTAGGCGCGGACACGCTCGTGATATGGGCGGACGAGGACTCGGAGGCGACCTACTTCGTTCGTGCGCCCCTCGCTGACCTTCCGAAGGCCACGCCGAAGGTCCTCATCGACTCGGCTCTTGCCATCACGAAGTCCGCGCCTGGCGGTCTGTCCGAGCAGTCGATGAGCTCGGAGGCGTTCTCGTTCGGCGATGAAGCTGTCGTCTTCCTCGGAGACACCACCACCTACGCGCTGTCGCTCAAGCCCGATGGCACGGCGCGTTCGATCTCTGTCGCACCCTGAAATCTGCCTCTATCTGAAGAGCGGGACGATGCTTGATTGATCATCCGTCCACGCGCTGCGTGTGCCACGTGCGTCCGTGGGTCGCCACGGAGCCGTGCGCAGCTTGGGGCCGAGGTCTTCTGCGCTTGCGGCCATCACGACCCACTCCGACGTGTTCTTGCCGTTCTCGATGTCCACGGTGGTGAGCAGGGCGTCCTCGCGCACGTACGAGTGCTCCTCGAGTACGTCGCGAGTGCCCCCGCGCCGAGCCCGATGATCCCGACCTGCGCGCTCGCGTCGTGCGCCGTCCCTCTTCATCGGCGCAATGCTCGGCGGCGCGTTCACCGTCTTTCCGGTCGTCGATGCGAATGGCGCTCTCTGCGGCATCGTCATGGCCGAAGAGGTCCGCATCTTGCTCCTCGACGACTCGCTCGAGCACGTCGTCAATGCGGGCGACATCATGCGTCCACCTGTCTTCGTGGCGGAGACCGATCACTTGGCGCGCGCGGTCGAGTTGATGAGATCGTCCGGGCTTCAGGCGATGCCCGTCGTAGATAGCCAGTCGCGCGTGGTCTGCCTCGTGAGCGAGGCGGTGGTCGCGAAGGCTTACTGGCGCAAGAGCGCGCCAAAGTCACTCGGCGGCGATTAGTCGCGCACCCTCTCCGTGGAGGGTTACGCGGAGAATTCGTAGGCGGGACAGGTTTCGAACCTGCGACGTCCGGCGTGTAAAGCCAGCGCTCTACCCCTGAGCTACCCGCCCATTGATGAAGGAGTTCCTTAGTGGACGTTCTGGCGTGACGCAACTCGACTGCGATGGACGCCGACCCTGCTTTTTCGTAGTCTGACTGCTTCTTGACACGGCGGGTGGTCGAGAGTGGGGAGCCAGTCATGTTCAAGACAGTATGTGCGTTCGGGGTGCTTGGAGCTTTCTCGGCTGCGTTCGTGTTCGCGTGTTCGTCCAACGACACCGTAGCCGCCGGACCCGACAGCAGTGCGCCCGACACGGGTGCAGCCGATTCGAACCCCGGCAAGAAGGACTCGGGCATCTTCGACAGCGGCATGGGTCCCGACACGTGCAACATGCAAGTGCCGACGCTCCCGTCCAACATCATGGACGCCGGCGACCTGGTGCAGTGCGATCCGGTGGCTCAAAACTGCACCGATCCGTGCTCTCCGAAGTGCAGCTTCTTCCCGATCGAAGCGGGCACCTCCGTGGCCGGCGGCAACTTCGTCGCGTGTGGACCGCAGCCGGGCAACGGCAAGCTCGATGAAGGCTGTACACGCCCTACGGACGTCGCCGGCTACGACACTTGCGGCAAGGGCTTCTCGTGCGTCTCGTTCTCGACGCCCGCGAACGCGTCCACGCTCCGCACGTGCCGGCCGACCTGCACCGCGAAGAACCCATGCGCCATGGGCGACTTCTGCGTCTCGATGACACCTCCGCAGCTCATGCTCGCGCAAGGCGGAGTCTGCGCGCACTCGTGCGATCCGTGGACGACGAAGTGCGCCTCGGGCGACGGCTGCATCGACTACACGGACATCAACAACAACCTCCAGCTCACGTGCGGCGTCATCGGACAGACCGCGATCGGGCAGCCGTGCCAAGGCGGTAACGCGTGCGTCGCAGGTGCAGCGTGCTGGCAGGTCGGCGACTCGGGGACGTCGTCGTGCATGCCGTACTGCGACATGGCTCACCCATGCAGCAGCGGAGTGTGCACGACTCCGACGATGGGCGCGACGTTCAAGCTCTGCATGTGAGGCGTCTCGTATCGCTCGTTGCGGCGATCGCAACGCTCTCTGCGTGTGGCGGACGAACGCAGCTTGGCGTCGTCCTCGCTGAGCCCGAGGATGCTGGCTCGATCGCGGAGACCCAGCGAGACGGCGGCGCCGAAGCATCGTGCTCGCCTGCGCCACCCACCATCGAGGCCTTCCAGCGCCTCGACGCGGGTTGCGACTACAGCGTGACGTGGCGATGTGCAGACGAAAAGCGCCTGAGCCGCATCGAGGTCCATTGCCACGAGACCCCTGCCTCTATGAGCTACACGTGCGTCTGGCCGGATTTCCAAACTTCGGGCGGCGGAGATGGAGAGCATTGCTCGTGCTCGGCTCCCCGAG
The DNA here is from genome assembly GCA_043784605.1 of Myxococcales bacterium. Taxonomy (GTDB): domain Bacteria; phylum Myxococcota_A; class Polyangia; order Polyangiales; family Polyangiaceae; genus JANYHY01. The sequence goes on along the minus strand of JAYVYD010000018.1, from coordinate 5,336 downwards.
TGCACGTCGTCGACGACGAGCACGCGTGCGGTCAGTACTGACAGGCCTTTTCAGGCGATGAAACCAGCAGAAACTATGCGGGGTGGACGGGACTCGAACCCGCGGCCTCCGGCGTGACAGGCCGGCGTTATAACCAACTTAACTACCACCCCGAGGTGTTCGCCAAGCAACGAAGAGAGGGCGCAACATACTGACGCCACATTCCTGGTCAAGCTGAAACTCGCGCGCGCGTTTCAGAATCTCAAACGGGAGCGGGCGCGGGATCGGGATTGCCACTGCCTGAGGCGGGACGAACGGCGCCGTGATGCACGACGAGCTCGCCGCCTGAATACTCCATGACGTCCTTCGCGGGACCGAACACGGCCTCGGGGTTGGGCAGACACAGCGCCTCACGCAGCACATCGTCCATGTGCTCGACGAGCACGATGCGAGTGGCCTTCAGCACGCGGCGCGGCACTTCTCGCAGGTCCTTGCGATTTTCTTTTGGAACGATGACGGTGGTGATGCCGCTGCGGTGGGCGGCGAGCAGCTTTTCTTTGAGGCCACCGATGGGCATCACGCGGCCGCGCAGCGTAATTTCGCCGGTCATGGCGAGATCGCGCTTCACGGGTACCTTGATGAGAGCGCTCGCGAGGCTCGTCGCCATCGTGACGCCGGCGCTCGGTCCGTCTTTTCGAACGAACTCCGGGAAGTGCACATGCACGTCCACCTTTTGGTAGAAATCGGGCTCGAGACCGAGCACCGCTGCGCGCGAGCGGATGTAGCTCATCGCGGCTTGCGCGCTCTCCTCCATGCCCTTCTCGACGAGGCCGGTGACGACGAGCTTGCCCTTCCCCGCCACGACCGCGACCTCGCACGCGAGCAGCTCACCGCCGCCGTTGGACGTCACCGACAGCCCGCTCGTGAGGCCGATCTCGTCGTGCTCCTCTTTCTTGTTCGAGCGGTACTTGGGAACGCCGAGGTACTTCGGTACGAGCTTCGGCACGATCTCGATGGGCTTCTCTTTGCCATGCTCGACCACTTGTCGCGCGATCTTGCGGCAGACGCTGGCGATCTCGCGCTCGAGCGAGCGTACACCGGCCTCGCGCGTGTAGTGGTGGATGACCGTGCGGATGGCGTGCTCGTTCATAGTGAACGGCACCTCCTCGAGCCCGCACTCCTTCTTCTGGCGCGGCACCAGGTACTTCACTGCGATGTTGAGCTTCTCGAACTCGGTGTATCCGCTGAGCTGGATGATCTCCATGCGGTCTTGGAGAGGCACCGGGATGCCGCTCAACGTGTTCGCGGTCGTGATGAACATCACGTCGGACAGGTCGTAGTCCAGGTCGAGGTAGTGATCGCTGAACGCGAAGTTCTGCTCACTGTCGAGCACCTCGAGCAGCGCGGCGGCGGGGTCCCCGCGGAAGTCGCTCGACATCTTGTCGATCTCGTCCAGCAAGAACACCGGGTTGTTGGATCCGGCTTTTTTAAGGCTCTGAATGAGCTTTCCGGGCATCGCGCCGATGTACGTCCTGCGGTGTCCGCGAATCTCTGCTTCGTCTCGCACTCCGCCTAGCGCGAGGCGCACGAACTTCCGGCCGGTCGCGCGCGCGATGCTCTTGGCGAGGCTCGTCTTGCCGACGCCGGGCGGCCCGACGAAGCAGAGCACGGGGCCGCGGAGCTTCTTGGTCAGCGCCTGCACCGCGAGGTACTCGATGATGCGCTCTTTGATCTTCTTCAGACCGTAGTGGTCCTCGTCCAAGATCGTCTCGGCCACCTTGAGATCGAAATTCTCTTCGCTGCGCTCGCCCCAAGGCAGGCTCAAGATCCAGTCGATGTAGTTGCGCACGACGGTCGCCTCGGCGCTCGTTGGGTGCATCATCTTGAGCTTCTTCAGCTCCTTCTTGATCTTGCCCTGGGCCTCTTTGGAGAGCTTCTTGGCTTTGATCTGCTCTTCGAGCTCTTGAATCTCGTTCTTGAACTCGTCGCGCTCGCCACCCAGTTCCTTCTGGATCGCCTGCATTTGCTCGTTGAGGTAATATTCTTTCTGCGTCTTCTCCATCTGCTTTTTGACGCGCGATCGAATCTTCTTCTCCACCTGGAGGATCTCGATCTCGGCCTGCATCAGCTCGTGGAGCTTCTCGAGGCGCTTCTGCGGGTCGTCCATCTCGAGCAGTGACTGGCGATCGCTGAGCTTCACGGTGGGCAGGTTCGCCACGATGGCGTCCGACAAGCGCGAGGGCTCGTCGATGGTGCCGATGCCCATGAGGACCTCGGGCTGCACCTTCTTGTTGAGCTTCACGTACATCTCGAAGGCGCTCTGCACGCTGCGCATCAGCGCCTCGACCTCGATGCCCTTCACGACAACCTCGGGGACCTCGTCGACCTCCACTAGGAAGAACTCGTCGCTCTGGAGGAACTTCTTCACACGCGCGCGTCGCTTACCTTCCACGATCACCTTCACCGTGCCGTCCGGCAGACGCAGCAGCTGCTTGACGATGCCGATCGTTCCCGAGGGGAAGATGTCCTCTGGCGTGGGCTCGTTGGTCTTCGCGTTCTTCTGCGCGGCGAGGAAGATCTCCTTGCCCTGCGTCATCGCGGCGTCCAACGCACTGATGCTCCGCTCGCGCCCCACGAAGAGCTGACTCTCCATGTGCGGGAACACGATGATGTCGCGCAGGGGCAGCAGCGGGAGCGAGCGTTTCTTGCCGGGCTTGTCGCCCTCGTTTTTGAAGAACATGACCCTCCGTTTTTACTCCCCAAACGACGATGGCGCCATCCCGGAGGACGACGCCATCTTCGAGCCGAGCCGATTTCGATTCAGGCGAGCTCTGCCTCTTTTGAGTACACGATCAACGGAGCTTCGCGCTTCGTGATGACTTCCTCGTTGATCACCACCTCTTTGATGCCGCTACGCGAGGGGATGTCGTACATGATGTCGAGCATCGCGTGCTCGAGGATGGCGCGCAGGCCGCGCGCGCCGCTGTTGCGCGAGAGGGCTTCACGAGCGACAGCCGCGAGAGCTCCCTTGCTGAACTTGAGCTTCACGCCGTCCATCTCGAAGAGCTTTTGGAACTGCTTCACGAGCGAGTTCTTCGGCTTGGTGAGAATGTCGATGAGCGCTTCTTCGTTCAGCTCGTGCAACGTGGCAAGCACCGGCAAGCGGCCGATGAACTCCGGGATGAGGCCGAATTTCAGCAGGTCCTCGGGCTGCACTTGGCTGAGTAGCTCGCCGAGCTTGTAGTCCTTCTTGCTCTTGATGTCGGCGCCGAAGCCGAGCGTCTGCTGGCCGATGCGTCGCTGAACGATCTGATCGAGACCGACGAACGCGCCGCCGCAGATGAACAGGATGTTGGTCGTGTCCACCTGGAGGAAGTCTTGCTGCGGGTGCTTGCGTCCGCCCTTGGGAGGAACGTTCGCGATCGTGCCCTCGATGATCTTGAGAAGGGCTTGCTGCACGCCTTCGCCGGAGACATCACGCGTGATGCTGGGGTTGTCGCTCTTGCGGCTGATCTTGTCGATCTCGTCGATGTAGACGATGCCTCGCTGTGCGCGCTCGACGTCGTGGTCGGCATTCTGCAGCAGCTGAACGATGATGTTCTCGACATCCTCGCCGACGTAGCCGGCTTCGGTGAGCGTGGTCGCGTCTGCGATCGCGAACGGCACGCTCAAGATCTTCGCGAGGGTCTGCGCAAGCAGTGTCTTGCCGCTGCCTGTGGGGCCGAGCAGCAGAATGTTGCTCTTCGCCAGCTCCACGTCGTCGGCGGCCACGCGCGAGTCGATGCGCTTGTAGTGATTGTGCACGGCCACCGCGAGGTTCTTCTTCGCGCGCTCTTGACCAATCACGTAATCGTCGAGGATCGACTTGATCTCCGAAGGCTTCGGGACTGGCGCGGACCCGGCGTAGGGCTCGTCCTTCTCGACCTCTTCGGCGATGATGTCGTTGCATAAGCCAATGCACTCGTCGCAAATGTAGACCGTGGGTCCAGCGATGAGCTTTTTGACCTCTTTCTGGGACTTGCCGCAGAAAGAGCAGTTGAGGTTCCCCCCTCCGTGATCGTCGCGCCTACGGTCCATGTCCTCGACCTGTGTGAATGTCCACCACGTTAATGAGTCTCAAGCCTAGACCCCGAGTGGCAGTCGGGCAAGCTACCGGCGACCAGCTCTCTCAGTCCTTGCCGCCGTCTTTGCCGCCCTTGCGGCGGGGAACGAGAACCTCATCGAGCAGGCCGTATTCCTTCGCCTGAGACGGGCTCATGTAATTGTCACGATCGATGTCCTTGTGGATCTGCTCTTTCGTCTTCCCCGTCGCATCGACGAGAATCTGGATGAGTACGTCCTTCAAGTAGCGCGTCTCACGCGCTTGAATCTCGATATCCGACGCTTGGCCACGCGCGCCGCCGTGCGGCTGGTGAATCATGATGCGCGCGTTCGGCAGCGCCGTGCGTCGCCCCTTCGCTCCGGCCGCGAGGAGGATCGCTCCCATCGACGCCGCCATGCCGACGCAAGTCGTGGTGACGTGCGCACGGATGACCTGCATCGTGTCGTAGATGGCCAAGCCGCTGTAGATCACGCCGCCAGGCGAGTTGATGTAGAGGACGATGTCCTTGTCCGGATCCTCTGATTCCAAGAAGAGAAATTGCGCGATGATGATGTTCGCGACGTCGTCGTTGATCTCGGTGCCGAGAAAGACGATGCGGTCCTTCAAGAGCCGGCTGAAGATGTCCCAGTTGCGCTCTCCACGGTGCGTCGTCTCGACGACGGTGGGGTACGGAATGAAGGCGCTCGGCGCTGTACGCTCGAGTGTAGCGAGAGGACGGACCGGCATGGCGAGCTGAGCTGCCTCGAGCGCCGCCTTGTTGCCTTCGAGGATCGCCATCGCTTGCTTGCGGGTCTCGGGGTGCTTGTTCATCATGTCTCCTTTATCGGCACATCGTGGATCGGTCACAACTGCCCTTACGGCCAGGTTACGCCGATTACTTCTTCGCTTCGGTGGGCGCTTCGTCGGTAATCTTGGACTTGCTCTCGAGAAAATCTAGGATCTTGTCCTCGAGAATCATGCCGATGAGCATGTCGCGCTTCTGCTTGTCACGGTACTCGACGCGCAGCTTGGCGACGTTCTTCCCGGTCTCCGCAGCGAGCTCGGCCATGCCCTTCTCGAGATCGTCGTCGGTGACCTTCATCTCCATCTTGCGAGCGATGGCCGCCATCAACAAGCCGGCACGGACCTTCTTCTCCGCGTCCGCCTGGAGGCGCTCGTGGAGGATTGCCGCCGCTTCCTTGGTGATGCGCTGGCCCATGCGGCGCGCCTGCATCACGACCTCTTGCTCCATCACCCGGCACTGCTGCTCGACGAG
>JAYVYD010000017.1:0-8865 GCA_043784605.1 Myxococcales bacterium | reverse complement strand
CGTCAACGGTGTGTGTCACACGGTTGATTCCCGCCTCCGGCCCACCTTGGCCGGCGTGAATGACTACAGTCAGTCGCGGCTTTTATGCGCTTAAAGAGCGCAAGAATCCGTCGCAAAATCCTTTGGCCAAGTTCTTTCAGATCTTGGCCAACAGGAGTTCCCCCATGACTAGCGAAAAAACAGAGACCAAATGCCCGTTTAATCAAGGCGCAGGCGGCGGCACGACCAGTCGCGACTGGTGGCCACAGCAGTTGCGCCTGGATCTGCTGCAACAGCACTCTTCCAAGTCCGACCCCATGGGAGACGACTTCGATTACGCCACCGCTTTCAAGAGTCTTGACTTGGCAGCCCTCAAGAAAGATCTGGTCGCTCTGATGACGGATTCTCAAGAGTGGTGGCCGGCAGACTTTGGACACTACGGGCCGCTGTTTATTCGCATGGCATGGCACAGCGCCGGCACCTATCGCATCAGCGATGGGCGTGGTGGCGCGGGAGGCGGTCAGCAGCGATTCGAGCCCTTGAACAGCTGGCCCGATAACGCGAACCTCGACAAGGCCCGCCGCCTGCTTTGGCCACTGAAGCAAAAATACGGCAAGAGCCTCTCCTGGGCCGATCTCATGGTGCTCACCGGAAACGTCTCGCTCGAGGCGATGGGCTTCAAGACCTTCGGCTACGGAGGCGGACGAAGAGACGATTGGGAGGCAGACATCGTCTATTGGGGACCCGAAGCAAAGTTCATGGGTGACGAGCGGCACGCGCCAGACGGCAGCCTCATCAAACCCATGGGAGCCGTTCAAATGGGCTTGATTTACGTCAATCCCGAGGGCCCCAACGGAGTTCCTGATCCTCTCGCATCGGCCCGAGACATCCGCGCGGCGTTCGGACAGATGGCTATGAATGACGAAGAGAGCGTCGCGCTAATCGCCGGCGGTCACAGCTTCGGCAAGGCCCACGGAGCCACCGCCCCGGCCAAGTGCGTAGGAGCAGCTCCCGCCGGCGCACCCATCGAAGCGCAAGGTATGGGCTGGAACAATACGTGTGGTACCGGAACCGGAAAGGACGCGATCACCAGCGGACTCGAAGGCGCATGGAGCACGACTCCGACGCACTTCTCGATGGACTACTTGTCCAATCTATATGCGTATGAATGGGTCCAGACGAAGAGTCCCGCGGGCGCCATTCAATGGATTCCGAAAGACGGCCAAGCGGCAACGTTGGTGCCCGACGCGCACGACCCGACGAAGAGGCATGCGCCGATCATGTTCACGACGGACCTCGCGCTGAAGTTCGACCCCAGCTATCAAACGATCACGAAGCGCTTCCTAGCCCACCCGCAAGAGTTCGAGCTCGCCTTCGCCAAGGCGTGGTTCAAGCTCACACACCGCGATATGGGGCCACGCTCCCGCTATCTCGGCGCAGAGGTTCCGCAAGAGGCGCTCACTTGGCAAGACCCGATTCCTGCCGTGAGTCACAAGCTCATCACTGACGCAGAGGCGACTAACCTCAAAAAGAAGATCGTGGCCTCGGGGCTGACGACGGGAGAGCTCGTCCGAACTGCGTGGGCATCGGCGGCATCCTTCCGCGGCACGGACAAGCGAGGCGGCGCCAACGGCGCACGGATTCGTCTCGCGCCCGAGAAAGACTGGCCCGTGAACAACCCCGACGAGCTCGGCAAGGTGCTCACGCGCCTCGGCGAGATTCAGAAGGAGTTTGACAAGTCACATACCGACGGCGTGAAAATCTCGCTGGCCGACGTGGTCGTTCTCGGCGGAGCCGCTGCCATCGAGCAAGCGTCCAAGGCAGGCGGCGTCGACGTCACCGTCCCGTTCACACCAGGCCGAACGGACGCCACTCAAGAGCAAACCGACGCCACTTCGTTCGCAGTGCTCGAGCCGAAGGCCGATGCATTCCGCAACTACTTCAATCAAGGAAGTCTGTTGCCGCCGCTCTCGATGTTGGTCGAGCGGGCAAATCTACTGACGCTTTCGGTCCCCGAAATGACCGTACTCGTCGGAGGCCTTCGCGTGCTCGACGCGAACGCGGCTCACTCCAAGAACGGCGTCTTCACGAGCCGAGTCGGCACGCTGAGCAACGACTACTTCGTCAACCTGCTCGACATGTCCACCAAGTGGCAAAAGACGGCCGGCACCGAGGGTCTCTATGAGGGAGTCGACAGGACGAGCGGCAAGAGTAGGTGGACAGCTACGCCGGTCGACCTGATCTTCGGCTCACACTCTGAGCTGCGCGCAATCGCAGAAGTCTACGCGGCCGAAGACGGCAAGCAGAAGTTCGCACAAGACTTCGTCAAAGCCTGGAACAAAGTCATGATGCTCGACCGCTTCGACGTCCCCTGAAGCGACTACGCTACCTTCTACGACTCGTTCGAGACCCCGCAGTGTCCAGTCGCTGCGGGGTCTCTCCGTTTGTGTACGTTGCCGACCGTTGGTTCGCTTACCTTCAGAAACCCGTGACCCCTTTGACGCTCACCGCCAAAGTTCGCGTCGTCCTCGACACCGGCGACTCACAAGCACCTCGATAGGGGACTACGCGAGCAACAGCGCGGCCGCGGCGACCGTGCCACCTAGACGCGCGAGCTCCAACGGCCACGCCCAGCGCTTCTTCTCGAGCATTGCTCCCAGCGAGGTGAGGCCTCCCGCGATGGACGCACACCCTACGACGAGCGCGCCCCACGGGATGGCGGCTTTACCGAGCATCACTCCGGCGGTGAGCAGCAGCAAAACGACATATTGAACGCGCACGTAGAGCTTCGTCTTGGGGCTCACTTCCACGTCGAATTTCGATCGATTGGCGAGATCCACCGGATCTGGCTTTGGCAGAGACGAGAACTTGTACCCCGGTGAGACCCACCAAACGCGCGCACGATCGAGCCCGCGCAGCGTGAACGTCTTTTGGACGAGCTCTATCCAATAGTGAAACTGGGCCCATATCGGGTTGAAGCTCCCGAGCTGCTTCGTAATGCCATAGACGCATTTCTGCTCTTCTTCGATGTACGTGCCGAAGAGGCGGTCCCACACGATCAACGTCGCGCCGTAGTTCTTGTCGAGGTACTGCGGATTGACCGCGTGGTGCACGCGGTGGTGGTGCGGGAAGTTTAGTACCCAATTGATGGGGCCACCTGTCTTTTTCATCAATCGCGTATGAATCCAGAATTGATAGAGCGTGGAGAGCGAGTGCACGATCAAGAACACGTGCACGGGGACGCCCAGCCAGGCGAGCGGCAAGTAGAAGGGTAGGGAGCTCCACCCCGTCGTGACCGACTGGCGCAGCGCGACCGCCAGATTGTAGTCCTCGCTCTGGTGGTGCACGACGTGCGCGGCCCAGAAGAAGTTGACCTCGTGAGAGGCGCGGTGCCACCAGTAGTAGAGGAAGTCGACCCCGAAGAACGCGATCACCCACGCGGGCCAACCCTCGATCGTGGTGAATCGGTGCCCGAAGAGCCAGGCGTAGATCGCGATGCGAACGGCACTGACGAGCGCGACCTCGAGCTGCGACGAGACCCCGCACGACAGGTCCGTAACCGAGTCCGCAAAGCGATAGACCTTCACGCCGCGGCGTCGCGCGACGAGCTGCTCGACGCCCATGGCGACGAAAAAGGCCGGTATCGACAGCGCGATCGGCTCGATCATCGGCATTCATCCTAGCATCGCTGCTAAGGTGTCAGTCCCGTGAGCTTCGAATTGCACGTTCAGCCCTGTCGCTTCGACGGAACCACCGACAAGCGGGTCAACCCGGTGACCAAGCAGCTCCAGGACATCCCGCGAAATCAGCCTCTCTCGGAGCTCGAGGTCAGCGCCGTGCGCAAGATTCTCGAAGGCGTTGGCGCCAAGGTCCCCGATGAGCGCGGATGTTACGTCGCCCGGTTGCCGGACGGAGCCAAGGTCGAAGTGGAGGGCGTGGCCCTTCACCTGGGGTGCACATTCTCGATCGAAGGCACCGTGGTCACGGTGGCGCTGGCTCAGCTCCTATTCGACGTCATCGTCGCCGGCAATTGGGTGATCCTCGGAGAGGACTGCATCATCGCGCCCAACGCCGAGTGTGTTTGGGGCGCTCCCGATGCCTTCGGCCGAGTCTGCGTCGCGACCTCGGCTCGCAAAGTCTCCGCGCTGCTCAACAGCTAACGCAGCTGAGACGCGAGGCGGCAGTTTCGGCGCCGCTCGGCTGTGGTAAACCGTTCGCCATGCTGTTCTCTAGAGCGCTGATCCCCACGGTGAAAGAAGTCCCCGGCGACGCCACGAACCAGAGCCATATCCTGCTCACGCGGGCAGGCTTCGTGCGCAAGGTCGGCGCGGGAATCTACGATTTTCTCCCGCTCGGGCTCCGGGTCCTCCGCAAGGTGGAGCGCATCGTTCGCGAGGAGATGGATCGCGCAGGCGGGCAAGAGATCTTGATGCCCGTGTTGTTGCCCGCCGAGCTCTACAAAGAGACCGGCCGCTGGGACCTCTACGGAGACGTCCTCTTCCGCCTCAAAGATCGCAAGGGCGGAGACTACAACCTCGCGCCCACACACGAAGAGGTCGTCACCGACATCGCGCGCCGCGAGATCAAGAGCTGGCGCGACATGCCGAAGAACCTCTACCAAATCCAGACCAAGTTCCGCGACGAGCCGCGCGCGCGTGGAGGCCTGCTGCGCTGCCGCGAGTTCATCATGAAGGACGCGTACTCGTTCGACACGACCGAGGAGGGCGCCAAGGCGAGCTACGAGGCGATGCGTGTAGCGTACACGCGTACGTTCGATCGCATGGGGCTTCGCTATCGGATGGTCGCCGCCGACTCGGGCGCGATGGGTGGCAGCACGAGCGCGGAGTTCCAAGTGCTCGCCGACTCCGGCGAGGACGCGATCGTCGCGTGCGGCAACTGTGAGTACGCGGCGAACGTCGAGGTGGCCACTGCGCGAACGTTCGCCGTTGCGCGCGCGGCGATGGCGACGACCATGCCGACCATCCGATTGCACACTCCCGGTCACGGGACGATCGAGCAAGTCACGACACTGCTCAAGATCAGGCCGCAGGACATGCTGAAGAGCCTGCTCTTCACGGTACCCGGCAGCGCTGAGCTCGTGATGGTCGTCGTGCGCGGAGACCACGAGGTCAACGAACTCCGTGTCGCACGCGCTCTCGGCGTCGCGGAGGTCTTCCTCGCAGCGGAGGCGGACGTGAAAAAGGCGACCGGCGCAGACGTCGGCTTCGCAGGCCCGGTGGGGTTCTCTGGAAAGATCATCGTGGACCGCGCGGCCGCCGCCGTTCGCAACGGAGTCACCGGCGCCAACGAGACGGATTGGCACTTGGGCAATGTGAACCACGGACAGAACTTCCAAGCCGATGTCGTGGACGTGCGCCTCGCCACTACGGGCGATTCCTGCCCCAACTGCGACAAGGGCACGCTCACCTCCTACAAGGGAATCGAGGCGGGACACATCTTCATCCTCGGCACGCACTACAGCGCGAAGATGGGCGCCAACTTCTTGGACGAAGGCCAACAGAGCAAACCCGTCATCATGGGTTGCTACGGAATCGGCGTCTCGCGCCTCGTGGCTACTGCTGTCGAGCAACACAACGACCAAGACGGCATGCGCTGGCCGATGAGCCTCGCGCCCTACCAAGTACACATTTGCTCCTTGGGCAAAGACGCGCCCGTGACGGAAGCCGCGAAAAGGCTCCACGACGAGCTCGAGGCACTCGGCGTCGAGGTGCTATGGGACGACCGCGACGAGCGCCCTGGAGTGAAATTCAAAGACGCCGACTTAATCGGTATTCCGCTCCGCGTGACCCTCGGCGGAAGGGGATTGGCGAACGGTCAATTCGAGCTCAAGCCGCGCACCGAGCCGGACCCGAAGAAGGCAGAGCTCATCCCCATCGCAGATGCCGCGCGCGTGCTCGTCGAGCGCGTGAAGGCCGCGCTCGCGTCATGACAGAGCCCAAGCGAGGCATCACCTCGACCGAGGCGGTGCACGCTGGAGAGCCCAAGAAACAGGCGTTTCATGGCGTACCCACGCCCATCGTGCAGACGGCGACGTACACGTACGAGAACACCGACGAGATCATCGCGCAGACCGCGGGCACGCACCTCGAGCCCGAGCGTTGCGAGTACGGTCGCTACGGCAACCCCACGTGTCGAGCCGTCGAGAAGCACCTCGCGGCCCTAGAGAGCACGGACGACGCGCTGTTGTTCTCGAGCGGAATGGCGGCAATCACGACTTCGATCTTGGCACTCGTCAAGCAAGGTCAGCACATCGTGTTGTTCGACGACTGCTATCGAATGACCCGAGAGTTCGTCACCGGTACGCTCGCGCAGTTCGGTGTCAGCCATACTTTGGTGTCCGCTGGAGACGTGGGCAATCTCGCCAGCGCGCTCAAGCCCGAGACGCGACTGGTCATTAGCGAGTCGCCCACCAATCCGTATTTGCGGTGCATTGATCTCGAGGCGCTCGTCGCGCAGTGCAAGCCCAAGCGCGGCGTGAAGACGATGATCGACGCGACGTTCGCGACCCCAGTCAACTGCAGACCGGCGACGTTCGGGATCGATCTCGTAGTGCACAGCGCGACCAAGTATCTCGGGGGTCACCACGACGTGCTCGCGGGTGTGCTGTGCGGCAAAGAAGGACTCGTGAGTCTCGTCCGCGATCTCCGCGGAGTGCTCGGCTGCGTGAGCGATCCGCACGCGGCCTTCTTGGTCTCGCGCGGCATCAAGACGCTCGCTCTGCGCGTGGGACGCCAGAACGAGACGGCACTCGCGGTCGCAAAGTGGCTGGAAATAAGGCCAGAAGTCGAACGCGTGTATTATCCAGGCATCGAGTCTCATCCCGATCACGCGATCGCCAAGAAACAGATGGTCGGCTTCGGTGGCGTCGTGAGTTTCGTCGTGAAGGGCGGGCTCCTTGGTGCAAAGCGTGTGGTCGACAAGACCGACATCGCTCGTATCGGCCCCTCGTTCGGCGGCACTGAGACACTCATCGAGCAGCCCGCCGTGATGAGCTTCTACGAGATGACCACCGAGCAACGCGAGGCCATCGGCATCAAAGATGGATTGATCCGATTGGCGGTCGGCATAGAGGACGTCGGCGATTTGATCGCCAGTCTCGAGCGCGCTCTCGGCGCATGAGGCAAGTCCATCCGCGTGCTCGTCATGGCTCTATTCACGGGGGATCCTTCGTCGCTGCGCTCCTCAGGATGACAAGGTACGTGGTATACCGCCCGACGTGAGCTTGGGGATCGATTTCGGAACGACTCGTACGGTGGTCGCGTATGCGGACCGTGGGAACTATCCCGTCGTGAGCTTCGAGAGTCATACCGGTGATTGGGTCGAGTGGTTTCCGTCGGTCGTCGCCGAGCACAACGGTTCTCTCTCGTTCGGCTTCGACGCGCTGGCCGTGGGTGAAGAGCCGAATGCTCGTTGCGTCCGCTCGTTCAAGCGTCTGCTCGCCGGCGCACAGGCGTCGCCGGGCGGAGGGGTCACCATCGGCTCTGTCCGAATCACCGTGCGCGACCTCTGCGAGCGGTTCCTCATCGCGCTCCGCGTGGCGCTTCAGAAGCGCTCGAATCTGCCGCAAGCCTTCGTTCGCCAAAAGCCGATGCACGCGGTCGTTGCGGCGCCCGCGAACGCGTTCTGCACGCAGCGCTTCGTCACGCTCGACGCGTTTCGTGGAGCGGGATTCACCGTCCTTTCGATGCTCAACGAGCCTTCGGCCGCGGGCTTCGAGTACTCGCATCGACACGCCAGAACGCTGAACAGCAAGCGCGAGCACGTCATCGTCTACGATCTCGGAGGCGGCACGTTCGACGCCTCGCTCGTGCACTTGCGCGGCAAGCGACACGAGGTCGTCGCGACGTCAGGACTCGCGCGCCTCGGCGGAGACGACTTCGATCGCGTGCTTGCCCAGATGGTCGCGGGCGAATCCTTCGAAGCTCTCGGAGAGCGAGAGCGCGCGAACCTGGAGACCGAGTGTCGCGGGGCCAAAGAGACGCTCGGCCCGAGCTCGCGCAAGATCACGATCGACGGCGCCTCTGCAGGCCTTTCGGAGGTCACGGTCGCCGTCGCCGATTACTTCGAGCGCTGCGAGCCTTTGGTCGCGTCGACGTTGGAGGCGATGAAGCCCGTGCTCGATCGCTCGGCGGGCGCCGGCTTCGAGCTCACGGGCGTCGCAGGCGTGTATGTCGTCGGCGGCGCGAGCTCTCTACCCGTCGTCGGTCGCGTGCTCCGTGACCGCTTCGGCAAGCGCGTGCACCGCTCTCCTTACGCACACGCCTCGGTCGCGATTGGCCTCGCGATCGCGGGCGACGCTGGCTCCGGGTTCGAGCTCGACGATCGCTTCAGTCGCAACTTTGGAGTCTTCCGCGAAGGTCGCAACGGCGAACAGACGACCTACGATCCGCTCTTCACACGCGACATGCCGCTGCCTCGTTCGGGTCAACCGACTCTCTCGGTGGAGCGCCGCTATCGCGCCGCGCACGACGTCGGGCACTATCGGTTCTTCGAGTGCACCGCGTTCGCCGAGGACGGATCGCCGCGGGGTGATCTCGCGCCCATCCTCGACGTACGCTTCCCCTTCGACACGCGCCTGCGCGAGACGCCGGACCTGTCGCGCATGCCTGTCTCGCGCATCCACGGCCTTGGCCCGCAGATCTTGGAGCGCTACGACGTGGGCGCCGATGGTCTCGTGAGATTGACCATTACCGATTTGGACTCCGGATACACGCGTACGTGCGCGCTCGGCAGCTGATCACATCGGCTTGTTTTTGCTCGCGAGCGTGCTCACCGCCGGATCCATGCCGCCGTAGCCTTCGATCACGCTGATGATCTTCATGGTCCGCGGGTCGACGAGGAGGTTCGTCGGGAGTCCGACGGGGC
>JAYVYD010000016.1:0-14237 GCA_043784605.1 Myxococcales bacterium | reverse complement strand
GCAGCGCCGGTGGACGCCGCGAAGGAGGCCGCGCCTAGCGTGACGTGCGGCGGAGCTCAGTATCCGATCGTCACCTGTCGGCGCGGCGCAGAGGGCAAGGCCTGCGACATCGTGTCGGTGAAGCTCATTTGCCCCGACTCTGGCAGCGGGTGGGTATGCTCGCCAGGAAGCGTCCCCGCGGACAAGTGCGGCTGCAACACGCAAGGCACTACGCTGCAGCCCGGCGATCCGTGCAGCGGCGCTAAAGACGCAGCCGCCGAATAGCCGCTCCCCAAAGCGAGCATCGTGGCGTAGTCTCCTCGCGTGACCGTCAAGTTGACTGTGGTGGGCAGGACCGACGTAGGGAAGGTCCGAACGAACAACGAGGACGCGTTCGTCGTCGCCGATCTGGCGCGGAGCGCGAAGCTCGACACGTCCGAAGGCGAGAAGTCCGTCGACGTGCCCACAGAGGGCATGCTCCTCGCGGTGAGCGACGGCATGGGCGGTGAGCAAGCCGGCGAGGTCGCGAGCGCGCTCGTGATCGAGTCGCTGCGCCGAGAGCTCGCGGCCAACAAAGAGATGGTCAGCGGCGAGACCATCACGAAGATGCTCGACACGGCAGTGTTCGGAGCGAACAAAGAGGTCTTCGACGCCGCGAAGGAGCCCGGAAAGAAGGGCATGGGCGCGACGCTCACCGCCGTCTTCGTGATGGGCGAGACCGCGTTCATCGCCGAGGTCGGGGACTCTCGCGCGTACTTGATCCGCAACCACCGAATCCGCCAGATGACGCGCGATCAGAGCTTCGTTCAGCTCCTCGTGGACGCGGGCGCGATCAGCCCCGACGAGGCGAAGGACTACCCCCACAAGAACGTCATCCTCCAGGCGATGGGCCAAAAGGCGGACGTGAAGCCCGCGATCGGCAAGCTCGCGCTGCGTCGCTTCGATCGATTGCTGCTTTGCTCCGACGGCCTCTCCAACAAAGTGCAAGACACGGAGATGCGCGAGATCATCGACGCCACGAGCGTGCTCGACGACGCGTGCAAGCGGCTCATCGCGCTCGCGAACGAGCGTGGCGGCGAGGACAACGTCACCGTCGTCATCGCGGAGCTCACCGGCGAGGGACTCCAGCCGAACAAGGACAGTGAGTCCGTCACGCAGACGTTCGAGATCGTGCGCGACTTCGTCCAGATGGACGACGCCAAGGCCAACAAGAAGAAGACGGACCCGCCCCCCCCCGTCGCCGTCGAGAAGATCGAGCCCGCCGCGAAGGTAGAGCCCGCGGAGAAAGCGGACGACAAAGCCGTCGACGCTAAAGAACAGGTCGAGCAAGAGGATGACTCGCCCAAACCGACCGACGTGAGCGCTCCGGGAGATCTCACGACTCGACCTCAGCAGATGGTGGTCGCCGCCGTGATGATCGCGGTCATCCTTTATGTGCTTTGGGAGTTCATTCACGGCTCTTGAGTCGCAGTCGAAGGCGATCGAGAGCCGATTTTCGGTGATCAATCGGCGCGCTCGCGCACATCATCCACTGATGAGTAAGCTCGGCTTCCGTGCAGGATGGTTGATTCCGGGCGCGATCGCGGCCATTTCTGCGGCGTGCAGCGCGGGCCCCGCGGTCGATACCGGCCTCGGAGCTGACTCGGGTGTCGCCCCGGGGATGTGCACCCCCTGCGTCATCGACGGCGACTGCAAGGGCTCGGTCTGCGCGCAATTCGGGGGGGACAGCTTCTGCGCTGTCGCCTGCCCGGGCGGCAGCGGGTGCGGCGACCGAACGACTTGTTCCGCCGAGACGACGATCGCCGGCGATCCCGCGAAGGTCTGCGTCCCGGACAACGACGCATGCGGCAAGTCGCCCGTGAGCAAAGACGCCGGCACCGCACCCGTGCCTCCGCCCGACGGCGGTGGCCCGATCAAGTCGCAGATCGCTAACAACGGCGGCACGGAGTCGCGCCTGTTGTTCGCGATCGTCGGAGACACTCGCCCCCCGGGGATGGATCAGACGAGCGCGTATCCCACCGCGATCATCAACAAGATCTTCTCGGACATCAAATCGCTCACGCCGATGCCGCCCTTCGTCGTCGCGACTGGCGATTATCAATTCGCTAGTGCCTATATGGGCAACGAGGCGAGCAAGCAGTTCGCGCTCTATACGGCGGCTTCTGCGCCCTATCGCCAGGCCGGCGGCATCGAGTTCCCGGCGATGGGAAATCACGAGTGCACGGGAGCGGTGATCTCCAACTGCGGCCAAGGAAATCAATACCCCACGACGAACAACTACACGGCCTTCCAAGCCGCGATGCTCGCGCCAATCGGCAAGAACCTGCCGTATTACGTGATCAACGTGAACGCGACCGACAGCTCGTGGACCTCCAAGTTCGTCTTCATCGCCGCCAACGCGTGGAACGCCGCGCAAGCGAGCTGGCTCGAGTCCACGCTCGCCAGTGCCACGACCTACACGTTCATCATCCGTCACGAGTCGGCGTACGCGAACACCGCGCCTGGAGTCGTGCCGAGCGAGCAGATCATGGCGAAGCACCCTTACACGCTCGCCATCGTCGGCCATACGCACACGGTCTGGCACACGAAGGGCGCGCGCGAGGTGGTCTTCGGCAACGGCGGCGCACCGCTCACGAGCGGGTACTACGGATACGGCCTCGTCACGCAGCGCGCGGACAAGTCGATTCAGGTGGACGGGATCGACATGACCACGGGCAACGCAGACTCGTGGTTCCGCTTCGCGGTCACGCCAGACGGCACCACGACCAAGTAATCGAGCACGGCCCGAGTGAGAAAATTCACACGAAGGTGGGAAGACGGGAAGGTTTTTGGAGTTTCGCATCGCTGCCCAAAAACCTCTCTCGCTTCCCGTCTTCCCGCCTTCCTGTAAATTCTGTGGGGGGGGCAAATCGTTGTAAGAGTCCGCTCTGCTGAGAAACGCCGTCCAGTCTCGCTGCGCGTGCGGCGCTCTCACGGCTATTTCGCTGCAGCATGCACGTTTGTGCTCGCACGCGGCGAGACGCTCGTCGCATAACTTCGGGCATGCGCCAAACACTCCTGTTGGTCGGGCTCTCGCTGCTTGCGGCTTGTACGAGCCAGACGGTCTTCGTCGACGGCCCCGCACCCGCGGACAACGACGCCGCGGTGGATCCGACGCAGAGCGACTCGGACTCGGGACCTAAGGCTCCGAAGCCCGGTCAAGACTCGGGCGCCACCACCCTGACCGACTCGTCGACGACCGCGCCCGACACCTCGCCGCCGAACGACGGTTTCGATCAGTTCCAACATCGCAACTTGGATGACATCAACAAGTACCGCGCGGGCAAGGGCGTCGCGGCGCTCAAGCTGGACGCGAAGCTCTCCACGTTCGCCCTAGCGGGCTCGCAGCAGCTCACGCAAGATCACACGCCGCACCAACACTTCATCAACGCCGGCAACAACAACACGCTGTGGTCCAGTGGCTTCATCAGCTCTGCGGGCGAGAATCAGGGCGATCCGAACGGCTGGACGGTGCTGAGTCAGAACGCGACGACCAACGAGGTGATGCAGATCGATGCGATCCAGCTCGCCATGTACAACGAAGGCCCCGGCGTCGGAGAGGCCCACGGCCACTACATGAACATGATGAACCCGAAATTCACGCGCGTCGGTGTCGGGTTGATCGAAGTGAGCGGACACCTGTATCTGACCAACGACTTCTCGGATTGAGCCTTCTCACCCGGGGGCCTCGGTGATACCCGTCGGCGATGATCCCGTGCTTTGGTGAGGCCACCACGAAATCGGACAAGGTGAACCCTGTCCGCAAGCTCAAGGGCAAGGTGTTCGTCACCGGCGCCACCGGCCACGTGGGCGCGAACGTCGTCAGGCGACTCTTGGCCGACGGTAAAGAGGTGCGCGTGCTCCTCGAGCCGGGCAAAAAAGCCGACGCGCTCGATGGGCTCGACGTCGAACGCGTGAGCGCGGAGCTCACGGATATCGGCGCCCTCGAGACCGCGATGAAGGGCTGCGCGCAAGCGTTCCATGTCGCCGCGATCATCGCGACGGGCGTGCCGAACCCCGCGCTGGAGCGACGCATCTACGACGTGAACGTGACGGGCACGCAGAATCTGCTGCGCGTCGCTCAGCACATCGCGATGGATCGCGTCGTCGTCACCGGGAGCTTCAGCGCGAACGGTTGGAACCGCGAGGACCCACACGCGCCTGCGAACGAGACGTTCGCGCACTACCCGTTCGACGAGGTGCTTCCGTATTCGCGCACCAAGGTACAAGTCGAGCACGAGTGCCTCAAGGCGGCGGTCGAGGGGCTCGACGTCGTCATCGCGACGAGCTGCGCTGTGCTCGGGCCTCACGACTACGAGCCCTCGCGCATGGGCCGAACGCTGCTGGATTTCGCGCACGGCAAGCTCCGCGCGTACGTGCCCGGAGGCTTCGAGTTCATCCCCGCCAAGGACATCGCGGCGGGGCACATGCTCGCGATGCAGCGCGGCCGCAGCGGTCAGAAGTACATCTTCTCGTCTCGCTTCGTCTCCATCGACGAGATGATGGACATCTGGGAGAAGGTCACGGGTCGGCCCCGACCGAAGCTCCGCCTCTCGCCGACGGTGATGGCGGGCGTCGCCCAAGTGACGAGCTTCTTCATGGATCGCTTCGCGCCGAACAAGCCGCAGCGCTTCACGCCCGCGGCCGTGCGCATCCTTCGCAGCCAGCGCCGCGCAGACACCACGAAGGCGCGCACCGAGCTCGGCTTTCTCCCGACCCCCATCGAGGACGCGATCCAGGCCGCCTACGAGGACTTCGTTCGACGTGGCCTCGCGCCTAGCGGCCCCGCGCGTCAGACCACCGCCGCAGCATTGGAGGCCACCGCATGAACAACAAGTCCGCACCGCCGACGTTCGAACAAGCCACCAATCGCCGTCAGAAGGCGCGCGCTGCCGGTCTCGATCCGAACTACTGGTACGCCGTGGAGCACGTGTCGGCGATGAAGCCGGGGCAAGTCCAAGAGGTGAAGTTCTGGGGCTCGTCGGTCGCGCTCTTCCGCGACGACAACGGTCGCTTTCACGCGGTCGAGGATCGCTGCGCGCACCGCCAGCTCCCGTTGCACATCGGCGTCGTCAAGGGCGACCGGCTCGTGTGCCAGTATCACGGCTGGGAGTACAACGGCGCGGGCGAGCTCGTGAGCGTCGCGCACTCGACGTTCGGCAAGGGCCTGCCCAAGTGCAAGCTGCGCAACTACCCGACGCGCGTCCGCTACGGCCTCGTGTGGATCTTCTTCGGCGACCCCGCGCGCGCAGACAGCACGAGCATGCCGGAGGCACCCGAGCTCGAGGGCGAGGACCGTTGGGAGTGTGTGCCCGTGGACTTCACGTGGAGAGCGCACCACTCGATGATCATCGACAACGTGAGCGACTTCACGCACGCGTTCCTGCACCGCAAATACAAGCCTTTCGAGAACGCGGAGCTCAAGCGCCTCGAGACCAAAGGCGACGTCGTCGAACTCGCATACGACACGAAGGTGGGCGGCGGCGCGATCAGCGGGCGCTTCGTGGACCGCGCGCGCGTCGACACGAACGCGATGGAGCTCGCATACGAGTACCCGTACCAACGCTCCTCGACAGACGGCAAGATCAAGCACTGGTGCTTTCTGCTCCCCATCGACGAGTGCACGACACGCGTGTTCTTCCTCTTCTACTTCGACTCGTTCGTCGTGCCGTTCACGCACATGCAGATCCCGCGCACGCTGATGAGGCCGTTCCTCAAGATCTCCAACGAGCTCTTGATCAAGCCGCTCTTGCGCCAAGACGAGATCGCCGTCCAGGCCGAGCAGCGCGGCTATGAAGCGCACTGGGACGCTCCCACGCTCGATCTCAACCCGGCAGTGCACGCGTTCCAAGCGCTCACCGTGCGCAAATGGGAAGAGCACCTGGCGAGCCAGAAGTCCGCCGTGCAAGACCGCCTCGTGAAGCTACGCGCGCGCGCCAAACAGGACTCGGATCTGCAGTGAGCGCGTCGAAGGACAAGAGGGTCAATGTCGTCATCGTAGGCGCTGGGCCCGCGGGCACGGCCTGCGCGGCGCACCTGGGGACGCTCAGTGTCGGAGACGTCGTGCTCACGGATCGCCACGATTTCCCGCGCGATAAGACGTGCGGTAGCGGGCTCTCGCCGAAGGGCATCAAGACGCTGCGCGACCTCGGCGTGTGGCACGAGATCGAGCCGCACAGCTATCCCATCACCGGGATTCGCCTCGTCACGCAGAGCGGCGAGGAGAGCTACATGTCCGCGGGCACTGCGGCGGAGGCCGTGGTCTGCGAGCGACGCGTGCTCGATCACAAGCTGCTCTTGAAGGCTCTCTCGCGGGGAGCTGTGTTCGTCCCCGACTTCAACGCGACCGACGTGCTCACGGAGAACGGCCGTGTCGCCGGCGTTCGCTCGAGCGACGGCGTCGAGGTGCGCGCGAAGATCGTCGTCATCGCAGGCGGCGCGCACTGCCGTATCGGTCAGCCCGAGGCGCGCCCGCGCCAGGTGATCCAAGCCATCATGGGGTGGTGGTCCGGCGTGAGCTTCCGTGAAGGTCACGTCGAGATGATCTTCGACGAGATGCTGGCGCCGTACTACGGCTGGCTATTTCCCGAGGGACCGGATCGCGTCAACATCGGCATCACCTACGAGGACACGCCGGGCGCGCCGAAGCACAACGCGAGAGAGCTCTTCCAGCGCTTCTTGGACAAGCACTACAAGGCGCGACTCGCGGACGCCAAGGCCACCAAACCCTGGAAGGGTCACCCGATCGTCTGGAACGCGGCGCCGAGCAAGCTCACGCGGCCCGGAGCGATCATCGTCGGCGAGGCGGGCTTGATGACGCACCCAGCAACCGCCGAGGGCATCTACCAAGGCATGCGCTCGGGCATGCTCGCGGCCGAGGCGATCGCCGACACTCTGCGTTTTGGCGTGGACGAGGCGGTAGCGTTCCGCGACTACGAGCGCGCTTGCAACAAGGCGTTCCGCGGCTCTTTTGTCGCGGGCGTCGTGTTCCGCAAGTTGATGCGCACGCGCGCGCTCGACTGGGTGCTGCGCGCGAGCAAGTCTCCCGGCGTAGAGTCGGTCACCGCCAAACTGCTCGCCGCGATCTGAACGGCGAATGCTGATCACGACCTGGAACGTGAACGGAATACGCGCGCGCGCGCTGCGTCTCGTCGAGTTCTTGACCGAGCGCAAGCCGGACGTCGTCTGCCTCCAAGAGCTCAAGATGAAGGAAGACGAGCTGGACCGCGCGCCACTCCTTGCGCTCGGCTATCACGTCGCGGCGGTGGGGCAGGCGGGCTGGAACGGCGTAGGCGTTCTCTCACGCGAGCCGATCGAGCCGTTGATGAGTCAACTTCCCGGCGCGGCGCAGGACGCAGGCGCGCGATTTCTGATGGTGCGCACGTTCGGGATGCAGGTCGTCTCTGTCTACATCCCCAACGGCAAGCACGAGACGCATCCGGACTACCCGCTGAAGCTCGCGTGGCTCGGACACCTCGCGACTCACCTCGAACAAAGGGCAGACCAAGACGCGCCGCTCGTCGTCGCCGGCGACTTCAACGTGTGCACCACCGATCTCGACTCGTACTTGGGCGAGCGCGCGAAGGGCACCATTTTCCACACGGACGCGGAGCGCGCGCTCATGGCCCGCATCACCGGGGCTGGGCTCGCCGACCTCTATCGCGAGAAGTACCCAGCCGAGCCGGGCTACTCGTGGTGGGACTACCGCGCCGGCGCGTTCCACAAGAAGCTCGGAATGCGGCTCGATCTGGTGCTCGCGTCCAAGCCCGTGGCGGCGCGCATGACGGACGTGATGGTGGAGCGAGAGTTCCGCAAGAAGAGCAAGCTGAGCGGCGCAATCGCCTCGGATCACGCTCCCGTGACGGCGACGCTCGCATCGTCGTTCACGGGCAATACTGCGTGAGGAGCGAGACCTCCGCGATCGCCGCCCACGACGAGTCAGACGCCACGTCGATTTGGATCTGATCATAGGAGCCCATCGTCACCGAGATCGGCGCGAGTAGGGACAGACCCGCCGGCACTTGGACCGTGGCGCTGCCGATGACCGTCGGATTGCTATTCTGGTAGCCCGTGATCGTGTACGTCTCGTTCGAGCCTGGGCTGGCGATGCTGGCGATGTGGACGCCCGAGATGAGCTGCACCGAGCCAAGTTTGATCACGATGCTGCCTCCGTAGCCGCCCGCGTTCCAAGTCGTGTCGAGGTCCCCGTCGATCGCCTTGTCGGGAGTGCTCGTTTGGTAGGAGTTGCCGGTCGCCGTGCTGTTCGGCGGGATGCCGATCCCGCCCATTCCCGCGTCGAGCTGCGAGCAGCCCGCATCGAACGCGTCGGGCACGGAGATGTCTGCGGTGTCGGGCCCGCTCGCGTCGCTGGCGGTCCGATCGGTGGTCGCGTCGCCGAGGTTGTTGCGGTCGGTCGTCGCGTCGATCGGCGGCGAGCTCGCGTCTGACCCTTCGACCGCGAGGCCGTTCGCGCAAGCCGCGACGGTGACGCCAATCAAGAACACCCAACTCGCGCGTGAGACCCGCATCAGACGATCATAGGCGCAATACACACGCCGGTCAGCTGCGCGTGTACTCGACGCGCACGCCCCTGCGGGTGATCGTGGTCCGCTGGCCGATCCACCAACCGTCGCGGCGCTCCGACGACCAGCATCGCGCCGAGACCCACCGCAGCGCAGACTCGAAGCGCGTGGCGTCTCCTTCGGTGTCCCAGACGGTGCTCCACGTGAGCGCGAGCCGCCCTTCTGTGCCGAGACCCACGACGAAGCGATCTCCTCCCCAACCCCAACCGCCGACAGCGGGCGTCTTGCTGCATCGCGCGAGCAACAAGCGCGTGCGCAATTCTCCGAGCGTCCCCTCCGCGAGCTTGGTGGTCCCGGCCGGCGTATTGGGTGCGGCGACCACGATCGGCAGCTCGTTCGCGAGGTACTTGTCTGGATGAAGGATCTGCTCGGTGCTCACGGGCACGCGTGTGTACGCGCTGTTCACGAGATCGAAGCCGCCCTTTTGCCAGAGCGAAGCGACGAACACCATCCCGTCCAAATACGTGGAGATCGTCTCGCCGAACCTCGGCTCGCGCGTGGCGTCATCGGGCACGCCGAGGGCCTTCGCGACGCTCTCTCTCGTGTTGGTACGAACGATCATGATCGCGTCGGACACGCGATCTTCTGCGCGCTGCTCGATCGAATTGGCGGCGTAGAGGTCGCGCGTGAGCGTGGCGTCGCCTTCGTACAACGACTTGATCGCGAGCGCTGCGTCGTCGCCCTCGGCGTGCCTGGGCATGCCGAAGGTCTGGTCTTGGAGCGCGTGGCCGATCTCGTGCACCAGCGCTCCGCGCGTGATCGTCTCGGTGAGGTCGTTGCGTATCAACAGCTCGTGCGTCGCAAAGTCGAAGACCCCGAGGTACGCCGCGTGCCTGAGGACCGGTGCTGGCGCGTTCGGATCGTGATGCATGAACCCGAACGCCACGTAGGTCGCCGTCGTCGCTTCGTCCGCGGGCCCTCCGTGGGTGCGCATCAAGAACTCTCCCTGCGCGAGCCTGAGGACGTGCAACCCGTGCAACAGTGGCAAACCGCGGATCGCCGAGACCTCTCTCGCGAGCGTGTCCTCCGGTGAATCTGCCACGACGGTGGTGGCGTCGATCACGACCGGCGCAGCGGAGCCGCTCTTCGGCGCGACCTGTAGATGCACGCTCGGCGCGGTGTGTGCGCACGCGCAGAGCACGAGCACGAGCAAAGAGAACGAGCCCCAACCGCGCACCAAGCCCATAGGACCCATCATCCTCGCGCGCCTTGGCAGGAATCTTTGCTCGTGACGCGTGTTGACCCTGGATGCGCATCCTGTACGGAGTCACGGGCTGTGGGCTGGGCCACACGATGCGGGCGCGCGCGCTCGCGCAGCACCTTCGTCTCGAGGGTCACAAGGTCACGATCGCCGCGTCGGGGAGGGCGGTGTCGATCCTCCGCGGGCACGGCTTCCCCGTCTTGCCGATCGACGGGATGTCGATGCACTTCGAGCAGGGCGAGGTGAGACGCGCGCGCACGGTGCTCGACATGTTGAAGCGCACGCCGCACGCGCTCGCACACAACGCGGACGTCGCCCTTGGAGACGCGCTCGATTTCCTCCCGGACATGCTCGTGACCGACTTCGACTCGTTCACCGCGGCGCTCGGCGCGCTCTTCGGCAGGCCGGTGATCTCGGTCGATCATCAACACGTCCTCGATCGCTTCCGCCACCCGCGAGAGGTCCGCGCGTCTGTCTCCTCGTTCGGCATGGCGCGCGCGTTCGTGACCGCGAAGACCCCGCGCTGCGCCCAGTACGTCGTGAGCTCGTTCTTCTTCCCCGAGGCGCGTTGGGACAAGAGCACGCTCGTCGGACCCATCGTACGGCGCGAGATCGAAGATGCGCCGGTGACCTCGGAGGATCACGTGCTCGTCTATCAAACCAGCAGCGGCGACCCACGCCTGATCCCGGCGCTGCTCGCCGTGCCGCGCACGCGCTTCGTTCTGTATGGTCTCGGCCGCTCGCACCAGACCATCGGCAACGTCGAGCTGCGTGCGTTCGACGAGGCGGCCTTCGTGAGAGATCTCGCGTCGTGTCGTGCCGTGATCTCCAACGGCGGCTTCACCACGATCTCGGAGGCGCTCTACTTGGGAAAACCCGTGCTCAGCGTGCCCGTACGAAGGCAGCCCGAGCAAGAACTCAACGCGGCGTGGCTCACGCGCATCGGCGCAGGCGAGAGCAGCCCTCGCATCGACGCGGCCACGATCAAGCGCTTCCTCGACCGCACGAGAGAGTTCGAGAACGTGCAGGATGCACGCATCAGGAGCGGCACCCGCGACGCGAAGCTCGCGCTCTCACGAGCGATCTCGGAGGCTGCATGAAGGGCCCGTACGACGCGGGCTCGTTCGAGGCGTTTTGGCCGCACTACGTCCGCCTGCACACGAGACCAGGGACCCAAAAAATGCATGCGGCCGCGACGCTCTCGTGCATCGCGCTGCTCGCGTCGGGCCTCGCGCTGCACCAGCCGCTGCTGCTGTTGGCGGCCCCGCTCGTCAACTTCGCGATCGCGCAGGCGAGCCACCGTGCGTTCGAGCAGAACCGAACGACGCCGTGGAAGAACCAGCTGTGGCACACCCGCGCGGAGCTCCGCATGCTCGGCCTCGTGCTGACGGGAAGGATGGCAGAGGAGGTCGACCGCGCCGCGGTGCCGCACTGATCACGGCCGCGGCAGGGCACGCTTGGCGGCGTCTGCGTGAGCCTCGCGCAGCAGAAGGTTGAGCACGCTCTTGCGCGCACCTCGACGAGCTTCCACCCACAGGACGGCCTCCTCGAAGGTCGACGTGACGACGCTCTCCTCGAACCGCTGCGGGGCGATCCAGTTGAGCACCGTCATCACGCCGCAGATGATCGGAGACTCGGAGACGAGCGCCGCGATCGGCCGTGATTTCATGAGCCGCGAGCGCTCCCCGATCTTCTTGCGCCATGCGGCGTTCGGAGGCGGGTTCCCGCGCTCCACGACGGTGAGCACGGCGGCCTCGGCGCGACCGTTGGCGCGCGCGTCGAGCTCGTCGACCGCGGCGAGGTAACGGACGAAGTCCTCGTCGTCGTTGTCCTTGCCGGTGAACAGGAAGATCGCGATGCACGCTTTTTCGTCGTAGGCGTAAGTGAACACGCTTTAGTCGTACGAGATGTGAGTGCGGCGATCCAGAGCGTCGATCGACCGCGTCACGAATGGTCCATCACGATCTGTCCGTCGTTGGGCCGCAAGATCTTCCACCCGCCCGCGTAGCAGACGATGTGGCCACCCAAGGCGTAGTGAGCAGACCACTCGCCGACGTACGTTCGCCACACGATCTGTCCGGTGGGAGCGACTCCCCAGAGCTCGCAGTGATCGTCGTCGCGGTCGCGGCTGTTGACGATGACCGCCAGCTCCGGGAGCGCCAAGATCTGCTTGTCTTCGTTGTCGCTCGGCTCCCTGGAGAGCTCGCCGAGATCGAAGCGCACCGCGAGGTTTTGAGGATCGAGCCCGAGCACACGACGCGTCCGCGTGCCTTCGTGTTTGGCCATGAGGGCGAACAGCGTCGGGCAGACCACCGCGAGTTGCTGGATCCGATGTCCTTCGCGCAGGGCGGTGGGGACGCCGTTTGGCGCGTAGCAGATCTTGTCTCCGTCGTTCGTCGCGCAGAACACGCGGTGAAATCCCATGACGCAAGCGACGTCGTCCTCGACGCCGTCGATCGCCTCGAACATCACCTCTTGATTGGCCAGGTAGTCGAAGAGCGCGATGCCCTCGCGGTCACGCCAACCCCAGCTTTTGACCTGCCAGATTCCGTAGCGGCCCACCAGGTTCGAGCACTGAATCGGCTTGGCGATTCGAAGCACGGGCACCTGCTGCGCGGGGTTGATGACCTCGTGGACGTACTTCGTCTCGAAGAGCAAGAGCCCGGACTGTTCGATCGGCGTCACCTTGCTGGGCATGTGCTCGCGCTTCTCTTTCCAGAGGAGCCGGCCCGTGTCGCGATCCATCGCCATGATCATGTTGTCGACCGTGAACGTGATCACGACGCCGAGTTGTCCGGGCGGCGTCGCGTCGATGACCTTGAGCCCGCGGTCCGGCCCGTGGCCTACCTCGTACGGCAGCTCGTCGGAGAACTCGGCGCCCCATTTTTGGCGTCCCGTGAAAAGGTCCAGCGCGCGGAGTGTGCGGCCGATCGACACGTAGACGGTGTGTCCGCGCACGCGAGCTTCTCGTCGTCGATGTCGTCCGAGGCCTCGCCGGAGAGCGACTCCCACGCGACGCGCTTGTTGAGCATGTCGTAGGCGCGAAGTCGTTTGGGTTCGCCGTCGGGCTCGTGAACACCCACCAGTGCGAAGCCGACCTGCGGGTCGAAGCCGAGGCAGAGATCGTAGTGGCCTTCCGAGAACACTCGGTCGTGCCGATCGCCGCCCCATCCGGCGCGCGCCGCCTTGACGTCGGGCGACCCCGCGCCGAGGGCCGCGCGCGAGAACGCGCTCGGAGCCGCCACCGCAGCAGCACGAACCCTTTGCTTGCCACACCAAGGGCAGAAAGGCGCCGCCAGGATCGAGTGCGGTACGGAGGATATCCGATCCACATTGAGCTGTCCGTGGACGTCCGCGAAGTGTCCCGGACACCCCGCGTCCGAAGCAAAGCCGCTAAATTCTTGAGTCGAGAGGACGGCACGCGCGGTGCTCAGTCCCACGACATGAACCGATCGATGTTGATGTTGGCGGCGTCGCTCCTCGCGAGCGCTCGCCTCGCGGTGGCGAGAGAGGGCGAGCCGAACAAACCCTCCGCCGGCGCCGAGTGGGCAATGGAATCGCGCTTGGTGTGGAGGGGCATGCACTTGGGCGGTCCCACGATCATGCCAAGCGCGCATGGCACGTTCCACGGCGTCTCGCTGGAGTCCGCCGCAGCGCTCTCCACCACGGGTCAGCATTCTCACCCAACGTTCGTCTCCGGCAAGCTCTCCTACGCGTGGCGGGCGGGGCCGTTCGAGCTTCGACCAGGAGTCGCCGCCTTCGCGAGCTTCGCGGGCCAGACCGAGAGGATGCCAGCCACCGCCGAGGCCATGCTCGAGGGCGCGTACGTGTTCGGAGACGGGCGCGTGTTCACCGCTCACTCGGTGGACCTACGCAGCGCGCTGGGCGGCTACTTCGGCACTCTCGGCATCTCGTTCGAGCACGAGCTCAAGGCGTGGACGGCGAGCGCCTTCGCGGATGTTGGCTGGGCCTCGGCAACCTATGATCGAGCCTACTTCGGTGAGTCGCGGGCAGGTCTCGAGCTCGTCGAGCTTGGCGGGGCCGTGCAGCTCGACGTGACGGAGTGGATGTATCTCGGCCTCCACGCAGAGGTGAGCCATTTGCTAATCGCCTCCCTCGCGCACGCGCTCGGCCAGAGCCCGACGCTCTTCCACGGCGGCGCCTCCGTCGGCTTCGAAATCGACTGACCACACTCACAACTAGGCGGCCTCGCGCGCGCCTTCGGAGATCTCCATGCAAACGGATGCGGGAACGCCTTTGTCTTCACTCACGCGACGCTCGCGGGCGTCGGGCCCTTCTCATCGTGACCTCGCTCTCGGCGCCTTCAGCCACACCGAGCCCTTTCCAGAGGCCGCGGCGCCCTCGGTGCTCCATGAGATCTTCGAGGAGACCTCACGTCGCTTCCCCGAGCACGTCGCGATCGAGCATCAAGGGCA
>JAYVYD010000015.1:0-9213 GCA_043784605.1 Myxococcales bacterium | reverse complement strand
GTCCGACGTGCTGGACGTTTCGCTCTCTTCTCCTCGCTAGTTCGGGGGTGAGGGCGAATCGGGTGCGCGAAGGAGCTTTTCCCGATGAGCCGGAAACCGACGAAGTATGTGTTCGTGACCGGCGGAGTGGTCTCCAGCATCGGAAAAGGGCTGGCGAGCGCGTCGGTGGGCGCGTTGCTCGAAGCGCGTGGGCTGAAAATCACGCACCTCAAGCTGGACCCGTACATCAACGTAGATCCGGGCACGATGAGCCCCTACCAGCACGGCGAGGTCTTCGTCACCGACGACGGCGCCGAGACCGACCTCGACTTGGGACACTACGAGCGGTTCACCACCGCGCGAATGACCAAGAGCAACAACTTCACGACGGGCCGCATTTACGAGGCCGTCATCAGCAAAGAGCGCCGCGGCGAGTACCTCGGCGCCACGGTGCAGGTCATCCCGCACATCACCGACGAGATCAAAGCCCGCGTGCGTGACGCTACCGAGGGCGTGGATGTCGCGATCATCGAGGTCGGCGGCACCGTCGGTGACATCGAGTCGCTCCCATTCCTCGAGGCGCTCCGCCAGCTCAAGATCGAGGCGGGACCGCAGAACGCGCTGTCGATGCACGTCACGCTGGTCCCGTACATCGCGACCGCGGGCGAGCTCAAGACCAAGCCCACGCAGCACTCCGTCAAAGAGATGCGCCAGATCGGCATCCAGCCGGACATCCTCATCTGCCGCACGCAGGAGCCGCTGAATCAGGCCACCAAAGACAAGATCTCGATGTTCTCGAACGTGGCGACCGAGGCCGTCATCAGCGCGATCGACGTGTCGTGCATCTACGAGGTGCCGATCCATTTCCACAAAGAGGGGCTCGACGAGCTCATCGCCGAGCGCCTCAACATCTGGAGCCGCCAACCCGATCTCACCGCGTGGGCGCGCATCGTCGAGAAGTTCAAGAAGCCGCCGCGCGGGTCTGTGAGCATCGGCATCGTCGGAAAGTACGTCCACCTCAAAGACGCATACAAGTCGCTCCACGAGGCCCTCGTGCACGGTGCCTTGAAGAACGATTGCAGGGTAGAGTTCGAGTACATCGACTCCGAGCAGATCGAGTCGCGCGGCGCTGAGCCCATGCTCGCGCACCTCGACGCGATCTTGGTTCCCGGCGGGTTCGGCGATCGCGGCACCGAGGGAAAGATCGCGGCCATCGAATACGCGCGCACGTCGAAGGTGCCGTTCTTCGGGATCTGCCTCGGTATGCAGCTCGCAGTGATCGAGTTCGCGCGTCACGTCGCGGGGCTCACCGGCGCTCACTCCGTCGAGTGCGACAAAGACGCGGCGCACCTCGTGATCGATCTGATGCCGGACCAGCGCGGAGTGCGAAACAAGGGCGGCACGATGCGCCTTGGCGCGTTCCCGTGCGTGCTCGAGAAGGGCTCGGTCGCGGCCGAGGCGTACGGCGCCAGCGAGATCTCCGAGCGTCACCGGCATCGCTACGAGTTCGCGAACGAGTACCGCGACCGGCTCGTCGCCGCAGGCCTCGTGCTCTCGGGGACGTCTCCGGACAAGCGCCTCGTCGAGGTCGTCGAGCTCGCGGATCACCCGTATTTCCTGGGGTGTCAGTTCCACCCCGAGTTCAAGAGCCGCCCCACCACGCCCCACCCGTTGTTCTCGCGCTTCGTGAAGGCAGCGCTCGAGCGACGCGACCTGCGCGCCAAGACGAGCGAGTCGCCGAGCGCGAAGGTCGCCGAGCAGCACGACGTGAACTGAGGACCCCGTGCCGAGGGGGGGCCTCCCGAGTTTGCCTCCACGATCCCGCCGCTTTGTAAGCATGCGGACAATCCGGAGGGGCCTCCCGAGTTTGCCTCCACGATCCCGCCGCTTTGTAAGCATGCTGACAATCCATTGGGTTTGGACGCTGTTTCTAGGACAGACCCTCTCGCGATGAGAGCGTCGCTCCGGACTTCGGGCACACGCACCAAAAAAAAGAACGGGCCACTCGAACTCGAGCGACCCGTTCAGAAAAGTGTTCCGTACCGCCGTGGCCGTGGCTGACTTGATGAACCCCTAGCCATCGTGGCTAGGTGGGATGCTGGCTCGCTCTTTAGGCTTCCGAGTTATCAACGCTATGAAGCAATTGCCCGGCGTGCACACCGAACGAGGGTTCGCAACCCTGGTTCACAATCGTAAGGGATCCATAAGTCGAGAAACGAACCCGGCAGAGGGAACCTCTCAAAGGTACGGAGTGGTCTTCGATCGGTCAACGGTGCGGTGAGCGTTTCGCTCGGAAGTTGGCCATTTCGCGCGCGCTATGCCGTTTTGTGGGCATGCAATCGCTCTCCGTGCCGCTCCTTCCCTCCACCCAGACCACGTCCTTCGAGCCCGCCGTTCGCCCGTTCGTCGGCGGCACGCGCTTCGTGTCGAATGACGACGCGGCGCGCATGCATGAGGCGCTCGGGCGCGAGTCGGCCCTCGTGGTGCAAGTGTTCTGCGACGAGCGCGGGCGGCTGATGGAAAAGATCGAGGCTCGGATCGAGACCGAGCTCTCGGCGCGAGGTGCGAGTGCGCCGGGCATGGGCTCCGACGACGCGATGGACACGCTCTTGAGCGATCAGCTCTTCCGGGCGCGCAAGCTCGGGCATCGAGGGCTATGTGTCTCGATCGCCGGACTCGAGCGCTTGGCCGCGCCGGTGGGCGGGCTCGACGCGATCGACGCACGCGCGCTGCGCTTCTACGCGACCGCCAGTCGTGAGCGGCCCGTCGCGCTCTTGCTGCGTGAGAGCGATCGCGCACTCGTCGCGTTCGTGGCGCCGATCTCGCTCGTCGATCTCCTCGAAATGGGCGATCGCTCGCCCGAGCCGCCGCGCGCCGCGTCCGCAGCGCCGATTGCGCCGGAGCCCGAGATCGAGCTCGCGTTCGAGCCAGAGCAAGTGCAGCGAGCGATGGAGGCGGCTGCGCCCGACGAGGTGGAGGGCGAGCCGATGGAGCCCGAGGGGCCCGCGTCGATGTCACTCGCTGATGCGATCGTCGATCCGCCCGTGATGCGCGCCGTCGCCAACGTCGCCTGGAAGCCGTGGGTCGCCTCGCTGCACGCCGCGCGCGGACCGCAGCCGCTCGGGAGCTTCGAGCGCATCTTCGCCCAAAGCTACATGCCGCTGGCGAACGCCATCGCGAACGGCCTCGATGACCCGAAGGCCATCGCCGCCCGCGACGAGTTCTCCCGAACGTTCGCGCGCTCGTACACCGACGCGTGTCCGACGTTCGCCGTCACGGGCAAGCGCCCCAAGATGGTGTTGGATGCACACGATCTCGCCAAGCGCTTCGCACGCATGCATGGCGCGCGAACGACGCACCTCGTGCTCGTGGACGCGATGCGCTGGGACGTCGGCGCGATGGTCCGCGACGAGCTCGTGACTATGCTCACGGGGCGGGCGACGCTCGCCCTCGAGACCCCGCTGTTCTCGGCCCTCCCGACCGTGACGTCGCGACAGCTCGAGGGCCTCACGCGCGGCGTGGACGCGCTACGCATCCCGCACGACGTAGACCGCGACGCCGATCCCGTGCGCGGGCGAACTGCCGAGATGATCCGTCGCGTGAAGGTCGGCTCGCGCGACGTCTTCAAGCTCGACGTGGTCGAGGCAGGGCTCGCCAAGGCACATGCCCACGCCCTCGAGGTACTTCCGGAGCTCGCGAATCACGCCGCCGACGCGATCGCCAAACACATCGCCACACTCGCGCCGCGCACCCTCGTCTTCGTATTCGGCGATCACGGCTTCGTCGTCGACGAAGAAGGCGTCGCCCACCAAGGCGGAGCCGCCCCCGAAGAAGTCATCGTCCCGTCCTTCGCCTTCCTAACGAGCGAGCTGCACTAACTTCCACTCCCCCAAAAGCCACCTGCGGACTCCCTTCTCCAGGACCGCAAACAGAACGACCGGAGCGCGCGGCGCTTTCTTTTTTGGCCCGCACGAACCAGCAGCCACCGATCGCTGCCAGCCCGGTACGCGCCCCGAACGCGACGCCGGGCCAGAAAAATAGGGCGCTGCGCGTCCGTGCGATCGCTCACCAAATCGGCGGGCCGGTCCTATGCAGCAGGTGCCTAGAGCAACACTCCTATGCCGCCTTGAACGAGGAAGTTGACGTCGCTGCCGCTGGCCGAGATGGAGAGGTTGTTGACGGTCGTCGAGACCGTCCCCGGCAACCAAACGAACTCGGGCGACAGCTTGAAGAAGAACGTCTCGTTCACCCTGAGCAAGAAGCCGACGTCGAGGTCCAACTCGAAGCCCGAGAACGACGTCTTCGCATCGTTGTTTTGATTGCCGGGTGAGGCCCACTGGCGGGAAGCGTAGCCTGCTCCGACGCGGGGCCAGATCGCGAAGCGTCCCTCGGGTCCGCCGATGGGGATCATGTAGCCGACGCGCGGTAGGATCGTGAAGTTGGTGGTGGTGGGCAGGGACGTGGTGATCGTCGGGCTCTGCGCCGTCTGCTTGTCGTCGCGCGACGCGCTGGTCGTCGAAATCTCCACGAGCCCGCCGATCGAAAGATGATCGATCGGGAACCAGTCCAACGACGGAGCCAGCCAGAAGCTGGTGTAGCTGTAGCTTTGGCTGCCGCCCGGGCTCAGTCCGCCGAGGTTGAGGCTGTCGAACGAGAGCTTGCTGTACGCGAAGCCGACGAGGCCCGCGTAAGAGAACGCGCTGCTCGGGCTAGGCGCGGCCGACGCGCGGAAGCCCGAGATCTGATCGATCACGAACTGCCCCTTGCCGCCGGTCGGAGTCACGAGATCGGCGGCATTCGCCGAAGCCGCTACCGTGAACGCTGCGAGACACACGGGCACGGCAACGCATTGTCTAATCATGACTGACTCTCCTTCGCGCGCGGAGCATACTGGAACTCGTGACAGTCGTCGCATTCACTCGCGCCAAGGCCGACAACGTGGAGCGCGCCACGCTCGCGCTGGACCGCGCGCTCGGGACATCGAAGCTGCTCGTCGGTGAAGCGCGCTGCCTCGCCTACTCGCGCGACGACAGCTCGAACGTGGGAGTCGTGGCCGACGTCGTGGTCCTCGCGGAGAGCGCAGACGACGTGCGCGCGACGCTGAGGATCGCCGCCGAACACGACGTGCCGGTCACGCCGCGTGCAGGCGGCTCGGGTCGTACGGGCGGAGCGGTGCCCGTCGCGGGAGGCATCGTGCTGGCAACGCACGCGATGGCTCGCATCAAAGACATCGATCGCAAGAACCTCATCGCGGTGGTCGAGCCTGGCGTCATCCTCGCGGACCTGCACGAGGCCGTCACGCGCGAGGGTCTCTTCTATCCGCCCGATCCCAACAGCGCAGACCAGTGCATGATTGGCGGCAACCTCGCGGAGAACGCAGGAGGCCCGCGCGCCTTCAAATACGGCGTGACGCGCGACTACGTGCTCGGCGTCGAGGCGTGCTTGATGGGCGGCGAGCTCGTACGGCCCGGTAAGCGCACGCCGAAGGGAGTCACCGGCTACGACGTGACTGCGCTGCTCGTCGGCAGCGAAGGGACGCTCGCGGTGTTCACGGAGGCGACGCTCAAGCTCGTGCCCAATCCGCCGCAGCTCATGACGTTACTTGCGCTCTACACGGACGTGCACGCTGCGGGAGAGAGCGTCTCCGAGGTGATCGCCGCGGGCCTCCGACCACGCTGTCTCGAGCTGCTCGATCGCCAAACACTCGACGTCGTGCGCGAAGCCGGCAACGCGATCGACGCACGCGCCGGAGCGATGCTGCTCGTGGAGACCGACGGTGAGGGCGCAGAACGCGAGGCCGAGCGATTGGGCGAGATCATGGGCGCCCGCGCGATCGACGTGGTCGTGGCGCAAGACGAGGCGCAACGAGCGCGCCTCTGGTCCGCGCGCAAATCGCTTTCGTACGCGACGCGCAAGCTCACCAAGAAAAAACTCAGCGAGGACATCGTCGTTCCGCGCACCGAGATCGCCGCGCTCTTGCGCCGCGTGGACGCGATAGGCGAGCGCGAGCGCGTCCGCCACCTCACCTATGGGCACGCGGGCGATGGCAACTTGCACGTGAGCTTCCTCTGGAACGACGAGTCCGAGGCACCCGCCGTCGATCGCGCGATCGAGGCGCTCATGCGCGCCACACTCGAGCTGGGCGGCACGATCAGCGGCGAGCACGGCATCGGGATGTCGAAGATGGCGTACATCGAGTTCGAGCAGAGCGCCGAGCTCATCGCGCTGCAGAAGCGCCTCAAGTCCGCGTTCGATCCCAAGGGCCTACTCAACCCAGGAAAGATCTTCCCGACGGGCCATCGGGGCTGCTGACCGACGGCGCCTGGACGCAACGCCGAATTGAGCGTAAAAGAGCCCTCGAAATGGGCTTGCCTCGCATCACGGACCCTCGTCACCTGCCCGAAAAAGATCCGGGCACCCTCGATCGCTTCTTCTTGTCGCTCATCAACGACGAGAGAGACCTGCCGTTCTTGTGGCTGATGATGAGCTTCTCGCTCGTGGTGTTGCCGTTCGCGGCGCTCCTGTACGTGCACTTTCAGTGGTGGCTGGGCGTGCTCTACATCGCGCTGCTGTTCGGCATGTTCTTCGACCGCTGCATCTTGATGCTCCACAACACGAGCCACCGCGTGCTGTTCAAGCCGAAGTACCGCTTGTTCAACCACTACATCCCGTGGCTCATGTGTCCCTTCTACGGGCAGCCGCCGGAGGGGTACTTCGGTCACCACATGGGCATGCACCACCCCGAGAACAACCTCGAGGACGACCTCTCCACGACGATGCCCTACCAGCGTGATCGCTTCACGCATTTCCTCCACTATTGGTTCGTCTTCATGACGACCACGAT
Organism: Myxococcales bacterium; assembly: GCA_043784605.1. GTDB lineage: Bacteria > Myxococcota_A > Polyangia > Polyangiales > Polyangiaceae > JANYHY01. The sequence continues at coordinate 2,390 of JAYVYD010000015.1, read as the reverse complement.
CTTCCGCTTGAGCACCTACTTGAGCCGCCACAAACGCGGCAGGCTCGCGGTGAAGGCCATTGGCGGAGAGATCCTCTATTTCATCGTGTGCGGGATCGGCCTATTTTTCAGGCCCGGTGCGACGTTCGTGGTGTTCGTGCTGCCGTACTTGCTCGCGCGGTTCTTGATGATGTGGGGCAACTGGGGCCAGCACGCGTTCATCCATCGAGACCATCCGGAGAACCCGCTACTCAACAGCATCACGTGCATCAACACGCGCTACAACCGCCGCTGCTTCAACGACGGCTATCACATTGGTCACCACGTGAAGGCCAACCGCCACTGGACCGACATGCCAGCCGACCTCGAGAAGAACGCCGAGCGGTACGGCAAGGAGGGCGCGGTCGTGTTCGAGGGGATCGACTTCTTCCAGGTCTCTCTCTACCTGTTCCTCAAGCGTTACGACTGGCTCGCGAAGGCGTTCGTGGAGACCGGCGATCAGACGCGCAGTGAAGAGGAGATCATCACGTTCCTCAAGACGCGCCTCGTCCCCGTAGTTCGAGAGCGGGCACCTGCACTGGCGCAAGCGGCATGATGCAGCCTCCTCCGCCGCAGTCGGTCCGTCATGACGGCGGCAGCACGTGGATCGTCGTTGTGCTGGCGATCGCCGGCGGGTTGATCCTGGTGGTCGGCATCCTCGCGACCTTGGCGATCGTGGGTGTGCGCAGGTACCTCAACAACGCGAAGAGCGCGGAGGCGCGCATCGACCTCGGAGGCATCGCCCTCGCAACGACTTCCTCCTTCGAGCGCGAGGACGTCACGACGGGAACGTTCACGCACCAACTCTGTTCGTCCGCGACGGTGCCCGTGCCCAAGAACGAGCGTGCGGTGAGCGCCAAGAAGTACCAGTCGTCATCGAGCGACTGGATGGTGGACGCACCGAACGGAGGCTTCGCTTGCCTCAAGTTCGAGATGTCCGAGCCTCAGTATTATCAGCTCAAATACACGCGCACGGGGACCGGCTCGAAGGTCGGCGACTCTTTCATTGCGGAGGCGCGCGGAGATCTCGACGGCAACGGCGTCTTCTCCAGCTTCACTCTCGGCGGCCACGTGATGGCGGGCGACCTGGTGATGCAGGACCCGAGCATCAAAGAGACCAACCCGGACGAGTGAGCGTGGCGGCCTCGGGTAACGCTTGACGTATCACGTGAACGCGTCCAGAGCTCTCGTGCAGACGGTGCCCACGGAGGGTTAGCGCATGAGCAAAGCGATGGCGAGCGAGCGCAAGTTCGAGGCCACGACTTGATGCAGCGCTCAGGCGAGTTGCGGTCGGCATAGCTTTGACAGGAGTCGTGATGATGGCCTGCGCGGGTCGATCGACAACGGAGGCGGTGGACGACGTCCGAGAAGATCGGCAACGCACCGACTGACTCAGAGGGACTGAACGCGAGCGTGAAGGTCAGCTTTGGAGCAAGCGCTGGTTCGGCGTACGGACAGTCGGGGGCGCGCACCCTTAGCACTGTGAACAACGACGTTCGGTGGGTGGCGCCCATCGACCCCAACACAAGCCAAACCAACACCGATGTTGCTATCGTCGCATCGTTCGTCCCAGGAGCGACGTGGAACGTGAAGCAGGGCTCACCCTTGGGAGTCCAGCGTCACCTGCTCCTCATCCTTCAACTCGTTCATTTGGGGTTTCGGCCCAACGACCGTCAACGGTTCAGAAGACGGCTTCCGGCACGGCGTGGGCCTCAAGCCGATGACGTGCGGCGCGGACATGTGCAAAACGTCGACTTTGGGTCGGGCACCTACTTTGGCCTTATCCCAGGTGACTCGGGCGAACCTGTCTTCATGCCCACCGGTCTCCCAACACCTCGACCGCCGTTCATCGCTTGTGGTGTCGCCAGCAAGAGCAATTCTTCCAGTAACCCCTCAAAGTCCTATTGGGCGGAGACCTTTCAAAATAACAACGACGCATTCATCAAGAACGTTGCGTGGAACTTCAAGCAAAATGGATGGTTCGGCGAGACCTGCGGGGCCACTGACACTGACTTTGATGGGGTCTTCGACCTCTGCGACAACTGCATGACGATTCGTAACAGCGCGCAGACGGACACCGACAATGATGGCATTGGCGACACGTGCGACACAGGCGGTGGCACTGTTACCATTCTACCAAAGATCTGCGCCCTAGGTACTTGGACTCAGGTGACTGCCGCTCTCGTCGCAGGCCATAGCGACACGCTCACGCTCACCAACCACGACGACAACTATGGAGCCGACCCAACCTATACGTTGTTCGATGACGTCGCGTATGCGATGCACGAGCCCCGTTCTCGACGTGCTTGGCGGATAGCCCGAAGATGCGTGGATGGACTCGGGATCAGCGCGTGGACGGCTACTCGGCCGGG
>JAYVYD010000014.1:0-12542 GCA_043784605.1 Myxococcales bacterium | reverse complement strand
CGCACTTCACGACGCCGCTCGACGGCATCCTCGTGGGCATGAGCCAAAACAACAAGTGCGCCGCGTTCCACACCGTCGACGGCGGCAAGACACTGAAGTCCGTGTTCGAATCCAAAGTAGGCAATGGCCTCTGCTGGAAGATACAGTTCCCCTCGAGCCTCGTCGGCTACATCGCGATTCAAGACACGGACAGGGGCCCGCCCTCTTTTGCGAAGACGATCGACGGCGGCAAGAGCTGGGCAGAGAAGCCGCTGCCGCTCCAAGGTGGCGCCAAAGTGCCGTTTCCGGCGATCGGCATCGGGTTCATGACGGACCAATTGGGCTGGGTCTCGCCGGAGGACCCGACGCTTCCCACTTACATGACGATCGACGGCGGCGAGACTTGGAACGTGGACCCTACTTTGAAGTCCCCGATCAACCGCTTTCGTTTCGTGGACAAGAAGACCGCTTATGCGGTGGGCGGCGCGACTTGGAAGCTGAGCGTCAAGTTCTGACCGGTGCCGCAACCTCGAGCAAAGCGAGTGTACGGACCGAGACTCAGTCGATGAGACAGGGTTGGATGTTGCTCTTGGCGTTCGGCCTCGGGTGCAGCAATCCGTCCGGAGCGCGAGACGAAGCGCCCAAGGCGGCGCTCGACTCGACATTGTCCAAGTTGGCATTCGACGGAATCGACGAGCGTGGGGTCGTCGCCAAGATTCGTCTCGTCGACTACGCCGAGCCGTACGCTGCGTCGGCGCACCTGCTCGTGGTGCGGGTCCAAGGCGGCGCTTGGTGCGGGACGTGTCGATGGCACGCGGCGCACACGTCGGAGCTCGCCTCGAACGAGCGCTTGCGTATCCTCGATCTCGTCGTCGCGGATCGTGACAATTCGCCGGCGACCGTCGACGACCTCGGCGCGTGGCGGGCGCTCGTGGACGCGCCGAACGTGGCGACCGCGGCAGACCCGACGTTCGCGTTGCGAGGGCTAATTCCGGCCTCCGGAGCCGTACTGCCGCTCTTCGTCTTGGTCGACTCTCGCACGCTGCTGGTGGTCGCCACCCTGCCCAACCCCGATCCCGAAGAGCTCGCGCACGGCGTCGACGTCGCGCTGTCGACGATGGATGGGCTGACGCCTCCTCCCACCCCACCCGAGGTGCTCTTCGATGGGATCTTCCATCGCAACGAGTGGGACATGATTCATGACGTGAAGACGAAAGGGGCGCCTCCAGGCGATCCGACCAACGCGGCCGCAGACTCTCCCAACGCGGCCGCGCTCGGCAAGGCACTGTTCTTCGATAAGGCATTATCTCCTTCGAACGACGTCTCTTGTGCGACATGCCATGATCCGAATCATCAATGGAGCGACGCGCTCCCGCAGGCCAAGGGAAAGCACACGGGGTCACGGCGCACTCCCCGGCTCGCGCTGTCGGCTTCGTCGCGCTGGCAGTTTTGGGACGGCCGCGCGGATTCACTTTGGGCACAAGCGCTAGGCCCGCTGGAGAACCCGGACGAGATGGGCTCATCGCGATCGTTCGTCGCCAAGACCGTTGCCGTGAGGTACGCGGCCGAGTACGCGCTCGCATTTCCCGATTCGTCTCACGACGAGACTCGTGTGTTCGTGAACGCAGGCAAGGCCATCGCCGCTTTCGAGCGAACACTTCGCGTCCGACCCAACGCGCTCGATGCGTACGCCTCGGGTGACTTTGGCGCGCTCACGAACGCCCAAAAACAAGGGCTCTCCGTGTTTATGGGTGTAGGGTGCACGCAATGTCACTGGGGCCCACGCCTCACCGACGACGCCTTCCACGTCACGCGCACGCCGACCGGAAGAGCGGACGGAAGACCCGACCGGGGCCGCGCCGACGCGCTCGCCAATGAGTTCTCGTCTTCGAGCGTTTGGAGCGGCTCCCCAATAGCGCGCTCGTTCCGCTCGTCGGACTCGATGTTGGGCGCGTTCAAGACACCCTCGTTGCGCGGAGTCGCCGAAGGCGCGCCCTACGGTCACGGCGGTGAGCTCCCCACGCTCGCGGACGTCATGGCCAGCTACGGACAAGGCGGACTCCCCATGACGGACGCCCGCGCAATCGGTATCCGCGAGCCGTGGCTCGTTCGGTTCAATCAGACCGCGCAGTGGTCCATCATCGCCTTCCTAAAGACACTATCGGGGGTGGCTTTCGTTCCCTAAAGAGGTGTTGGTTGGGGCCCGCCCCTCTCTCGAACGGGGCTTAGAGCGATAATCGATTATCGAACCGCCAGCGGGCCGTCCCGACAAAGGCGCCGCACGCCCGCCGGTCCCCTGGCCCGCAGACGGCAGGGGAAAAAGGAAGAGGACTAGCCAACAAGCGAGGCCTCACTAAGCAGTAAACAACTACCCATTATCCTCCACAGCCACCTGCGCTCGCGAACTGACCGGCGAGCGCGCGGCGACTTCTTTTCTGGGCCCGCCATCCTCGCAAACGGCGAGTAAAGCCCCAACGCCACGACAAAACTCGGGCCCAGAAAATAAAGTGCTGCGCGTCGCCTAGCCACGACTTCCCCGACAGCCGGTGCCCCCTCCCCTCGCCACGCGCGCAGCGGGAACAAAGCATCACCCCACGGGAACGGCCTTACCCATCGCGTGATAGCCCTTGTCGACATAGACGACAGTCCCGGTGATACCCGCCCCGAGGGGGCTCGAGAGAAACGCTGCCGTATTGCCCACTTCCTCTGCGGTCACCGACTCGGCCAATGGGGAGTTCTCTTTTGCGTACTTGACCATGTCATCGATGATCCCGATCGCACTCGCGGCGCGCGACGCCCACGGGCCCGCGCTGATCGTGTTGACCCGGTGGCCCCATTTTCTGCCGGCTTCGTACGCCAATACTCGAGTATCGCTCTCGAGCGCGGCCTTGGCGCTCGACATGCCGCCGCCATAACCGGGTATCACTCGCTCGGACGCCATGTAGGTAAGCGAGACGAAGCTGCCGCCCTTGCGCATGATCGGCGCGAGGCGCTGCACCATGGACACCATCGAGTACGCGCTCACGCCGACGGCCTGCAAGTAGCCCTTGCGTGAGGTCTCGATGAGCGGCTTTTTGACCTCCGAGCCGTTCGCAAGAGAGTGCACGACGATGTCGAGTGGCTGCGGGCCGAAGTCTTCGACGATGCGCTTCGTACATCCCTCGATCGAGAAGTCACCTTTGTCCGCGTATCGCTTGCCGGTGCGAAGCTCCTCGGGGGCGTCGGCGAGCGTGTCGAACTCGGCATCCAGCGGGTAGATCTTCTCGAAGTCGAGGAGCTTGCCGTTGGACAGCATGCGGCTCGCGTCGAGCTTGCCGCGAGACAGGATCGTCTGAAAGATGCCGAATGCGGGCGGCCACGTGCCGACGATGATGCTGGCACCTGCCTCCGCGAGACTCTTGGCGATGGCGAAGCCGAAGCCGCCGTCGTCTGCCACGCCTGCGACGAACGCGCGCTTACCTGTGAGATCGATGGAGAGCATTGGGGGGCCGTTTATGGCCAAGGCGGGCGCTCAGCGCAAGCGGTTAACGTGTCGGGGCCGTCATTGACTGATCGTGGTCTCCTCGATGCGGACGTCCATGCCACACTCGGTCTTCAGCTTCACTTGATGCGTCAAGCGATGCGACACCACGCACATCGGGAGTTCTTCGGCGCCGCCGTCGCCGGACGCGGCGAACGAGAGCGTGCCGTCGGGATACATCATCACGCGGAACGTGGCCGAGCCATGCGGGAGCGTGTCGCAGTGATTGACGAGCTCGTTCATCGTCTGCTGGGCGCGCATGGAGTCTTGCTTCGAGAGCCCCGCGCAGTGATTGGCTACGATGACGGCGCTCATCGCGGTGACCGGGGCCGGCGACGTGTGACCACAAGCGAGCAGCGCGAGAGCCAAGAGTGAAGCGATGCGGCGCATGTTGCGATCGTAGCCCTATTTCACCGCGACGCCGAATCCCTTCAAGATGCGCTTGGCGACCACGCCCTTGTGCACCTCGTCGGGTCCGTCGTAAATGCGCGCGGCGCGCTCGAAGCGGTAGAAGCTCGCGAGCACGGTGTCGTCGGTGAGACCTAGAGCACCGTGTGTCTGGAGGGCGCGATCGACGACCTTTCCAAGGACGTCTGCGGCGAAGAACTTGATGAGCGAGATCTCTTCGCGGGCCGCATATGCGCCTTCGTTCTGCATCTTCCACGCGGCGTGGAGAATCATCAGGCGGGCCGCGTTGATCTCGGCGCGGCTCTCCGCGATCCAGTTCTGGATCGTCTGTTTGGTGCCGAGCACCTTGCCTGGCGAGAGTTCTCGCGTGCTCGCGCGGCGGCACATGAGTTCGAACGAGCGCTCGCACATGCCCATCCAGCGCATCGCGTGATGGATGCGACCGGGGCCGAGCCGCTCTTGCGCGATCAAGAACCCCGAGCCTTCCTCGCCGATGCGATGGCTCTTCGGGACGCGGACGCCCTCCAGGCGGACCTCGGAGTGGCTCGCCCAGTCGTCTCCGGCATGGCCCATCACCGAGATGTTGCGCACGATGCGCCAACCGGGCGTGCTCGTCGGAACGATGATTTGGCTGGCGCGCGCGTGCGGAGGCGCCGACGGATCGGTGACCGCCATCACGATCGCGAAGGCGGCGCCGTCCGCGCCCGTGGTGAACCATTTGTGCCCGTCGATGACATAGTCGTCGCCGTCAGCGCGAGCCGCTGTCGCGAGCGAGGTCGGGTTGCTGCCCGCCAGCTCCGGCTCGGTCATCGCAAAGCAGCTCCGCACTTCGCCGCGTACCAGCGGGCCGAGGAATCTCTCTTTCTGCTCGGGCGTGCCGAACATCTCGAGGATCTCCATGTTGCCCGCGTCGGGTGCTTGGCAGTTGAACGCGTAGTGTCCGAGCGGGCTGCGGCCGAGCACTTCGCTCACGCAAGCGTGCTCCACGAGCGACAGACCCATTCCGCCGAGGTGCTTGTGGAGCTGCGGCGCCCACAGGCCGAGCGACTTCACGCGATCGCGAATGCGCCTCAAATCAGGCAGGATCGTGGTGAGCAGGCCGGTGTGCCCGAATTTGGACTCGAGCGGCAAGACGTCCGTCTCCATCACGGTGCGCATGGTCTCGAGGATGGGCACGAGCGTCGCGGGAGTGGAGAAGTCCATGCGCGGGACAATAGCGGATCCTCGGCGCGATGAGCGTTCGACGAATGCCGTGCTGTGTGACCGTGCTGGGTGCGTTCGTGATCGCGTTGGGTTGCAGTAAGCCGAAGGGCGCTCCACCGTCGCTGCCGGACGGCGCACCTTCTCTGCGTGCGCGCGCTGCATGCCCCGCGGCGGCTCCCGACAACGCGGCCGGCGCGCCGGCGACGCTCGGCGCGAGCGAGTACTCGTGCCACAAGGACTCGGACTGCACGAGCAAGAGCGGCAAGAACGGACGCTGCACACTGACCGGCGGTCACGCCATGATGACGGTGCGCTGCACGTACGACGACTGCGAGACGGACGGCGACTGCAGCGGCGGAGCGCTCTGCATCTGCGGGTCTCGCAACGCGTGCCGACTGGCCAACTGTCACGACGACACCGATTGCACCGACGGAAAGCGCTGCGACGACTCCAGAGGCGCGATCGGCGAACCGGGTGGCCGCTTCTGTCACACGAACAAGGACAAGTGCGACTCGAGCTCCGGTTGCTCGGGCGGACAGGAGTGCGGCTTCGAGACGAGCTCGCGCCGCTGGGCGTGCGCGACGCCTCCGCCGCGACCCGTCGGCTAACCGTGATTGTCATCCTGAGACGGTGATTGTCATCCTGAGCGAAGCGAAGGACCCCCGGCCGCTTCGCAAGTGGGTGGCTAATTATCAATTGGGGCGCGTCCACATATTCGAGGGCGCTCTTGTCTTCCCGCAAACGTGCACGTTCCCACGCGAGCGTCAGGCTCGAACGTGCACGTGCTCCCTGCCCGTACCGTGCAGTCTGCACACCACAGATCCCGGCACGAGCACGTTCACGACGCAGAGACGCCCGCGATATGGGTACACGCTCTACCGCGCTTTGCGCAGGGGGATCCTTCGCTTCGTTCGGGACGACATTCGGGGATCAGTCGTCGTCTTCCAAGGCGAGTTCCTCGAGGTCGAGCTCTCGCTCGATCAAGCGCAACACGGCGTCGTCGATGACGCCCTCACGCTGGAGCTTTACCACCGAGCGTCGTTGTGTCGCGATGAGCGCGCGCTCTACGTCGGAGACGATCTCCGCGACCTTTTTGTCCTGCTCGTCGTTCAGATCGATCCGTTGCTCGCTACGCTCTACGTGGCGGCGACGCACGCGCTCGACGACATGCGCGGGCACCTTGCCCTCTTCGGCTACCGTCGCGAGGTGCGAGTCGCCAGCCGCCGTCATGTGGCGCCGCGCGAGCGACTCCTCCGCGTCCAGCGAGCGGTCGGTCGGCAGTCGCAAGATGCGGACAAGCGGGCTGAGCGTCAGTCCCTGCACGAGCAGCGTCGCCAGGATCACGCCGAACGTCACCGACACGATGAGATCGCGACCCTTGATGCCTTCGGGCAGTGCAAGCGCGGTCACGAGCGAGTCGCCGCCGCGCATGCCGATCCACGACAGAAGCACGACGGATCGCACGGGTGGGCTCGCCTCGGCGCTCCGAATGCGCCTGCTGACCACGCGCGGACCATACGCACCGAGGAACATCCACACGATGCGGACGACCATCACGACGCCCGCGACGATTGCGGTTCCGCGGAGCATCTCGGCGATCGGCGGTGACGCAGGATCGCGGAAGATCTCGCCGAGCTGCATGCCGATGAGGATGAAGATGAGCGTGTTGAGGACGTGCTCGACGACGTCGTACACCTCGTTCGCTTGCATCCGCGTCTTGGCCGAGACTGTGAGCGACGAGGATCTCCGCAGGAGGACTCCCGAGACGACGACGGCTAGCACGCCAGACGCACCAACGGCCTCTGCCGGCAGATACGCGGCGAAGGGGGCCAACAACCACACGACGTTCTCGAGGATCGGATCTTTGAGGTAGCGACCCATCCACTTGACGACGAGGTAAACCAAGTAGCCGGCGACGATTCCGCCGAGGCCGACCATGAGGAAGCGCGGCACCGCCATCTTCCAGTCGAACTCGCCAGTCATCGCGGCGCGAACGGCGAGCCGGTAGAGCACGAACGCGGTCGTGTCGTTGAGGAGCGTCTCGCCCTCGAGGATCGTGACGGCGCGGCGTGGAAGCTTGAGCGTGTGCGCGAGCGCGAGCGCGACGACGGCGTCCGGGGGCGCGACGATCGACGCGAGCACGAACGACTCTTCCCAGCCGAGGTCGTGCAGCGTGTAGTGCGCGACGACTCCGACGACGAGCGCAGTGGCGCACACCAGGCCCACCGCGAGCAGCAAGACGGCGCGCAGGTTCGCCCTCAGCCCGCGGACGGACGTGGTGATCGCGGCTCGGAACAACAGCGGCGGAACGAAGATGGCGAACGCGAGATCGGGATCGATCTCCACGAGGTGCAAACCCGGAACGAGCGCGACGAGGATGCCCCCGAGCACCATGACAATCGGCACCGGTACGTTCACGCGGCGCGCGAGGACCGCGAGCGCAGTGGACGCGAGCAACAGCGCGAGGATGGTCTCGAAGCCAGCCAACGCGACAGGAGGCTAACCCAGAGTTGCCCCGAAATTTCTCAAACCATCGACCGTTTCGAGACGTCTAAGCTCTAAGACGGTCCCATGACGCACGATGCACGACGTGAAGCCGCCACCGCGACGGCCCTGGTGGCTGGGGCAAAAAGCGGGGATCCGCGCGCGTTCGACGCGCTCGTGCGCCGCTATCGCAAGCGGATCTTCGCGTGCGCGCTCCACCTGTCGGGCTCCGAGAGCGACGCAGACGACATCACGCAAGACGTGTTTTTGAGGGCTTACGGCACGTTGAGTCAGTTCGAGGGTCGCAGCGAGTTCTTCACCTGGGTCTATCGATTGACGGTCAATCGTGCGCTCGACGCCCGGCGGGCACGCGCCCGGCGCAGCGAGTCCTCGATCGAGGAGGACGATCCCCGGCTGGAGCGTGCCGTCGCGGTGGACTCCGGCGGCGATCCACGGCGTGCCGCGGAGCTGCGCCAAACGTATGCTCGTGTGCTCCAAGCGCTCGACGCGCTGCCGGCAGAGATGCGCACGACGGTGGTCCTCGTCGCGCTCCAAGGTTTGTCGAACGGAGAGGCCGCCATCGTGCAGAAGTGCTCGCGCGGCACCATCGCGTGGAGGATGCACGAGGCGCGCAATCGCTTGTCAGTCGCGATGGAGCCGACGCGCATCACCCAGAAGCGCACGGGCATCTCTTCGCACCTCGAGGACCTGCTGGTGGGCGCGGGTCTGCCTGGGTTCGTCTACGAGAGCTGATTTCCCGTTCGTCCTATTCAACTTCCGAGCAAGACGTGCATGAGGTCGATGAGTCCTTCGGGGCGCGATGGCGCTCGGTCGAGCATGACGTCGTAGCAACTGCGAACGGGTACGTTGACCGCATCGTACATCGAGCTCGCGCGCCGCTCGATGCGCGCGCGCCGTATCTCGTCGCGCTTTCGCTCGAGCGCTTGCTTCTCGGCGCGCTCGATGCCGCCCTCCTCGACGAACGCGATGCAGCCCGTGAGCTCGCGCGCGTCGAAGAAGGTGCCGTGCACTCTGCACGTATCGATGACGACGCCTGATTTTCGGCCAAAAACAGCGCGGTTCATGACGCCGGTGCACACGGGGCACGGCAGATAGCGCACCTGCGTCTCCGGCGGCGGAAGGACCGGGACTCGCACCGAAGGGACGCTGCCATGCGACGGGCGGTGCGCCGTGATCAAGAGCGTGAGGGACTCGTGGTCCACGAAGAGCCCACCGCACGACTTGCACTCGTGCACGTCAACCTCGCCGGAGTCGAGCAAGAACAAACCGCGCGCGCAGCGAGGACAGCAGAGCGCGGTGGACACGAGCTCTGGCTCGAGCTGCAGCACGCTCGCGCAGTGTCCGCACGACGCGCTCGTCGTCGGCACGAGCGAAAAGCACTGCCCACACCGAACGCGCGTTGCCTCTTCGCCACAATCGCCACATGCACGTGCATCGTCAGACAGCGGCGCATCACATCGAGTGCAAGGCGAGCTCGACACCGCCAGCGAGCGATACGGGTCCACGCGCTTAGTCTATACTGAATGCGCTCATGGCGTCGTCGAAGGCCAAGAAGAAAACGCGCAAGGCCCCCGCTCGACCGCTCAAAGTGCGCGTCCGCAGTGTCGCCCCGCTCGAGCGCATCGCGCCCACGCAGAGAGCCAAGCGCCCTGCGAGCTCCATGCTGAGAAATCGGCATAAAGACGCCCTCGTCGTGCTGCTCGAACTCACTCGAAAGCTCGCCGATCAGACGACGCTGGAGCTCGCGCTCTCTGCGGTGACAGACGCCACGATCGAGATCATCGGCGCGGACCACGCATCCATTCGACTGCTCGACGCGTCGCACTCGGAGCTGTTGAGCGGCGCTCGCTCGGGCGCGGGGACGACGCGCCGACCGATGACCTTCCGCAAAGGCCAAGGTGTGCTCGGGTGGGTCGTCGAATACAAGGAGCCCATCGTGATCGACGACGCGCGCATCGATCCTCGGTTCGTCGCGCAGCCCGCGCAAGGCTTCAACGTCGTGTCTCTCATCGCCGAGCCGATGTGGAGCGCGGGGGCGGTGATCGGCGTGCTGAGCGGCTCATCTCCGCGCGAGCGCGCGTTCGGGCCTGATGATCAGCTCTTGATGCGCCTCCTCGCGAACTGCTCGACGCCGCCGATCGAGCGCGCACGCCTGCGCCGGCTCGCGCTGACGGACGATCTCACGCTCGCCTTCAACCAGCGCTACCTGTCTCCTCGTTACAACGAGGAGATCGAGCGCGCGAAGCGAACCGGCCAACCGCTCAGCGTGCTGATGCTCGATCTCGATCACTTCAAGACGGTCAATGATCGCTTCGGGCACGACGCCGGGGACGTCGCCTTGCGCCTCTTCGCGGACCGCGTCCGCTCGCTCGTGCGTCGTGTGGACATCTTCATCCGTCGCGGCGGCGAGGAGTTCTTGATCGTGATGCCCACGACCACGAACGCGCAGGCGCGCGCCACGGCCGAACGAATTCGGCGGAGCCTTGCGGAGACAGAGCTGGACCTCGGCGGCGGGACGCGCGTCCGGCAGACCGTGTCGATCGGCGCCGCCACGTGGGACGGCAGCGAAGTGCCCGAGGCGCTGCTTCGGCGCGCGGACGTCGCGCTCTACCAGAGCAAAGAGCAAGGTCGAGATCGCGTGTCCGTCTCGCCCCCTCCGCACGCCTTGAAGCACTAGCGCATTGAGGTCTACTCTCGCGCATCATGCCCGAGAGCCCCATCGTTTCGCGCCTCAAAGAGACCCGCTCGTTCGCGCCCAGCGCTGACTTCGTGAAGGGCGCGCGCGTCCGGTCGCACGCAGACTACGAACGATTGCACCGTCAATCGTTGGAACAGCCGGAGGCTTTCTGGCGTGAACAGACGCAAGATCTCGTGTGGCGCAAGCCCTGGGACACGTTCCACACGTGGAACCTGCCGAACGCCGAGTTTTTCAAGGGCGCTCAGCTGAACGTCAGCGAGAGCTGCCTCGACAGACACCTCGATACCGCTGCCCGCACCCGCGCCGCGATCGTCTGGGAGGGTGAGCCCGGGGACACGCGCACTCTCACCTATTTCGAGCTGCACCGCGAGGTGGTGCGCTTCGCCGCCACCCTCTGCGACCTCGGTGTCTTGGCCGGAGATCGCGTCGCCATCTACATGGGAATGCTCCCCGAGACGGTCGTCGCCATGCTCGCCTGCGCGCGTCTCGGCGCGACGCATACAGTCGTGTTCGGCGGCTTCTCTGCGGAGGCGCTCCGCGATCGCATCAACGACTGCAAGTGCAAGGTGCTGATCACGCAAGACGCCGCGTGGCGCCGCGGAGGGATCGTTCCTCTCAAACAGATGGCGGACAAAGCGCTCGAGGAGACGCCCACGATCGAGAAGGTCGTCGTCTACAAGCGAATGCACGACGCGCAGGCGCCCGTCGTGATGAGGGAGGGCCGCGACGTCTGGTGGGCCGACGCTCTCTCACGCGCGCCGAGCGCCGCCGCCCTGGCTCGCGCCAAGACGCCCGACGCGTTCGACGCCGAGCACCCGCTCTTCATCCTCTATACCTCGGGCTCCACCGGCAAGCCCAAGGGCGTATTGCACACGACTGCGGGTTATCTCGCGGGCGTGCACGTCGCCTCCAAGTACATCTTCGATTTGAAGGACAGTGATCTCTACTGGTGCACGGCGGACGTCGGCTGGGTCACCGGCCACAGCTTCATCGTCTATGGGCCATTGTCGTGCGGCGCCTCGTGCATGCTCTACGAGGGCGCTCCCAACTTCCCCAATTGGGGGCGCTTCTGGCAGATCATCGAGAGGCACGGCGTCTCTATCCTCTATACGGCGCCCACCGCGATTCGAGCCTTCATTCGCGCCGGAGACGAGTGGCCCAATCGCCATGACTTGTCTTCACTGCGCCTCTTGGGCTCGGTCGGAGAGCCCATCAATCCCGAGGCGTGGGTTTGGTATCACACGATCGTCGGCAAGAGTCGATGCCCCATCGTCGACACTTGGTGGCAGACTGAAACGGGCTGCGTGATGTTGACGACCTTGCCTGGCGCAAGCCCCGCAAAGCCTGGCGCGACGGGACTGCCGTTCTTCGGCGTGGACATCGCGGTGGTCAACGACGATGGCACTCCCGTGGGTGCCAACGAAGGCGGCAAATTGATCCTGAAGCGACCGTGGCCCGCGATGGCGCGCACGCTCTACGGAGACGACGCTCGCTTCAGAGAGGCCTATTGGTCTCAAATCCCCGGTGCCTATTTCACGGGCGACGGCGCGCGTAAAGACGAGGACGGCTATTTTTGGGTCGTCGGTCGCATCGATGACGTCCTGAACATCGCGGGACACCGCATCGGGACTGCAGAGATCGAGAGCGCGTTGGTGAGTCATCCCTCGGTCGCGGAGGCCGCAGCGGTCGGCAAGCCAGACGACTTGAAGGGTCAAGCGTTGGTGGTGTTCGTCACGCTCAAGTCGGGCCTGGCCGTCGACAAGGATCTCAAAGCCAAGCTCGCAGCTCACATCGACAAAGAGATCGGAAAGTTCGCCCGCCCCGATCAGATTCGATTCACGGACTCTCTTCCCAAGACTCGCAGTGGCAAGATCATGCGCAGGTTGCTCAAAGAGATCGCGTCGGGCTCTTTGGTGACCCAAGGCGACACCTCTACGTTGGAGGACTTGAGCGTCTTGGCGAAGCTCCGCGCAGACGAAGACTGAGAGGACCTGCTAGGGAAGCGCCTGCCAAAGTCGCACGCTCCGAGTCGCGATGAGTTGGCTCATGAGGTCGGAGAACCAACGTCTTCGAAGCTTGCCTTCCACTGCAAGACCGTCCGAGCGCGAGACTGTCCCAGGACAGCCGGGTCTGTCCCAGGACAGTGCGACCAAAACCGCCGGATCGTCAGCATGCTTACAAAACGGCGTTTTCGGGCGGGTAAACTCGGGAAGGCCCCCCGCCCGGCCT
>JAYVYD010000013.1:0-2251 GCA_043784605.1 Myxococcales bacterium | reverse complement strand
AAGACGGCATGACGACGTTTGCTCGACGTCACACTAGACCATCAGCAAACCGGGCGCCTTGCTCAATTGCTGATCGCGCCATGCGTTCGACAGCTTCCATTGGATCGATGTGACGCGCAGTCGCGCCCGCAAGTGCGCAAAGTCCACGCTGTCCTGCTCTTGATCTTGATTGAAGCAGCTGAAGACGACCGTCTCTTTGCCGGTCTTCGGATCAATGTGCTTTTGAAGACGATCGCGAAGTGCTTGGGATCGAGGTGCGGCAACAGCACGCCGTGGCGCGCGTCTTTGACGGCGGGCCGAGGATGCGAAAGTCGCTCGCCGCACGAGCGCCTTTCGCCCGTGGGCAGACCTGTTGCGCCGTGCGTTCGGGTTCGACCTCTTGCAGTGCCCCAAGTGCAAAGGCCGGATGCGTCTGCTCGCCATCGTCACACCTCACGAAGGTGATCGATGTCTCCTCGGGATCCAACAACACCTGTGCGTGCTGCAGAACGGAAGTGTGAAGTGCTCGGGCTATGGCGGCGATGGTCAACTCGGCAACGGCGCCAACGCGAGCAGCGCCGTGCCAGTCGCGGTCAGCGGCTTGACGGATGCGGTCGCGGTCGGCGGCAACACCACGTGTGCGATTCGAAACGACGGAACCGTGGTGCGCTGGGGCAACGGCACAAACCGTCAGCTTGGCAACGGAACGACCACGAGCTCCAACGTACCCGTCGCTGTCACTGGGCTCACCAACGCGGGGAGCATCGAGGTCCAATCGTACTACTCCGCCTGTGCGGTTCGAACTGGCGGAGGCAAGGTTTGCTGGGGCTGGAACGGCGAGGGCAATCTTGGCAATGGCAATAGTACCCCACGCCTTTCGCCTTTTGTCGGGCGACGATGGCGCCGCACGCTCTTGCTGCTGCGGATCGCGTCTCGAGAAGTCCAGACGTATGGACCCGGAACTCCAGACGTCTGGAGTTGGAGACCGCACCTGAATCATGGGCTATCCTCGGCGTTGGGAGGGAACGATGAAGAAGACCGACGGCAAGACCACGCTCAAGCATGTCCAAGCGCTCGCGAAGACGGGCACCAAGCTCAAGACGGCAGCCGCGCGACGCGCGGAGGAGCTGCTCGCGCTGATCGCTCGCCGCAAAGAGAACATCGTCGACGCCTTCTACGACGTCGGTCAGGCGCTCCAGGAGATGCTCGACAACAAGCTGCACATGGCGTTGGGCTACGACAACTTCGAGGCCATGATCGCCGCCCGCAATGTGATTGGCCGCTCGCAAGCCTTCAAGCTCATTGCGGTCGTGAAGCAGCTGCCGCGCGCTGAGGCGATCGCCATGGGCCAAGAACGCGCCTACGCGCTCGCGAACCTCGCGGCGGCCACGCCTCAACACGACACCGCGACCTCCATCGTCACCAAAGGCGTGCGCGTCCGCGGGACGGTGCGAGACGTCTCGCGCCTCTCGGTTCGCGAGATCGAGAGCCTCGCAAAGCAAGTACGGCCCCGCAAGAAGAAGACCTCCGCGTCCATCGACGCAGACCGAGAAGCGAATCGCATCGGCAAGCTCCTGAAAGCGCGCGACCACACGGCGACCCTCGCGCTTACCCACCACAAGACCTACTCCTCCGCCACCATCCACATCCGCCTCGACGCCCTCACCGCGCTACTCGGGTGAGCGCTCCGCCGTGGCGCGAGTTGCGCAGCTCGTCGATTCACAACATCACGCGAAGGCGCGCGATACCTGCGCTCTCGCGCTCCCGGCCCAAGAGAGCGTGGCAACGAGCCCGAAAGATTGAGAGAGAGGTAGGGAGAGGATCCATGGCGACTGGAACTATGTGATCAAGCCACGGCGCGAGGTGCGATGAACGACCGACTTCCGCATTCGCGGCCCTAAGGCAATCTTCTCGCGTTTCGGTGTGGTCTACCTGAACCAAATACGAAGCGCGCCCGCGGTCAACGCTCGCAAGCTCGTCCTCACGCGATCTTCGCGATCTTTTCGTGCACCTCTCCAATCGGCGCGGCTGCTCGACTACCAGTGCAATCTAAAGTGAATCGATTTGGGTCTCGTCAATGAGTCGAAACCCAGCGAGCTGAGGCTCGAGCCTTTGCCCGAGTTCTTCACGCCGCTCCACGGCAGCGCGGGGTCCACGGAGTCGCAGCGGTTCATGTAGACCGTTCCGGCTTCGAGCGCCTTGGCCATTTTGCGTGCGCGATCTGCGTCCGTCGTCCATATGCTCGCGGTCAGTCCGAGGCGCGAGTCGTTCA
>JAYVYD010000012.1:0-42187 GCA_043784605.1 Myxococcales bacterium | reverse complement strand
CGAGCTCGCGGCCAAAGAGCAGCACACGCAAGCGTGGACCCTGCTGCAAGCGGGCTTCGCCGTGCTTCCGGACAACCCCACGTTGCTCGCCGTGCAAGGCGAGCTGCAGCTGAAGTCGGGCGCGACAGAGCTCGGCACGGCGAGCCTCGAGCGTGCACTCGTGCGCGCCGACGGCCTCAGTCTTGCGCTGACGAGTCGCGTCAGAGCACTGCTCGGCAGAGCGTAACTCGGAGACACATTTCGTGAAGGCATTCAAAGCGCTCACCCTCGACCATCTGACGATCACGGACGACCGCGCGTTCTTGCAGGTGCCGCTCTACAAAGCGCTGAAAGCGATATTGCTCGCATCCAAATATTCTTTTCGCGTATTGAAAAAGCCCAATTGGGATCGAGCTCTATTGCTCAATCTGACCTTTTGGAGCGCGGAGGCGCAAGGCGACGTGCTTCCCTCGGCGCGCGTCCATGCCGACGTCGTCGCTCACGTGGCCTGGCACCACCTCGCGCACGGAGCGCTCTCCGACGGGTCCGCTCGCGCGATGTTCCTCGGTGAGTCGATCGCGAGCGCGTTCGACGTGTACTTGATAGGGCAACTGTTGCGCAGAGGTCGCCAGTGTTCGTTCTTGGAGACGCAGCTCGATGCGCTGGCGGAGGCCGCGAAGAACGCGGGCACGAGTGCGGGGCGCTTCGAGGCGCTGCTCGGCTCGATGGCGGCTAGCCCGGAGGCCGCGTTCGCCGACCTGCGCGCGCTCCTGATGGACGCCACCTGCGCGCTCTACGACTGCAAAGACGCCGACGACGCCGCGCAGGCGCTCGCGGCATTCGACAAGCATCGCTTCTCCGCGATCCTCCATCACTACGAGCTCTCCACTTGGGTGCTGCACGCCAAGACACACCAGCAGGGCAAGACGAAGAAGCACTCTCTCGAGGTCGACGCGGCCCTACGCAGCGCGGGCGCGATCGACTGGTTGACCCATCAATGGATCACACCGGCGCTGAGCGAGCGATGAGGCGGTCCCCATGACACGCGCGTCGTGATGCCGACTCGGATCGGTGCGGTCGGAGACGAGGTCCCGCGGAGTTATCTCTGACGAGTGCATGGCATGCACGGTGCAGCCGTCTCATCGTCATGGACCCCACGGATCGCCTCATCGAGCGCGCTCGACGTCATCATCGACGTGGCGAGTCGCGCAAGGCGATCGTGGCGTTGCGCGAGGCGTGTTCGCGGAACGATCGCGTTGCCTGGCTCTGGACCCTGTACGGCGCTTGGCTCGCCGAAACGGGTCACGCACCCGAGGCGCAACGAGCCTTTTCGCATGCTCTTTGGTTGCGAAGGCAGGACCACGACGACCGACGCGCTCACTCCACGGTCGTCTTGATGTCTCGCGTTCTCACGGCAGCTTGAGCTACGCATCAGTTCAGTAGTCACGCATCTGTGCCTTTGGCGGACTTGCGTGACGCGCTGCATGGGGCTAGGTTGACCGACCCCATGGCACGAGTAACCGTCGAAGATTGCCTCGAGCGCGAAGAGAATCGCTTCGCTCTCGTGGTGTTGGCCGCAACCCGCACGCGTCAGTTGATGAAGGGCGCTCACCCGCTCGTTCACTCGAAGAACAAGCCCGCCGTCACCGCGCTTCGCGAGATCGCCGCTGGCAAGGTCCACTTCGATCGCGACTCGAACGAAGCGGTTGCAGAGTGGATTGCGCACCAGAAGGCGTCGAAGGCGACGATCTTCTAGTCACCATCGGCTCATCGAGCCGAGGTCGTGTATTCGCGTAAATCCCAGTCGTTTGAGCGTTCGCATCGCAGTCGCGCTGCGCATGCCGCTCGCGCAATAGAGTATCACGTCTTGGTCCTTGGAGAGTTCGCTCGCGCGTCGATCGATGTCGCCAACGGGGATGTTCTTTGCCTTCGGCAGGTGACCGGACGAGAACTCTGAAGGGCTCCGCACGTCGATGAGCTGCGCGCCAGACTCGACGAGGCGTTTGGCCACCTCTGGCCGGAGCTTGCCCATGCGAGTCATGAGGACCCACGCTCCCAAGAGCACGGCGGCGACAATCATGGGCCAATTGGACATTGTTGATCGTTAGAGCCAACGAGGTGACAGATCGATTCGCTCCGTCTGCCGTCTACTTGCGACGACTCTTGCGAGCGCGCGCCCTGACGGTACCATCCCCTTCATGCCTACCCTCCTCGAACAGCTCAAGACGATGACCGTTGTGGTCGCGGATACCGGTGACTTCAACTCGATCGAGAAGTTTCGTCCGCGTGATGCTACGACCAACCCTTCGCTGATCACGGCGGCCGCGCAGATGCCCGCGTACTCGGGCCTCGTGGACGACGCGCTCGTCGTCGCGCGCAAAGAGGTCGGCAAGGACGCGGCGAAGGCGCAGATCGTCAGCCGTGCGATCGACCGTCTCGCGGTGGAGTTCGGCCTCCGCATCTTGAAGATCATCCCGGGTCGAGTGTCGACAGAGGTGGACGCGCGACTCTCGTTCGACACGCCGGGCACGATCGAAAAGGCGCGCTCGATCATCAAGCAATACGAGGCCGCAGGCATCGCCAAAGAGCGAATCCTCATCAAGACCGCCTCCACGTGGGAGGGCATTCGCGCAGCGGAGGTGCTCGAGAAGGAGGGCATCCACTGCAACCTCACCTTGCTCTTTGGCATGCACCAGGCGATCGCGTGCGCCGAGGCGCGCGTGACGCTGATCTCGCCTTTCGTCGGCCGCATCCTCGACTGGTACAAGAAGAGCGAGGGCAAGGAGAGCTACGCGCCCGCCGAAGATCCGGGCGTCGTCAGCGTGAAGCGCATCTACAACTACTACAAGCGGCACGGCTACAAGACGGAGGTCATGGGCGCGAGCTTCCGCAATCTCGGAGAGATCACGGAGCTCGCGGGGAGCGACCTGCTCACCATTTCACCGCAGCTCCTGGCAGAGCTCGAGGCGAGCACCGCGACACTCGCGAAGAAGCTGGACGCCGAGAAGGCCATGAAAATGGACATCGCCAAGATCCCCATGGACGAAGCCGCGTTCCGCGCCGCGCACGAGAAGGATCAGATGGCGAAGGACAAGCTCGCCGAGGGTATCGACGGATTCACCAAGGCGCTCGTCGCGCTGGAGAAGCTCATCGGCGAGCGATTGGACAAGATCGGACCCTCATGAAGCGACCGGACATCTCACTCGCCACAATCGCGGGCGCACTGGCGCTGCTCGGTACAACCGCGGTGGTCGCCTCGTGCGCGAAGAGCGCGCCCGCTGAGAGCGCGACGACCGAGCCCGCTCGCGTCGCGACTCCTTCGGCGACTGCGGCGTCGGCGCAGACGATCACGGCGTCACCGGTCCTGCTGAGTGCCCCGGCAAACGCGAGCGGGACGCTCGGTGACGCGGGCGGTACGCCAGGCAGAGCAGACGACCTGCAGAGGAAGCCCACGGCCAGGCCGACGGGCATGGCGAGCTGCGGCGCGGGCACTTGCACGGCAGATCCGAAGAAGAAGAAGTGAGGTTCCGTCCAAGAGTCTCGCCCTAGCGAGGCTGCTTGGAGTTCGCGAGCCGTAGGCCCGCAGGGACGATCAAGAGCGCGGAGACAAGGCCTGCGAGAGAGCCGATCGCGCCGACAGCGCCGACGTCGCGCAGTCCGTCGAAACGACACACGACGAGTGCGATGAAGCCTGCGCTCGTCGTGAGCGCAGTGGAGAGCACGAGCGGACCTTGCTCACGAAGCGCGTGCGCGACACCGTCTTGTTCGCCCTCGCGCGCTTGCGCGGCGTGCAAGAGAAACATCGCCTCGTCCATCGTGATGCCCAGGAGCACCGGGACGACGAGCGCGTCGTAAGCGTGCCAGTGAATTCCGAGGAGTCGCATCGCGGCGCCCACGATCGCGAGCGCGACGATCAAGGTCAGCGTCGCGAGCACGACATCACGCACGCTGCGGAGCGAAGCCGACAGCGCGATGCAGACGAACAGCAACGCGACCGCTGCGATCTTGGGCAAATCGCTCGCCAGCGTGTCCTTGAGCGCGCTCTCGAGGAACGGGTACCCGGTGATGACCGCGCCCGGATCGGCCGCGGTGATGCGCGCGACGGCGGCGGCATCGAGCGCGCGCTCTCCTCGCGGGCGCACATAGCTGACCGCGAGAGTCTCACTGTTCTCTTGGGCCAGGTGTCTCGATGAGAGCCACGCTGGCGCGCCGTCGTTCGTCGGCGTTGTCGGGTGAGCGAACGCTACGAGCGCGGCCTCACATGCGTCTGCGTCCCAACCATTGGCGATGAGCGCTTCCTTCAAATGCGCAGCCGCCTCGGGCAACCGCTCGTCGTCACGCGCGCGTAGGCGCTCGGCCAACAGCGCGGGGCCCGGCGAGTAGCTGGCAAGCGCGTCGTATCCCTCGATCGTGTGGTCGGCTACCATCTCGTCTAGGGCCTCAGCCACGCGATCGGCACGATCGCGCGCGCGCGCCGGATCCGCGTCTGCGCTCACCACCATCCACTGCCCAGGCTTGCCGCCGAAGAGGCCGAAGACCTCGGACTGGACGCGAAGAGAAGCGACGGTCTTCGGGCGCAGCGCGACGATCGCGTCTCCTGCGCGCGGCCAACCCGCGATCGCGAGCACCAGAAACGGGAGCGCGACGAGCGTGAGCGACAGCCGCGCGCGCGCAGGCGACGCGGTCACCGTGAGCAGCCGATCGATCCACGCGGGCTTCAACTCGGGAGCCGCGGCACCTCGTTCCAGCCAGCGGCCTATCTCGGGAGTGACGAGCAAGATCGCGAGCGACGTGAGCACCTCTCCCGCGCCGCACAAAAGGCCGAGCTCGCGCAGCGCGCGTAGATCCGACAGCGCCAGTGCGCCGAACGTGAGACCGGCGGCGATCGCGGCGAGCATCGTCGGACGCGCCGTCTTCTTGCGCGCGAACTCGGCCGCATCCGCCGGCGAGAGGCCGTTGCGGCGTCCCTCCAAGAGCGCCGCGTAGACGTGAACGCCGGTGTCGACGCCCACGCCGATGACGACCGCGGCGAACGCGATACTCATCGCCGAGAGCCCATCGGGAAGCAGCGCGGCGCCGCCTAGCGTCCACAGCGTACCGAGCGCGAGCGGTGGCATCACGGCCACGAGCGCGCGCAGCCGCCGAAACGTCAGCAGGAACACCACCGCCGCGAGCACCATCGAGAGCGTCCCGCTCACGGCGAGATCGCTCTGCAGCATCTGGCGCATCTCGACTGCGACCACGTGACCGCCCGTCGCTTCGATGCGCACCTTCGGGTGCGCGCGCTTCAGCTCGTCGATGGATGCGTTGGCGTCACGCACGAACGCCGCGGCGGCTTCGGGGTCGAACGCGCGTCCTTTAGGGAGCACAACGACGAGGCGCGCGCGCCCTTCGTCTGCGGAGAAGTCTCCAGACGAGCTCGCGGAGAGGCCGGCGGCCAGCTCGATGCGCGACTCCCACGGCACGAGTGAGAGCCGCAGCGGGTCCTGCGCGAGCCAGTCCTCCGCGTCCTTTGCGGTCGGACTCAAGAGCAGCTCCTTGCTGCCCGCGAGTCGCTCGCGCATGCCCTCGGGAGTGAGCGCGCGGTGGAGCTTGCTGCGAGCGTCGGGTCCCGCGTACTGCCACGCGAGCGTCGGGTCTTGGCTCGGCGTTGGCGCGCGATCGATCACCTCCGACACGCTGGCCCGCTTGCGGAGAGAGGCCGCGAGCTCGTCTGCGGCGCTCGAGACCTCGGACGGATCGTCCCCGCGCACCAAGAAAATCCCGGTGTCTCCGCCACCGAACGCTTTGGTGACCCGACCGAGCATTGCTGCGCTTCCGCGCGTCGGAAAGAGCGACGACAAATCGCCCGTGAAATGCAGCCTTCCGACGAGCACAATCGCCACGATCGTCGGGACGACGACCAGCAGGATTCGCGTGACGCGGTTCACGCGCGTGTCGGCGCGACGTGCTTGACGCGCACGCGCATGATTCGTCTTCGGCTCATCGACGTGACCTCGGCCGTGAGCTCGTTCGACAGGTTCACCTTGTCACCGACGCGTGGCAGTCGCGCGAACTTCTGGAGCACCACCGCGCCCACCGGCTCGGCCGCGTGCTCGAGCGCAACGCCCGTCGCCTTCGAGACCTCCTCGATCGTCGCGCGCCCGTCGACGTCCCAAGCCGACTCGTCCTTCGAACGAGTCACGAGCGCGGGCTCCTCGTCGAGCTCATCGCGGATCTCGCCCACGATCTCCTCGAGCAGGTCCTCCATCGTCACGATCCCGCTCGTGCCGCCGTACTCGTCGACGACGACGGCGATCGGAGTCTGCGCACGCTGCATCTCGCGCAGCACGTCGACGAGGCCTTGGCCCTCTGCGACGAACAACACGTCGCGCTTCAGTTTGTTCAGGTCCGCGGACAGGCGCGCCTCTGGGTCCGAGAGGAAGTCCTTGATGTAGAGGTAGCCCGCGATCTCGTCGAGCGATCTGTCCTTGGTGATGATGACGCGCGAGTATTGCTGGCCGCGCAAGAACTCGAGCGCGTCCTTGCCTGTCGTCGACAGCGCGAGGTGCGCGACGTCGACGCGCGGCACCATCGCGTGGCGCGCGCTGCGCTGTGCGAACCTCATCACGCGCTCGAGGAGCTCCGCCTTCGCCTTCGACTCCGGGCCGCGCGCGGCGCTCGCCACGAGGATGCCGAGGATCTCCTCCTCCGAGAGTGCGCCCTCACTCGCCGCGTTCGGCTTCAGGCCCATCAAACGAAGCACGACCGAAGAGCAGCGCTCGAGCACCCACAAAAAGGGCATGAACGTGACGTAGATGACGCGAAGCGGGCGCGCAGCAGCGAGCGCAGTCTGCTCGGAGCGCTGGATGGCGATGAGCTTCGGCACGAGCTCACCGAACAGCACGTGCGCGAACGTGAGGATGGTGAACGCGATCGCGATGATGGCGTATTCACCGATCTCGTAGAGACTCGCGGGCACCAACGTCGCGAGCGGACCGTGAATGACCGACGCCACGGCGGGCTCGCCGATCCAGCCCAAACCAAGACTGGCGAGCGTGATCCCGAACTGGGTGACCGAGAGGTAGCGGTCCAGGCGATTGACGATCTGCCCTGCGATGACGGCGCGCTTCTCGCCCTTGTTCGCGCGCGTGTGCAGCTTGGTCGCGCGAACCTTCACGAGCGCGAACTCCGCCGCCACGAAGAACCCGTTGAGCGCGATGAAGAGAACGGCGAAGAGCAAACCCATCAGCGAGGCCGTATCTAACACGGCGTTCACCGCCGTGCGTCGTCACCCGAAATACTTCTCGGCCGCGGCCTTGCTGTCGGCGAGCACGTCCTTGTGGAGCGAGCCTCCCTTGCTGTCGATCGTGATGACGCCGCGGAAGTCCTCCACGCGCAAGAGCCACATCGCCTCGGGCGGGCCCAGCGTGTCGTAGAGGTGCACCGTAACGACGTCCTTGATCGCCTCCGCGAGCGCTACCGCCGCTCCGCCGACGGCATGCATGTAGACCGCACCGAACTTCTGGCAGGCCGCCGCGGTCTTCGCGCCCATGCCGCCCTTGCCGATCACTCCGCGCAGCTTGAAGTGCTCGATGACTTCGGCTTGGTACGGCTCCTCGCGGCTCGACGTGGTCGGACCCGCCGCGATCACTTGCCACTTGTTGTCCTGCGCGCGCGCCGCGTCCGTGAGCTTCTTCACGACCGGCCCGCAGTGGTAGATGAACGAGCCTAAGAGGATCGGCTTGAGCCAATCGAGCGCGGCCATCTGAGCCGGGTCCCCGTGCTGCATCGCGTGGATGGCCTCGTGCATCAGCTTGTGCGCGCCGTCTCGGCCCGTGATGATCGTGCCATACAGACCGACCTCGTCGCCGACGGTGAGCTCGCGAATCTTGTTCTCGTCGATCGGGAGATCGATGCGTGTGATCGCCATGCTCAGGCTCCCTTCTTCTGCGAGGTTGCGCCACGGTTGTACTCGCTCGCCACGAACGTCTCTTCGGTGAAGCGCGCCTCGTTGTTGGAGATGTCGATCTCCGCGCTCCAGCGACGACACGACCAACACTCGTACGCGAGCGTCACGAAGAAGCTCGCCGGCAGGCGGTGCTGCGCCGTGACCTTCATGCCGAGCACGGTCGTCTTTCCACCGAAGCCCATCGGGCCGATGTTCAGGCCGTTGCAGGCCAACATGAGATCGCTCTCGAGCTCGCGCAGGCGAGGGTCCGGGTTCTCGTCGCCGAGCTGCCGGAGGATCTGCTCTTTTGCAGCGAGTGCCCCGCCCGCACGATCGCTACCGATACAGATGCCGCACACTCCGGGCGCGCAGCCTTGACCTTGCGCGTCGAGGACCATCTTGATGACCGCGCGCTTGACGCCCTCGAGGTCGCGGCCCGCCTTGATCTCGGCGTTCGGCAGCGCCATCTGGCCGCTGACGTTCTCGCAGCCGCCGCCCTTCAGCAAGAGATCCGCCTTGATGAAGGGCTTGTCCCACTGGTGAAAATGGATCTGCGGCGCGCCCTCCCCGAGGTTGGTGCCGTCGTTGTGGCCCGTGATCGAGTCCACCGTGTTGGGTCGGAGGTAATTCTTTTTTGTCGCACCGACGGTCGCTGCGTGGATCGCCGTCGTCAGTGCGTGCTCGTGCGGACCCGCCGGGTAGCGCACCCACCAGAGGTTCATGCCAGTGTCTTGGCACATCGGAGCGCTCGCCGCGCGCGCCTTGCTGATGTTGATCAGAAGCATATCGAGCGCGTTGCGCGCCGCGCTCATCTGTCGCTCGCTGTCACGAGAGCGAGCGATCGCGGACTCGACGTCGCGAGGCAAGTCGGTTGCCGCACGTCGAATCAGCTCCACGAAATGAGGCTCGAGCGCTGCTGCAGAGTACGAGTCGACCATGGTGGAGTGAGTAGCCCAGGGGCCGAAAGCTGGGAAGAGGCGCAGACGTGTGGCACGCTCTACTCATGCGGTCTCGTGCGGCGTGGCTGGTCTTGGCGATGAGTGCGGGTTGCACTTACTTCGCGTGCGCGTCCCACCCGGGGTTGCCGCCTGACCCGATCATCGAGGCCGGCCCGCACGACTCCGGCACCATGCTGCCGTTCGACGCCGCCTACGTCGACGTCGAAGTGGAGGCCGACATTCCGGCGCCCGACGCCGGCCCGGACGCCGCGCCCATGGGCTGCGCGAACCAGCAAGACGGAACACCGTGCAAGGCCGCGCCCGATCTCTGCCACACCGACGGCGTCTGCATGATGGGCAAATGCATGGCGCCCGGCGTTCACGCAGATGGGTACAACTGGAAGTCGAGCGACGTCAACGCGCGGTGTTGCGGCGGCATCGCCCTCACGACGACGACCGACATCAACTGCGGTGCGTGCGGCATCGCGTGCAACGGCGGCAACGGCGAGAGCTGCTCCGCGCTCGCGGGTCACTACTTCTGTCGCGGCTGCAAGACCAACCAGGGGTGCTGGTCCAAGTGCTGCTCCCTCTCGTTCGTGCCTTCTTCGTGCGCCGCGAGCGACTGCAAAGGCAACTGCGACTCCACGTACTGCCCTCCCGGCAGCAAATGCGCGTTGGGCAACGGCATCAGCTCCAACTACTGCGCGTACTAGAGCGCTTCGACCCAATGCATCCCTCTCCCATTTGGGGAGAGGGGACGAGAGCGACGCTAGAGTCGCGCGATGCGCTGGGGTCGCGATGCGCTGGGGTCGCGATGCGCTGGGGCGCGATGCGCTGCGCGTACTAGGCGGTTACCAAGCGAGCTCGCGGGCGAGCTGGAGCGCTTCCGCGTTGTCGGGATACGCGCGGAACTTCTCGCGAACGGCCTCGTCAAAAATCCGTGCGGCTCGGATCTGGAGCTTCTGAACGCCCTCGGTGATCACCGCGCGGGCACCCTCGAGGTCTCGCGTGGCGCGCATGCACACGGCGGCTGCGACGTAGACGCGTGTTTCTCCCTCTTCCACGCTGCCCAATTGCCGAAGCTCTTCGAGGCCTCTCGCGGCGATGGTGCGAGCTTCACCCGTGCGACCTTGCGCGAGCAACGCCCGTGCGAGCACGGCGCTCACTTGTGGCAGCAGCGGCGGCATCGTCGCGAGCGACTCCATCGCCAACAGCGCGATGCGCTCGGACTCTACCGCGTCGCCTCTCTGCAAGTGCGCGAGCGCGAGGTACATCTGCGACGCGCCGAGGATCTGGTGGTCTACCTGCGTTCTCCCGAACGCCATTGCCTGCTGGAGGTACGGGATGCCCTCGTCTACGCGGCCGACGAGCACGAGCGCGTACCCGTAGTTGTGCCGGATAGCCGCGACGGCGTAGGGCAGCTCGAGCCGCAACGCGTCGTCGAGCGCCGTGTGCATGAGCGCAGCGGCTTCATGGATCAGGCCGAGCTCGATCTTCGCGTAACCGAGATTCGCGCGCGCGACACACGAGCTTCGAACGTCACCGACCTCGTCGTAGATCGCGAGCGTCGCCTCGGAGTATCGAAGGTGCGCGACGATATCGCCCGCGGGCAAAGCACGCTGCGCGCGTACGCGTGAGATCTCCGCGCGCACGACCGGATCGTTGTTTGGCGTCTCCGCGGGGCTTAAGAGACTCAGCAGCTCATCGGCCAAGGCCAATTTTCCGGAGCGCACCAGCGCGGCCGCCGCGCGCGCAGACGCGATCGCCAGCGCCGGCGTCAGCTTCGTGCGAACGTATGGAAGCAGCATCTCGCCGATTTGGATAGCGTCGCCGAGGTCGCCTCGGCGCGCGACACCGAACGCGACCTCCGCAGACGCGCGGAAATAGTCCTCTGAGCCCGGTGGAAGGAGCGCCATCGCCGCAGTCGCGGCATCGATCGCGCGACTGGACTCGGCGAGCCAACGGTACGACTCCGAGCAGATGATCTCGAGCTTGCCGAGCTCGGCGCCCTCGACCCCGCACGCCGCCGCAGACGCGACCCGCGCGAGCGCGCCACGGAAGTCCTTCGCCAAGAGCGCCGCCTGCGCTGCACTCGCATAGTAAGGTGCCGCGCGGGCTCGAAGACCTCCGCGCTCGAAGTGCTCCGCGAGCACGACCGGATCGCGATCGCCCGTGCGCTCGAGCCAGTCCGCCGCCAGACCGTGGCCCACGGCGCGGTCGTCCTCGGTGAGCGTCGCATACGCGGCCTCACGCACGAGCGCGTGGCGAAAGACGTACTCACGAGAGCCCGGGAATCTGGTCTCGTGGCGCGGCTCGATGAGCTCCTTGTCGGCCAGCGTGCTGAGCCAGTCGTCGAGGGACTCTCGCTCTTCGCCGAGGAGCGAGGCGGCCGCGTCGCGCCAGAAGACCACGCCGAACACACTCCCGGCGCGCAGCACGCGGCGGAGATCGCCAGGCAGCGAGTCGAGTCGACCCTGCGCCATCGCGAGCACCGTATCTGGGAGCTCGTCGCCCTTCCCGTAGGCCACCGCGCGCACGAGCTCTTCGAGATAAAACGCGTTGCCTGCCGCGCGCTCTACGACACGCGCGACGACGAGCGACGACACCTCCGAGCCGAGAGCGCTCCGCACGAGCTGCTCGCTCGCGCGACGTGAGAGGCCCGCGAGTCGAATGCTCGTCGCCCCTCGCTCTCCGAAGAGGTTCGGGAACGTCTCGTCGATTTCCGGGCGCGCGAGAGCGAGCACGAAGAGAGGTGAGCCGCGGAGCGCACGAAGCGCGTAGTCGACGTACGCGATGGAGGGCGGATCACTCCAGTGCGCGTCTTCGAGCACCAACACGAGCGGGCGCGTCGCGCACTCGGCGCGGAGGAAATCGACGAACGCGCGGCGCGTCTGATCGCCCATGACGGCCGGGTCGCGGCGTGCCGTGCGCAGCTGCACGCGGCCGGTGTCATCGAACGGCACGCCCGTCAGCTCGCCGATGAACTCGGTGATGCGCGCGACCTCCGCGTCGTTCAAGCCCTTATTCCGCGCCGACTCCGCGACGCGCGAACGCAATCGTTGACGGCGCAACGGCAGTGACTCTCCCTCCGAGATACCGGCGGCACGACGCAGCGCGGGGCCGATGAAGCCAAATGCCGAGCCCGCGCCGATCGGGTCGCCGTGCGCGATCCAGACTTGCACGTCTCGCTCGGAGGTCTCGATGCCGCGCAAGACCTCGTAACGCAGTCGGCTCTTGCCCGTGCCCGCGGGCGCAGTGATCACGACCGCGCGTGGCGAGGCCTCCTCGATGCACGCGTCGAGCGCCCCCAGCACGCCTCCGATGTCTCGCTCACGACCCACACACGGCGAGACCTTGCCAAGCAGAGTGCGCGCCGCGAGCGGAGCGCCCAGAGGCCGGCGGAGTGAGAAGCCCGTATCGGAGCGCATGACCTCGAACCGCGCGTCGAGCAGACCCGCCGTGACGTCGTCGATCGACACGTACGCGCCGCTCTGCGCGTCGCGGAGCAGGTCCGCTGCGCGATCGATCGCCTCACCTACCAACCGCTGGCCAACCTCCGCACGCCCCGTGGCGAGCGCGACTCGCGCATTCGGCAACAGACTTTGCAACAACAGCGCGCAGTGCGCCGCACGTGCGGCGTGATCGGTCGCGGCACCTTCGCCGCCGAACGCCACGACGAACGAGCCGTCAGGCAGCGGCGCGAGTTCTCCGCCGTAGGGCGCGAGCGCAGCGCGGGCCGCTGAGGCGTCGAGCGCGTCGTGCGGAGCTCGCAACAGCGTCTCCTCTGGATCGACGATCGGGATCTGCCCATGCGCGCCCGCCAGCACGAGGCTGATGATGCGTCGCTCGCCGCGACCGAGACTGGAAGCGGATCTCGGCGGCGGAGGCACGGTTGCGGTCAGCGCCTGCAGCCTCGCCTCCACCGTCGCGCCGTCGCGAGGGCGCTGGCTCGCATCCTTGGAGAGCATCTCCTCCAAGAGCAAATCGAGCACGAGCGACGAAGAGTGAAAGACCTCCGAGAGTCGCGGCGGCGGCTCGAACAAGACTCTCGCCAGCGTTCCGACGACGTTGTCGGCTTGAAAAGGCCCCTTGCCTGTGAGGCACTTGAAGATGACGCACGCGAGAGCGAACACGTCCGCCGCAGTGGTGAGATTGTCGGCCGCGCGAATCTGCTCGGGTGCCATGTATCCGGGAGTGCCGACGATGACGCCTGTCAGAGTCGCCTCGGACCTCGCGTCGCCGCCGCGCGCAAGCCCGAAGTCGATGACCTTGACGCGCTCGAGATCCCCGTTGACGAAGAAGATGTTGCTCGGCTTCACGTCGCGGTGCACGAGCCCGTGGGTGTGCGCGTGCCCGAGGCCCGCGGCGATTTGGCGCGCGACAGTGAGCGTCTGTTCGATCGTGAGCGCGCGGCGCAACTTCAGCTCGGTGGAGAGATCATGACCGTCGAGCCACTCCATCGCGAGGTAGGGTCCTGCACTCGTCTGGCCGTGCGCCACGTGTCCGACGACGTTGGCGTGCGAGAGCGCGGCGAGCGACGTGACCTCTCGGCCGAAGCGCTCCGCGGCGCCGTCCACACCCTCGCGCAGCACCTTCAGAGCGACTGTATCGCCGGTCCTCTCGTCGCGCGCACGATAGACGTGTCCCATCCCGCCCGAGCCCGCGAGCGATTGGATGAAGAAGCGACCGTCGACCGTGGAGCCAAACTCCATGGCAGCATGCTCCGCTCAACGGCGCCGCGAGGCAACAGTCAGCTCCGCGCGGTGGAGATCTCTCGCGACTCTTCGGCGTCGAGGTGCACTGCGCGCGCCGCCCAATTCTCCTCGAGGTGGGCTACCGAGCTCGTCCCAGGGATCGGCACGATCGCGGGCGAGCGCGCGAGCAGCCACGCGAGCGCTACTTGCGACTCGGTGACCTTCTTGCGCGCCGCGATCGCCGTGATCGCCGGGTTGGCGCGTCGAGGCCCAGGGATCGCGAGCGAGAAGAACGGCAGGAACGCCATCCCGTGCTTGGCGCACAGATCGACGATCTCCTCCTGCCCCTCCGTGGACGCGTGCGGCAGCTTGCCGAGCTTCTTCTCGCCGTGCGCGACGTTATAGAGGTTCGACACACCTACGATCGTCGCGCGCGTCATCGCGTCATGGAGCTGCGCGGGCGAGACGTTCGACAGCGCGAGGTGTCGTATCTTGCCTTCTTTTTGTAGCGCCACCATCGCGTCGAGCGCCTCGCGGAACGGCACCTCCGTGTGCGGGATCCATCGCAGGTGCACCACGTCGACACGATCGAGCCCGAGCAGCCGTAGGTCTGTCTCGCAGCCCTCTCGCAGCTCCTCTGGCCGCAGCGCGGAGACCCACGATTTGTCGTCTCGGCGAGCACCGCCGAGCTTGGTGACGAGAACGAGGTCCTTCGGGTACGGGTGCAACACGTCTTTGATGAACTCGTTCGAGACGTGCGGGCCGTAGTACCAAGACGTATCGATCAAGTTGATGCCTAGCTCGATGGCTCGGCGGAGCACCGCGCGGGCGGCGGCGGGATCCTTCGGCGGTCCCCACACCATAGGGCCGGGGAGCTGCATCGCCCCGAAACCCAGCCGGCGAACCTCGAGATCTCCAATGCGTGTCGTCTCTGGCGTGTGCGCGAAGTCGGTCATGCGGCGACGTTAGAGCAAGTCGTGTTGCTTGTTCGCTTTGAGCGCATCGACGATGGCGCGAACGTCTTGCGCGCGCTCACGAGGGATGGCGAGGACGGCGTCGTCCGTGACGACCAAGACGAGACCGTGCACGCCGCACAGCGCGAACGCCTTCTTTTTAGTCTCTGTCGTGAGGTCCACGACCAAGTTGCCCGAGGCATCCACGCTCACGCTCCCCGCGGGCAGGCCGTTGCCGTGCGCGTCTTTGGGCGCAAGCTCCCACGCGCTCTCCCAGCTCCCAACATCGTTCCACCCGAAGTCGCCCGGCGCGACCGCGATCCTAGGCTCCTTCTCCATCACACCGTGATCGATCGAAACCGAAGGAAGACTGGCAAATAGCGAACTGACGACATTTGACTCATCACCTGTCTTCGCGGCTTCGTCGGCGCGCGCTGCGAACTCCGCTACGGCGGGGAGGTGCGCCCTCACGGCGTCCATGAACACCGCGCCTGAGAAGAAGAACATCCCGGCGTTCCAGAGGTACCTCGAAGAGGCGACATATTCCTCGGCCCGCGCGCGATCCGGTTTCTCGACGAAGCGCGCGGCTCGGTGCAGCCCTGGGGCGAGCGGCTCGCCCATCTCGATGTAGCCGTAGCCGGTCTCGGCGCGCGTCGGGACGATACCGATTGTAGTCAATAGTCCCTTGTCTGCGCCGAGCATGGCACGGTCGATCGTCTCGAGAAACGCTGGCTCGTCGACGATGAAGTGATCTGCCGGGAACACGGCGATGACCGCGCCGGGATCGCGCCGAAGGATCGTCGCCGTCGCCCAAGCCACGCAGGGTGCGGTGTTGCGAGGAGCAGGCTCGGCGAGCAGCTGCGCGCGCGGCACCTGGGGCACGATCGCGGCGGTCGCGTCGAGGAGGTGCGCGCCGGTCGCCACGAACACGCGGTCCGCCGGGATTCGAGGCGACAGGCGCCGGACGGTCGCGGCGAGCAGCGCCTCGTTCCCCGCGAGCGGGAGCAGCTGTTTGGGCCTGAGCGATCGCGACGCCGGCCAAAAACGGGTGCCTGCGCCTCCCGCCATGATCACGGCGTACAAATGAGGGTTCATTGGAGCTGCGGCGCATCTTAGGCGCACGGCTCGAAAGTTGGCCGAAAACCGCTGCGGTCGATATGTACCGAGCGATGCGCTGGCGCGGTTGGCTCCTCTTCGTTGTGTGGCTGATCGGCTGCGAGCGTGTCCCCACAGCCCCGCTGCTCGAGCTGTCGTCGGTGACACCGAAGCGCGTCGAGCTCGGCGACGAGCTGGAGATCGAGGGCAGGGGCCTGCCGGAGGGTCGCGAGGCGCGCGTCGTGTTGCGCGGAACGCTGTATCGCCCAGGGGAGTCTCCTGAGGACGCGGAGCTCGAGACGATAGGTCGCGTCGTCTCGCGTGATCGAATCCTCGTGCCGATCGGCGATGAGCTGATGGGCTCGCTGTGCGGCGAGGGGCGTGGGGCCGTGCACACGACGTTCACCGGCTCGGTCGACGTGATCTTCGCCGCTCAGCGCCCGGGCGCTCCACCCGTGTCGGGGACCGTCGACGGCGTCGAGCTCGACGCGACGCCGCAAGGCGTACGCCGCGACGAGGAGGAGGGCGTGCGCGCGCTCGCCGCGATCGGCGTGCATCTGGCTACGCCCGCCGAGGAAGGGAGCACCGGCCTCGCCATCGCGTCGGTCGATCCCGGATCTCGCGCCCAGAGCGCGGGCATAGGAGCCGGCGATCGGCTTCTGTCGTTCGCGAACGTTCGTGTGCTCGACCCGAGCGATGTCGCGTTGCCGCCCGGACGCACGTCCACCACAATGCGCGTGACTCATGGCTTCGAGAGCGATCGAGAGAGAGTCGCGGACGACGAAGAGCTCACCGTCTCGATCGACGGAGTCGCCCCTCCAGCTCGCGGTCGAGTGACGCTTGGGCTCGCGCTCGCCGCCCTCGTCGCGGTCGCGATCTTCGCGCTGATCGGTCCGTTCGCGCGCGTGCTGGCGTGGACGGAGCGCCGTCTCGGCGAAGGGCTGAGCCCTCGCTCACATACCGGCCGGATGTCCGCGGCGGCTCCGCTCCTGCTCGCGTGTGCGCTCGTGCTGCCGCTCGGAAGGTCGTTCTTCGCTGCCCGCGTGGACCTCGCACTCGTGACCGTGACCATTCAGCTCGCGTGGCTCGCGCTCGCACTCTCGTCGGCGCGCGGACCGAAGGACGCTGTCTCCAAGGTGATGGACCATTCCGCGCGGGCGATTCCAGTGTTCGCGGCGATCGCGGTGATCGGCGCGCGCGACGGTGCGCTGGCAGCGGGCGACGTGCTGCGCGCTCAAGGCGCAGAGCCCTGGGCGACTACGCTCGCTCGCTCGCCGGTCGGTGTGCTGTTGCTCGGGCTCTTGCTCGTGCCGTGGCTCCTCCCTTCGTCGGACAACGGAGGCGCGCGGGCGCGAATCCCGACGATCCTGAGCTGCGCTGTCGCCGCCACCGCGTTGCTCGGTGGCTGGCGGTTCTTCGGCGTCGCCCCGGCGCAGCTCGCCGTGCTGGGACTCGTCGCGTTCCTCGTGAAGACCGGCGCACTCTACGCGCTCGTCGCGTGGACGAGACGCTCATTGCCCATCGTTTCGACGCGCTCGTGGGTGCGCGTGGTGTGGCCTCTCGCTGCGGTGACCGCGAGCCTTGAATTGATATGTCAACGATTGGCGGTTCCCGCGATCGCGGGGTCCATCACCGCGTTGGCCGCGCTCGCGCTGCTCACGTTCGTGCTCCTACGCGCCAAGCGAATCTCGTCCGGCCACTCGCCGCGAGTGCACGCCGACGCGCTGCTCTGACTCTAGACCGGCGGGATCAAGTGCTTGCGACGCGGGCGCGCCTCCGTGCGGCGAGTGCACCGAGCGAACCTCTTCGTGATCTCGTCGCGCAAGAGGTCTCCAGGCACCACCGCGTCGATCACGAGCTCGTTCGCGAGCTTCATCAGATCAACGTCCGCTTTGTACTCCGCTTGCAGCTTCTCCTCGAAGGCCTTGCGCCCGGCGCCTTCGGGCACCTCTTGGATCTTGTTGAAGTAGACCGCGTTCACGGCGGGCTTCGGTCCCATCACCGCGATCGACGCGCCCGCGAGAGCGAGGCACGCGTCCGGCTCGAAGGCGGGGCCGCACATCGCGTAGAGACCCGCGCCGTAGGCCTTGCGAACGATGACGCTCACCTTCGGCACGGTGGCCTCGCTCACGGCGGCGATCATCTTCGCGCCCGCGCGGATGATGCCTTGTCGCTCGACCTTCGTCCCGATCATGAAGCCGGGCACGTCTGCCAAGTAGAGCAGAGGGATGTTGAACGCGTCGCACAGCCAGATGAAGCGCGCGGCCTTGTCCGCGCTGTCCACGAAGAGGATTCCGCCCAGGAATTTAGGCTGATTGGCGATGATGCCCACGACCTTGCCGTCGATGCGCGCGAGGCCGGTCAGCATCTCGCGCGCGAACAGCTGCTTGATCTCGCACCAGGTCCCCGCGTCGATTAGCTCGCCGATGACGGCCATCATGTCGAAGTATTTGTTCTCGTCGGCGGGGATGATCTCCTCGAGCCTCTTTCCGCTCAGCTTCGGCGCGACGGGCGCGGCGTCCGGCGGCTGCAAGGCCTCGTTGCTCGGGAAGTATCCCAAGTAGCGCTTGCAGAACGCGATCGCCTCGTCTTCGGATTTGACCAGCACGTCGCCGCATCCGGAGACCGAGCAGTGCATCTTCGCGCCGCCCATCTCCTCGAGCGCGGCCTTCTCGCCCTTCTCCGCGAGCGTCGTGTCGCCGATGACCGCCGCGGCCATGCGCGGAGAGCCGAGATACATGCTCGCGTTTTGATCGACCATCACGACGATGTCGCAGAACGCGGGGATGTACGCGCCACCCGCGGCGCTCGGCCCGAACAGAAGACACACCTGCGGCATCTGGCCGCTCATCTGGACTTGGTTGTAGAAGATCCGGCCCGCGCCTCGACGGCCCGGGAACATCTGGATCTGATCGGTGATGCGCGCGCCCGCGGAGTCCACCAGGTAGAGCATCGGTACGCGGAGGCGTAGCGCGAGCTCTTGGATTCGGAGGATTTTTTCGACCGTGCGCGCGCCCCACGAGCCGGCCTTGACCGTGGAGTCGTTGGCCATGATCGCCACGTCTCGTCCGGCGATCTTCGCGGTGCCCGTGATCACGCCGTCTGCGGAGAGGTCCTTGCCGAGGTTGTTCGCGAGCGCGGCGTCTTCGACGAACGTACCCTCATCGACGAGACGCGCGATGCGCTCGCGCGCGAACAGCTTGCCTACCTCCGCGTTCTTCTCGTGGTACTTCGCCGCGCCGCCTTGGTGAACGCGCGCGAGGGTCTCGGCGACCTTCTTTTCGGATGACATGAGATCGGTGCGTTAGCACAGCTCGCCCATTTGCTGCGGGTCACGCGCCTTCAGGGCAAAGCACTCAAGGACGAGCACTAGGGGCGTGTCGCACCTGTTTCCGCGGCCGTCGTGCAAAGGCGTTCCCAAACCGGCGTTTCTCCCGCATCATAGTGTTCCCCATGGCGACGTCCCCTCGGCGCTTCGACGGCGAGTCCGATGACGACGCGAGTGACGAGAAGCCGCCGACGCCTGCGCAGCAGCCGGCAGTGACCGTCTCGCGCGTGTTGGACGTCGGCGGCGTGGCCATGCGTCGTCCGGTCGCGCCCGCGTTCGAGGTGGCCCCACGGCCAACGGTCCCTGCGCCTGCAGTGCCGCCGCCGCCGAGCGAGGCCGCGTTCGACGATGGCTTCTTCGACAACGCGCCAGAGCCCATTCCTCGCAGCGTTCCACCTCCTCCTCCGCAGCCCTCCATGACGCGGCCGCCGCAGCGGCCCACGCTGCAAGCCACCGTCTCGAAGTCGAGCGAGAGCCTTTGGGACAGCGTCGAGGCCCTGCTCGATGAGGTAGACGCCGGCTTCGGCGCGATCATGGGCGACTCGCCGCCGATGACCACACGCGACGGCGGCGCGAGGGCGCAGGAGCCCAAACCTGCCGTGTCGGAGAGCGGCGGGCTGTCGGACGCGCGCGCCCTGTTCGGTGCGCTCGCGGCAAGTCACGTGCGCAACGTGCGCGACTTCATGATCGACCTCGACACCGGCCAAGCCACGAGCGAGTGGATCGCGATCTGCGAGCCCGCAGTGCGGGGCGTGCGACAGATGGCCGAGCAGCTCGAGCTCAAGTTGCTCGTGGCCGCGCTCGCGCGGTACGGTGAAGCGCTGCGAGTCGCCGCGGAGCGAAGCGCGTTCACGATCGAGACCTGCTCGCGAGAAGAGCTCATCGCGACGTACGCGCCGCTCGTCGAGCTGATGCCGCAGGCGTTCGCGCTAGGCAACGAGAAGAACGCGCGCGAGGGTATCATCGTCCAGTCGCTGCTCTTGCAGATCCCCGACGTGCGCAAGGTCACGATCGACAAGCTCTACTCGGCCGGGCTCACGTCGCTAGAGGTGCTGTTCGTCGCGAAGGCAGACGAGGTGCAGCTGACCACCGGCATCGCGATGGCGATCGCCGAGAAGATCGTCGAGCGCTTCAGGCGCTACAAAGAAGAGCTGCAAGGCGCCATCAAGGACGAGTCGCGCAGCGTGGAGAAGGACCGCCTCGCGCAGGTCACCGCCGATCTCAAGAAGGCGCACCTCGCGTTCGAAGAGGCCGAGCGCGCAGAGAGCTCGAGCAAGAAGCGTGAGGCTCGCAAGGCCCGAGACGCCGCGGTCCTCGAGATCAAGGTGCTGCTCGCGCGGCTCGGCGAGGTCGAGCGGCTGCAAAAGATCGAGAAGCTCCCATTCGCGCAGAAGCTCGCAGAGCTCGACACATACCTGCTCGCCGTGACGTCTTAAGAAAGATCCCGACAATGGCTGATTTGGTCAAAGCAGACGTCGAACGCAAGGTCGCTCAGGGAGAGAAGCTCGATCGTGCAGACATGCGCGGCGCGCAGCTTCAAGGCGCCAAGCTTGCCGGTGCGAGCATGCGGAGATGCGACTTCGAGGGCGCGAACCTCGAGGGGGCGGTCCTCAACAAGGCGAACCTCAAGAACGCCAGCTTGCGCGAGGCGTACCTCGCGGGCGTCGATTTGCGCGACGCGAACCTCGAGAGCGCCGACTTCGAAGGCGCGAACCTCGAGAAGGCGAACCTCAGCGGCGCGAATCTAAGCCGCGCGAACCTCGAGGGCGCGAACCTCCAAGGCGCGAACCTGCAGAACGCGAAGGTCGGTCACGCGCAGCTCGACTCGGCGAACCTCGGCGGCGCGAACTTGAGCGGCGCGGACATGTCGCGCTGCGAGCTCGTCGAGTGCTACCTCGGCGGCGTCAAAGCCAACCGCGCGGACTTCTCGAACGCGAACCTCGAAGACGCGAACCTCGAGGAGGGAGATTTCACCGACGCGATCTTCGCAGACGCGCAGCTCCCTGGCGTCGGCCTGGTGGGCGCGAACCTCACGCGCGCGAACCTCGTGAAGGCCGATCTCTCGCGCGCGAACCTCGTACGCACGAACCTGTCGGCCGCAGATCTGCGACGCACGAACCTCGAGGACGCCAAGCTCGAGGACACTGTGCTGACCGGCGCGCACGTTGCCGGAATGACGACCACGGGCGCGAAGTTCGGCGCGATCATCGCCGAGTGGGTGGACACGAGCGTCGAAGGCGACGCGAAGAGGCGCGCGATGGGCGCAGAGGCGCTCGCGGCGATCACAGGGCAGAAGCTCCCCGAGTCCATGCGGCCGCGCAACCGCCGCTTCTTCGGCGCAGGCGACGTCTTGCGCAACGCCTCGCTAGAGTTCGACGGCGGCGCGACGGTCGAGATCGAGAGTCGCTTCGAGAAATGCAC
Organism: Myxococcales bacterium; assembly: GCA_043784605.1. GTDB lineage: Bacteria > Myxococcota_A > Polyangia > Polyangiales > Polyangiaceae > JANYHY01. The sequence goes on along the minus strand of JAYVYD010000012.1, from coordinate 20,849 downwards.
CATCGGCCTCGGCGATGGAACGGAGCTGATCGTGGGCGCGGAGGGTGTGCTCGCGGGCTGCGCGATCAAGGGCGCGGGCAGCATCACCATTCACGGACAGTTCCTCGACGAAGGCATTGGCGTCATCACCGAGCCGAGGAAGCTCGTCGTCACGAGCGGCGGCGTGCTCGTCGGCACCGTGGAGCAAGCTGCAGAGTACACGCATTTCGGCTTCGAGCCGGGTTGCCGCCTCAAGATGAAGATTACGAAGAAGTAGTAGCGCTGATTTCCGGCTGAGTAGAACCCATTGGAGGAACGTGATGAGCGATCCGTCGACGAAGAAGACGTTGGTTGAGGAAGGTACCGAGTTCAAAGGCTCGTTGACCTCGAAGTGCCCTGTCGAGGTTCGCGGAAAGATCGAAGGCGATCTCGTCGCTCCCTCGCTCGATGTCAGCCCCACGGGAGCGGTGCACGGCAAGGTGCGGGTCGAGCGTCTAGTTTCTCAAGGCGAGATCGCGGGCGAGATCGACGCGGACAGCGTGCACTTGTCTGGCACCGTGAAGGACAACACGGTCATTCGCGCCAAGAGCCTCGAAGTGAAGCTTGCCCCCGCGAGCGGCAACAAGCTCCAAGTCATCTTCGGCGAGGTCGCGCTCGACGTCGGCGGCGTAGAAACGGGCACGCAGGGCGGCAACAAGAAGGGCAAGAAAGACAAAGACGAGTCGCCCGCATGATCGATTATCAATTATCGACGATGAAGTGAGCCGTCGCCTCTACCGGGGATACGCCTTCTCGAGTGCGTAGAGATCCTCGGCGCCCAGACCCGCGCGAATCCCCGACTCGATCTCGCGCACGAGCTCGCGCAGCACGGGAAGTTCCAGGGCGGCCTCGAGGCCCAGTTCAAGTCCGAGCTTCGCGTCCTTGAGCGCTAGATCGAGCGTGAACTCGGGCGAGTATTCGCGCGCGAGCACCTTGGACTTCTTGCCCAGATAACTCGGCGACGCGAACGCGCCGGTGGTGAACGCAAGGACGATCGCCTCGCGCGAGAGACCCGCTCGCTCACCGAGCGCTAGCATGCTCGCGAACGCGACGAAGTGGTGCGTGCCGAGCGAGTTGAGGACCACCTTCATCGCTTGACCTTGGCCGACGTCGCCGACGTGAATCACTCGCTTGCACAGCAGCTCGAGCACGGGCTCGATCTTCGGGAGATCACCCACGCGCGCACCGAGGAACGCGACGAGCTCGCCGCGCTCTGCGGGTCCGATCGTTCCGCTCACGGGCGCATCCGAGAAGCGCGCGCCCGTCACCTTGGCCAGTGTTTGCGCCTCGAGCGCAGCGGCTCTCCCAATAGTCGACATATCAATCCAACGCACGTGCTTGCGCAGGCCTTCGATCAGGCCGTCTGGACCCTTCGCGACCGACATGAGCGCGGCGGCGTCGCTGAGCATCGTGATGACGACGTCGGACGCTTCTGCGCACTCGCGCGGAGTCGTTGCCACTCTCGCGCCGAGCCGACTCAGTGCAGCCGTGCGCCCCTGCGACCGATTGTAGACCGTCAAGCTCACGCCCGCGCGCGCGAGACGCGTCGCCATCGCCGCCCCCATCGCGCCGAGCCCGATGAACCCAACCGAGTGTCGTTTGACTGACAACGGAGTGACATGTTTCTTCGATTTGGAGCTCGCCAAGATGGGCAGAGGATAGCTGCAAGTAGGCCCGTTTGCGCGAGACTCTTGGTCGAAACTGCCCCACGGACCCGTGCTCGGCACGGTCCAAATGGGCTCTTGCGTAAGGGCTCGGCTTCTTCGATCCTGTACGGCTCTCATGACCGACGCTCGCTTCCAGCTCACGACCAAGTTCGAGCCTAAGGGTGATCAGCCCACGGCGATCCGCGAGCTCGTGACGGGGCTCGAGCAGAAGCTGAAACACCAGGTGCTGCTCGGCATCACCGGGAGCGGCAAGACCTTCACGATCGCGAACGTGATCGAGAAGACGCAGCGGCCGGCCCTGATTATGGCCCCAAACAAGACGCTCGCCGCGCAGCTCTACGGCGAGATGAAGGACCTCTTCGGGCAGAATGCCGTCGAGTACTTCGTCAGCTACTACGACTATTACCAGCCCGAGGCGTACGTCCCTTCGAGCGACACCTACATCGACAAAGACGCGATCATCAACGACGCCATCGATCGCATGCGCCACTCGGCGACACACACGCTGCTCTCTCGCCGCGACGTCATCATCGTGGCCAGTGTCTCTTGCATCTACGGTATGGGCTCGGCCGAGAGCTACTACGGGTTGTTGATCGATCTAAAGGTCGGCGAGGAGTTTCCGCGCGATCATCTGTTGAGGCTGCTCGTCGACATCCAATACGAGCGCAACGATACTGACTTCCACCGCGGAACGTTTCGCGTGCGCGGCGACGTGGTCGAGGTGTTCCCCGCGTACGAGCAAGAGACCGCGATTCGCATCGAGTTCTTCGGCGACACCGTGGAGGCGATCAAGGAGGTGGACCCACTCCGCGGCAAGGTCAAAGTGACGATGGATCGATATGCCATTTACCCAAGCTCGCACTACGTGACTCCGCAGGAGCAAATGCGAAAGGCGATATCGTCCATTCGCGACGAGCTCCGCGAGCGCCTCGATTTTTTCGATAAAGAAGGCCGCTTCCTGGAGAAGCAGCGCCTCGAGCAGCGGACGCTCTACGACATCGAGATGATGGAGCAGATGGGCTTCTGCAATGGCATCGAGAACTACTCTCGCCATCTCTCGGGTAGAAAAGCGGGTGAGCCGCCGCCTACGCTGCTGGACTATTTTCCGGCCGACTTCTTGCTCATCATGGATGAGTCCCACCAGACCGTCCCGCAGGTGGGCTCGATGTACCGCGGCGATCGCGCGCGCAAAGAGACACTCGTCGAATACGGGTTTCGACTACCGAGCGCGTTGGACAACCGCCCGCTGAAGTTCGAAGAGTTCGAAGAGCGCATGAAGCAGGTGCTCTATGTCTCGGCGACTCCCGGCGAGTATGAGCTTCAAAAGACCCAAGGCGTATTCGTTCAACAGGTGATCCGGCCGACTGGACTGATGGATCCCATCGTCGAGGTGCGACCCGTGAGCGGGCAAGTCGACGACTTGCTCGGCGAGATCCGCGCTCGCGCGGCGCAGAACGAGCGCGTCTTGTGCACCACCCTCACCAAGCGCATGGCCGAGGATCTGACTGACTACTATCGCGAGCTCGCCGTGCGCGTGCGCTACCTGCACTCGGACATCGACACGCTGGAGCGCATCGACATCTTGCGTGATCTGCGGCTCGGCGAATACGACGTGCTCGTGGGCATCAACCTGCTGCGCGAGGGCTTGGATCTGCCGGAGGTCTCGCTCGTCGCGATCTTCGACGCCGACAAAGAGGGCTTCTTGCGCAGCCCGCGCTCGCTCATCCAGACCATAGGTCGTGCGTCGCGCAACGTGAACGGGCGCGTCATCATGTACGCCGAGCACATCACCGCGGCGATGAAATACGCGCTCGACGAGACGTCGCGTCGCCGCGAGCTGCAAGCCAAGTACAACACCGAGCACGGCATCACGCCCACCACAGTGATCCGAGCGATTCAGAACATGAACCCGGCCGCGGGCACCATGGACTACTACGATATCCCACGCGTCAAGGCGGGCAGCGCGGCGAAGGGCGTCGCGGAGCTGGATCCGGGCGAGCGCCTGCGAGCGCTGCGCGCCGAGATGTTCGCCGCCGCCGAAAACCTCGAGTTCGAGAAGGCCGCGCGGCTCCGAGATCAAATCAAGACACTGGAGCAGGACGGCGGAGCCATCCCCGCGGAGAGCGGCTTCTTCGACCCGTATGCGAAGAAGGCCAAAGTCGGCAAGTCGAAGAAGACCTCGTCGCAAGGCGGCGGCTGGAAGTCGGCAAAGCGCAAGTCGAGCAAGTGGAAGCCGGGCTGAAAACGGAGACGGTTGCCGTTGCCGTATCCGTTATCCGTTCTCCGTTCTCCGTTCTCCGCTCTCCGTTGGCCGTCTCCGTTGGCCGTCTCGTGGGGATGCCCCGGAGCTTGCTGAAATCTTGAAGTAGCGGCGGCCCCTCGACAGGCCTGAGAATCAGGTTTGTCGAGAACACCGAGCCCCAAAAAGGCAAAGGAGCCGCCATGAAGAAGGGGGATGCCCCGCGACGGCCGACGTATGGGCATTAGGGCTGATTGCCTATTACGTTTTGACGGGCAAAGTCTTTTGGCGCGCCGCGAAGTGCGCGACGCTCTTGGTCTCAATGTTGATGCGAGAGATGTTGATCGAGCCGATTCCGGCTGCGTGGTTCGCACGCTGCACCACGCGTCCTCCAAGCGAAGGCCAACGAGAGCTACAAGCTAGGCGCGGCCCTCTTCGCGGACGGCACCACGAACGTCGTCGACTCCACCAACTCTTGCGCGTTCACCTGGAGGCTGACGAGCGCGACCGCCACCGAGGCCACGTTTGCAGAGAAGATGTACAAGGGCCGCTGCATCGACGACGGATCAGTCACGCTGACGCGAGGGGTGAGCGCCGACCGACTCTTGGTTGCGTGGCGCGGCGGCGGCGAGACGGCGAGACGGCGACGGGAGAGCTCGCGCGCAAACCCGCAGCACCCTAGTTCCCTGCGATGGGGCCCGTGTCGACGACCTCGAAGTCCGCGCCGTGGAGCTGATTGAACGCCGAGATCACATCATCCATCACGGTGTTGCCATTGGTGGATGGCGTCGCCCAACCGTCGTTGGTCTCTCCGCTCAAGTACCAATCGCTGCCATTGTCGGCGAGCATGACTCCATACTTCTTCAATGCCGTGATCAGCACGGTCGCTTCTGCGCTCGGCATGTTGACGTTGACGTTGGCCTTCAATCGCAGGCGCAGACCCATGGGCGGGTCTGACGTGGTGGTCGTGCCCGCGGCGTGTGTCGCCGGTAGAATGTAAGCCTGTTGAGAGTTGACCATCGTGAAGCGGATGGCGTGACGGATCTCTCCCGCCTTCACCTCGTCATAACGCACTAGGCCCGGCATGATCGGCAGTCCCGCGGCGTCCGCGCTGGTCCACCCCACAGTGCGCGTCATGTTCGATCCCAGATGCCATATCGCGCCATTGGCGGCCTTCCAATCCGGGCCGGTCCAATTCTGGGCTTGGTAGAGCTCGTACAGAGTGCAGTTGCCGGTCGCCCCCGCGGTGTCGATGTAGAGCACGTGGCGGTCGTCCGTTGGCTTCGCGCTGGGACCTCCCTCGATCTTCGCCGTACTCGGGATTGGATAACAGAACATGCCGCCGTTGTTGGGACACGGGAGCGGGTCGCTCTCGGTGGGTCCCCACTGCGCGGTCCAATTCATCTTGATGGGGGGCGCGCCGGTCCCACTGCTAATCGGTATTCCAAATTGCTGTTTGGACGTGCCCCAGTCGGGGTGGAGCGCCTTGCCCGGGGCCATCGCGCCCAAGTACTTCGCGTTGTCTTTGCTCAGTGCGTCCTTGGAGACGTCTCGGTTCCACGCGTTGTCCGCGGGGAAGATGTCGCAGCCCGCAAAGCTCGGACTCTTGCCATTCGAAGGACCCGCTTCCGGGTTCGGTCCCGCCTCGGGGACGATTGCGCCGTCCGGAAAGATCTTCGCGCCGTCGGGCCGTGTCACGATCCCGGCGTCGTTGCCCGTCGTCACCGACGCGTCGTCACCACCGCACGCCACCAACACCAACGCGATAGCCGTGAGCTTGTGCATGCGACCTCCTAAGTGCAGTAGCGTATCACCGATCGCTATTCACGCTGGCGTCAGTCGAACACATGCCGGGAAACCCTGGACTGCAGCACGTCAACGTCGCGCCCCAACTGCACTGCGGGCTGTCCGAGGGCGTGTAGCTCATTCCTCCACTTGGCAGCGGAGTCGTACCGGGCGCCAGATCGCTCCCCTCACACCTCATGTCATTGTTGCCGTTCATCGCTACCGCAACGAGCTTGCCGCTAAAGGCGTCGTATTCGTAATAGGTGCACGAATCCACGAAGCACTCGAAGACGACGCGAACGCCGCCGCACTCACGGTCACCGACGAAGACACGCTGGCCCAAGCCGCCCTTGCATTGTTTTGCCGCGGCGACCGCAGATATCCAATCGGGCGGACAAGCGCCGCCGTCTTTGCAGACAGCAGACAACGGACGAGCGCAGGGTTGCGACGCGGATCCTCCTTGGCAACCGAGAATCGATGTGACGAAGACAAAAGAAAGAAAGCGCATGCTCGGGTAAGCATGCGCTCCTTTGGGTCTGCTGAGTAGTCAGGTCACGCGAAGTGCGCGCGGACCTCTTTGTCGGTGAGCACGTTGATCGACTTGGCGTACATGTAAACGCTGACGCCGGACCATGCGGCATAGCCGAATATCGAGAGCGACCACTCGGCCGCCCAGAGAGTGTGGCCGATGTTGAACAGGCCGAGCAGCATGAAGAGCGTCGAGAACACGAGCAGCACCGTGCGCTGCAGACCCGACTTGCGCTGGAGGTTGCGACCGATCCACCACGTGATCAGCAGGCTCACCGCGAGACCGAGGGCGGAGAAGATCCCAGAGAAGATCCCGATGCCGCTCACGAAGACGAAGGACACTACCGATGAGAACAGGTCGAAGCCGTACCAGGCGTTCGTGAGCTTCTCGATCTTCTCTTTGGCGTTCATGGTCAATTCCCTTTTAGGTCTCAGAGTGCACTTGCAGTCTACGCGAAGCCACACAAAATGCTTCCCGCGTCGACTCGCGAGTCCTCGCGACCTCGTAACTCGCGGTCGCGACGCCCACTGGATGCGGCGAGATCACGGCGGGTCATGGCATCCTCAGCGGTGGGTCCGTGAGCTCTTGCGACGGCCACTACAGCCTCTCCATGCAGACGGACGGCAGCCTGGTTTACTACCACGACGGTCACACTATTTGGGATTCTGGCACTGCGGGTGGCCCGGGATACTTGGCAATCATGCAGACCGACGGCAACCTCGTCGTCTACTCGACCCGCACCGCGCGCTGGGCGTCCCACACGAACGGCCGCTGATTTTCTGATTGGGCTAAGCTCACGGGCGTGCAGCATCCCATCCCCACGGCGCCCGGTCCGCGGCCCATGCGCGGCGTTGGCGCCATCGGCAATATGCTTCAGTTCGCGCGAGACCCGATCGGTTACGTGACGAAGGTGTTCGAGCGCTTCGGCCCGATCGCGCTGATGGTTCGAGCGCCGACGAGCATCTCGAACCCTGGCCCGGGCTGGGGAAGCGGCCAGCTCCGCACGGCGGAGGGCAAAGGGGTCGTGTTCGTCAACGGCGCAGAGGCGAATCGCGAAGTGCTGATGGCGCGCGATCGCTATCACATGATCGCGCTCACCGGTCGGCTCTACCCCACCGAGGTTGACGTGAGCGAGCGGCGCAAACCGCTGCTGCGCACGATGACCGGCCTGTTCCACATCAACGGCAACGAGCACCGGCGCGGGCGAAGGCTCCTGATGCCGGCGTTCTACAAGACCCGGATCGAAGCGTACCGCGACGACATGCTCACGCTTACCGACGAGATGCTCGGGCGCTGGAAGAAGGGCGAGACGCGCGACGTGCACGGCGACATGACCGAGCTCACGCTGCGCATCGCGACCAAGACGCTCTTCGGAGAGGACGAGCGCGAGCGGGGCGTGCGGCTGTCGCACCTGATGCAAGCGTGGCTCGAGACGATGATGTCTCCGTTCCAACTGATCCCTCAAGGCGACTGGCCTGGGACTCCACGACGCCGCTTCCTCGATCTGACGCGCGAGATCGACCGCGAGACCGCGACGATCGTACGAAACAAGCGGGCGAGAGCGTCCTCCGACGGCAAGGACATGCTCTCGATGTTGATCGCGGCGCGCGACGAGGACGGGAGCCTGCTGGACGAGGACGAGCTCATCGGGCATGCAGGCACGATCTTCGCGGCGGGTCATGAGACGAGCACCAACGCGCTCGCGTGGACGTACCTTCTGTTGTCGCAGCACCCCAAGGTCATGCACGACCTGGAGGACGAGCTCGACGCCGTACTGCGCGGCGCTCCGCCGACGATCGAGGATCTCGCCAAGCTCCCGCTGCTCGACGCCGTCGTCAAAGAGAGCCTACGCATCTTGCCGCCGGTGCCGATGCACCCGCGCATCGTTGCGGAGGACCACACGCTCATGGGCCATTTCCTCCCGGCGGGCAGCGAGCTGTTCATCAGCATCTTCCACATGCACCGCGATCCGGACGTATTTCCTGCGCCCAACGTCTTCTCGCCCAAGCGATGGGAGACCTCAACACCCACAGTGTTCGAGTACAACCCGTTCAGCGCCGGTCCGCGCATGTGCATCGGCGCGTCGTTCGCGACGATGGAAATCAAGCTCGTGCTCTCGACGATGATGCAGCGCTTTCGGCTGGACCTGCCGGCGAGGTCGCGGGTCGACCATCGCGTCGCGATCTCGATGGCACCGCGGGGCGGGCTCCGCATGACGATCCGCGACCGACACGAGACGGTGAAACAATCGCGCGTGAGCGGCAAGATCCGCGCGTTGCTGAAACTGCCTGACTAACCGCGCGTCGTGAGGTACTCCCGCGGCGGAGGCTCGCTTGAAATCGATTTCGTTCCCTTGTCTCGCTCTCTTGGTCGCGTGTGGTGGTGACTCGACTGCCGTCGTCCCCGACGCGCTCGTCGACGGCGGCGGCGGTGGCGCGGACACGTCAATACCGAAGGACGGCGGGGGCAACCCCGACGGCTCCAACCCCGGCAAAGACAGCAGCAGCGGCTGCGGCACTTGCCCAACGACGTACACGTGCGGCAGCGCGAACGGGCTGCCGGTCTGTCGGGCACCGAGCGGCGTTCCGCTGTTCAGCAAGGTGATCGTCATCATGATGGAGAACACCACGCAGGCGACGCTGCAGGCGCAGATGAGCGGATCTGGCGCGCCGTACTTCGCGTCGATGAAGACGAAGTACGCGACTGGCCTGAACTATCACGGCGTCGCTCACCCGAGCCTCGGCAACTACATCGCGTTGACCTCCGGCGACACGCAAGGCATCGCGTGCGACTGCAAGCCCGACGCGAACCAGGGCACGTGCAACATCGCGACGTGCAACCTCGTGATCGGCAGCTGCTCGTGCAACCAAGCCGTCTCGCACCTCGGCGACCAGATCGACACCGCGAAGCGCTCGTGGTCTCAGTTCTCCGAAGACATGGGCACACCGTGCAGCACGACGGACACGGGTGGCTACGTCGCGCGACACGTGCCTTTCCTCTATTACGACAACGTCCGAAACGACGCGACGCGATGCGCGGCACGCATCGTGGACTTCACGAAGTTCGATCCGAACAAGGCGCCTGATTTTAGCCTGATCGCGCCTAACCTCGTGCATGACATGCACGACCCCTTCCCCGCTTCGGCAACGAACATCGCGAACGGCGACAAGTGGATCGCGCCGCAAGTCGAAGCGATCCTGCAGTCTACCGCGTACACGTCCGGAGGTTTGCTCGTGGTCGTGTGGGACGAGGACGACGCCTCGGGAGGGCTCGGCGGGTCGGACGATCCGGTCCCGATCTTCGTGCTCTCGCCGTTCGCGAAATCGGGCGGCTACACGAGCGCGCTCAAAGCCGACCACTACTCTTTGCTCGCGACGATCGAGGACGGCATGGGCCTCCCGAGGCTCGCCAAAGCGGCGAAAGCGACACCGCTCGCGGACTACTTTCCCGCCAATTGAGCTGGCGAAGGCAATCCTCTTAGTTGTTGACGTTCGCCGAAGGCGACGACAATTGATCGAAGCCGAACTCCATTACTCTCGTCGCCTCACAACGAGGAGACGAGCCCAATGGGAAATGCTTTCTGTCATATCGAGCTGAGCCTCGACGACACGGGCAAGGCGAAGAAGTTCTACAATTCGCTGTTCGACTGGGAAATCACCGACAGCCGACAATGCCCTACTCGATGATCGACGTCGGCAAGGGCACGGGTGGAGGGATGCAGAAGCAACAGATGCCGGGGGCGCCGAACGCTTGGGCGCTAGCGCGCGAGCGCTTCCTGATTTGCGCTCGAAAGCGAGTAGCCGAGCGCGTCCGAGATTTGTTTGCGGGCGTTCTCGGCTAACGCTTGCGCCGTCAACGATGTCCCGTGGGTCTCAATCGGCGTGAGCACTCGCGCGACCGCGGTGGCCTTGCCGAACCACTTGGAGCCTTTCGGCCTGCACGAGCGCGTGCCGCGGATGGCGATGGGAAGGATGGGCGCGCCCGTCGCCTTCGCGAGCTCGAACGCGCCGAGCTTGAACGGCAAGAGTCCGCCGTCCGGCGAGCGCGTGCCCTCGGGGAAGATCATCACGCTCATGCCGCCCTCTAGCGTCGCGCGGCAATCCTGCATCATCTGCACGATGCTGCCTTTGTCGCCGCGCTTGAGGGAGATGTCGCCGCTGTACTTCATCAGCGTGCCGATGACCGGGATCTTGAAGAGCTCTTCTTTGGCGATCCAGCGCATGTCCCACGGCAAGAAGGACAGCAAGAACGGATCGGCCGTAGACTCGTGGTTGGACACGACGACGTAACCGCGACGCGCAATGTCGGCGGGCGCAGCGCCTTCGACCGAGAACTTCCAGAGCGGAGATAGCCGGGTCGTCGTGCGACCGAAGCGACGCATCCATTGGCCCGGCACACGCTGCGTCGGATCGTCGCGATGGAGATAGTACGCAGCGCCCATCAGAGGGAGGAACCCGAGCGCACACGCGCCGAACTCCGCATACGTGTAGATTCCAAGGATCGGGTGGGCCACGAACTGAATTTATGCCTGCGCGTGGGCCGCTGGCGGTCATCGTTCGGTCACGCGCGAGTCTAGCGACGCGACGTGTCACTGAGCCGAGGCTTGGGTTCTCGCTTTGCTGGAGGGCGCCGGATTATGCTTGATGCATCAATGAGGCAGATCGCTACCCTGTTATGCGCGCTCGCCGTGACTCTCACGAGCGCACGCGCGCACGCCTGGCTCCTGCCGGAACACGCGGAGATCACGCGCAAGGCGCTCGAGGACGATGTACCGGTGCCGCTGCGTGACGAGATCATGCAAGTGGTGCGCGCCGCTCGGCTCGACGCGGCGCACGGCCGGCTGCCGCTCTGCGACACGGACACTCCGCTTCGACTCTTGCCCTACGACGACATGGTTGGCGGAGCGCCGACCGTCACGTGTATCCCGTACAATGCGCTGTCGGCGATCGCCGCCGATCACTCGCTCCAGCCGAACGAGCTGATCGCGCTCATGACGGAGATCGAGGCTAGACCGTTGCTCCGACCGCACGCGGTCGCGTCGATGGTGGTGGGAACCGCAGAGATCGAGTGGCAGCACTTCCTCTCGGACGCCCCACGCACGGAGACGCGCAAGCTGATGATGCACCTCGACTCGGCGCACGCGTTGGTCGCCGCGAGCGAGCAGGCAGACCCCGGCTCGTACGCGAGACGCACGTTCACGCGTGACCTCGACATGCGTCTTCAGCTCGTGGATCACCTCTACGTGTCGCGCGCGGCGGGGAGCAAGGCCCACTTCCAGGACGCGGCGCAGAGCCTCGGCGTGTTGCTCGCGAACGCCGTCGCGGGTGATCTGAACAACGCGCTCGCGCAGGCGATGGCGCATCACGTGCGGTCGATCGAGCTCGCGGCTCGCGCGCGTGGGTATCGCTCGGCGTGGGGGGACGCGCGAAGGACCGAGGCGCTCCTCGAGCACGCGTTCGCGTTGCACTTCGTACAGGATGCGTTCGCGGCGGGCCACATGGGGACAGAGCACGCGATGGAGGACGTGCGAGGTCGTCTGCGGCGCCACGACTTCTTGAACCGCAACGGCATCGGCGCGACGCGCGCGCTCGCCGCGACCCGCTGCGACACGACGGACGTCCCCCTCGGGGCGCTTCCCAGCTGCTGGAAGGCTCAGGGGGATGGATACCTCGATCTCGACAACGCGCTGTACGTGGAGGAGGCGACCGCGCGCGTTCAGATCGAGTTCGCGCTCGCCCTCTCCGAGGACCCACGAGCGATCGTGGACGCGATGCGCGCGAGCGACGAATGCGTCGAGTGGCAAGCCGGCGTGGAGAAGAACAAAGACGCGACGAGCTGCGCGGACGCCTACATGGGACCTGCGGCGTCTACCAGCGCGCCCGTGAACTGCGACCTGTGGCGCGTGGCGACCCTGCTCGATCCGACGCCGACGTGGACGCTCCCAGCGGACCGCGCCTCGTGGCATCGCATGTCGGCGGTCTCCGCGGACAATCTCCTCGCGTGCACTCTGCACGCTCTTGATACGGTGAGCGTGTCCGACACGTACGAGCCCGCCGACAAGCTCGCCGACTCGGGTCCCTCGTGCGGCTCGCAGCCTGGCGTGTTGCCGGCCCGCGCGCTTGGCTCACCGCTCGAGCCGTGTGCGCTATGCGCGGACGGCAAGTGCACGGCTGCGCTCACGGCCGAGGATCCTGCGAACGCGGCATGCTCGACGCGCGCTGCGAAGACACGTCTCGGAGATCCAGACGTGAGCCTTTGGCGCCCGCTGCTCACCGCGTGGCCGACGACGCAGGCCGACGTCACGACGCTCGAAGGGCAACGCGATCAGTTCGGCCAGGGCTTCGCGACTCAGATCGCGTGGGGGCTCGCGATGCATACGGGGCTTGCCGCGGACGCGCCCGCTGCGCTGGCCGTGGAGCTCGGCGGGGGGATCTCTTACCGGCTCGATGGCATCCTCGCGGGTCGCATCAATCGACCCGCGGCTGAGTTCAACGTGGGCATCTCTCCGATGGCGCTGTCCGCGGCCGACACGCGCGCGTCGGTCGTTGCGTTCGCGGAACTCCGCGTGCCGCTCCCTACGTTCGCGACGCTCGGCGTGGGGTATGCGTTTCGTGCGAGCGGTCTCGTCGACGGGCTCAGCTTCCCCGGCGGCATCGGGCCCTACGGAGTACGCGTCTATACGATCGTGAGCCCGATCGATCGTCCGGTGTTCGCAGGTTGGGATGTCGAGCTCGCGTACCTCTCGTTGACGCGCGCATTCAAGGTAGCGACCATCACCGTCGCAGCGCCCACCGAGACGGAGCTGCGCGTGCGCGTCGGCAAGCTCGATCTCGCGGGCATCGGCAAGAAGGCGCCGCACGAAGTGCCATGGTCGGTGAGCCTAGAGCTCTCCGGAGGATGGGCGTGGTTTCTTTGATTTCCGCTCCGCGGGGGTAAGGGAGGCACCTGCTAGTCGTTGGGGGTTGGGCTCGGCGACGCGCAGCACTTTTCCTGGTGCCCGCCGACACTAAAGCCCCTGGGTCGTTTCACTTTCTCGCGCATCACATGGTCGGCGGTCCACAGAAAAAGCACCGCGCGCTCGCCGGTCGATCCGGTTGCAGGTGGCGAAAAAAGGAAATAGGGGAGGCCCTGATCTCACTCGCAGTTCGACACTAAGTCGTTGTCGGAACTCACTTCAATTTCCCCCTTGCCACCTGCGGACGCTCGGCCGCGGCGGACTGCTCGAGGCTTCACTCGAAAGGACCGGAGCGCGCGGCGCCTTTTTTTCTGGGCTGCGCTGCGCGGGCCAGAAAGAAACAGTGCTGCGCGTCCGTGCCATGCCTACCAATAGCCATTAGGAGCGCTCCGCCGAGCCCCACCCTTCCAGCAGCAGGTGCCCCCTTTAGCCCGCGCGCAGCGCGTCATCGGAGATAGTCGGCATATGCCAAAAGAATGAGGAGTGCGCCGGCGGCGAGCATTCTAATGAGGAGTCCGGCGGCGTCGCTTGGGGCGCCACCGTTGGGGAGCTTGCGCCAGCGACGCATCCAGAGCTCGGAGAGAATGAATGCGGGTGCGCCGAGCAGGCACACGCGCGGGTAGAGCCCGAGCGCGATTGCGGACGTTACGCCGATGGCCGTGACGCGAACGCACGCGTGTGCGGCGCGAAGACAAGCCTCGGGGCCGTGCGTGACGACGAGCGTGCGGTAGCCGCGTCTAGCGTCGTCCTCGCGCTGGAAGGCTTGCGCTCCGAACGTGATGCCTACGACGAAGGTCGTGAGCAATGCGAACGCTAGCCACGCGCGAAGAGACACGGCGTTCGTCACGACGAACCAACCCGCGAGGCACGACGCCATGCCGTAGCCAGACGCGTTCACCAGCGGGCCGAGCCACGGGTGCTCCTTCCATCGCGTCCTCGGATGCGAGTAGAGCACGCTGAGGATCGCGCAGACGGCGCACGCTACACCGCTCGAGCAACTAGCAAGGAACGACAGCACGATTGCGAGTGCCAACGTCGTGTAACCGGCTATTTGTAGGGACATTGGCGCTACTTGGATATTGGACGAATTAGCAAATAGCGCGCCGCCTTCTTCCCCGTCGAGCGCGGCGTTGAGCCACATCGTCCCCCACCCCGCGACGGTCCACGCGGCGAGCACCAGCAAGAGACCGCTGACGTTGGTCGGCGGGAGCGCGAGGTCCCAGTGCGCGAGGCCCCAGCCGAGCAAGGGCACGAGCAGCAAGACGGGCGTGCCTTTGAGTCGCGCGAGGCGAGCGAACGCGATGAGCTTGCCCAACCTCCCGTCAGTGTTGGCAGAGACCGATGGCTCCGTCGAGTCCCGTGTTCACCCCTTTCGTTCCGTAGTCTGCAGGGGCGCATCTGCCACCGTTCGGACTGCCCGCGCACTGCGAGTCTCCGCGACAGAGCCACTGTCCCGTGCATGATCCGGCAGCGGTACACGACGACCCGCCGTTCGTGAGGCAGCAGATGCCGCCGTTGCAGTCCTCCGGTCCATCGCAGCTCAGCACGAGGCCCGTGCAGTCGCGCGGGTCGACGCAGGCCCCGGCGCGGCTCGAGATCGCGCTCAAGCAGCACGCGTTCGGGGCCGCGCACGAGCACGTCGCCGTGCCTGGACACACGACGACGTGCGAGCCGCCGCCCGTGTACGAGAGGTTGACACACGCGCCGTTCTGATTGGGGTCGACGTAGTCGCTGCAGCCGACCGCGACGACCAGGGCAGCGACGACAACCCCGCTCGCGAGCTTTCCGATCATCGCTGACACACACCGACGAGCCCATCGAGCCCGCGATCTGCGACTCCCGGCGTGCCGTAGTCCGCGGGTCGGCAGTGCGTAAAGCCCAAGACATTGGCGCAGTCGTCATCCACGCGGCAGAGGACCTTGCCCGCGCATTGCGAGCTGGACGCCTTGCACATCGAGCCACCGCCGCTCGTGCCCTGGGCTTCGTCGAGGCAGCAAATGGCCGGTTTCCACGTACCTGCGTCGCTGCCGGGCGGGACGCTCGAGTCGGGGCCGCCATCGAGACCGCCGTCGCCGGACTGATCGCGCGACGTCTGCGGATTGCAGTCTTCGGGTCCGTCACACGTGAGCGCGAGCGTGCGACACGCGCCGAGCGTCGCGCACGTACCCTTGTTCGAATCGACCGCCTGCATGCAGCAGATGTCGGCACCACCGCACGAACAGCCAGCGGCGCCAGGACAAACGACGGAGCCGGGAGTCGGCTGACGGAAGCCGAGGCCGTTGCAGGAGTTGTTCGAAGTGATCGGTATGCCCGGGGTGCCACCGTCGGCGGACACGCCGTTGGGTACCCCAGAGCACGCTGAGGTGAATACTAGGAACGCGCCGACGGTGGATTGAACGAGCGTATTTCGATTCATGACGAGACCTCCAAAGAATCCTCAGTGAGGACTGAACTAGTGACCGGCGCCCCAACCGAGGGACGCCATGATGAACAAGGGCTGATTGCCGGCGATGGGCGCGGTCAGCTCGATGCCGAACACGGCGATCGTGCCGTCGTCGTTCTTGACGTGCGCGCGCAGACCCGCCGATCCCCCGACCCCGATCGCGAGCCCGCTGCCCCACTCCGAACGCAGAGTGCTTGGCCCGCTTATTTGGTAGTCGTAGACCGCCGAGTTCGGACCGACGTACGCGCTCATCGGTCCGAAGTGGAACGCGACGGCGAGCGTCTCCGTCGTGCCGTACTCGAACACGGTGCGCTCGCCTTGCGACGCGAACGCGAACGAGAGGCTGAATGACGCATACAACCAGGGCCGTTCGTAGACGAAGCCCAGGCCGAGCGAGGTCGCCGCGGTGTTGCCAATGGCGATGTCTTGCGCGCTCGTGTAGCCAGTCGAGTTCTGGAGTTGCATTCCCGTCGGTCGCAAGAGCGCGATGCCGCCCTGCATGTTGAGCGACCACGAGTGACCCTCCCAAGGCTTGCTCGGCAGCGCCGCTGCATCGGAGTGCGCAGTATCGTCGCGAACGAGGATGGTCGTGTGGTCGCCCGTGAGCAACGTCGTGTCGTGCGAGTCCGACGCGCCGCACGCAAAGCTCACCGAATCGCGCAGTACGATCTCGCCCGTCTTGGTGTCGCGGACTTCGTAGCTGGCGGAGAGCGGGCCTCCCGCGGCGCGCGCGACCTTCCAGTGAGTGCCCTCTTGGGTGACCTTCACGTCGTCGTCGTGCACCTCGAGCTTGTAACGATCGGGACCGAGAGCGGTCTTCGTGCCGTTCTCGAGGTCCGGCAAGAACGGCTGCACGGTGACCTCGCACGAGACTTTGCTGCCGGCCTCCACGTGCGCGCCGCCCCCCGTTTGTGCGGTCTCCACGCGCGTCGCGACGATGCCTATCGCGCGCGGGCGAGAGACTCCGCCTTCGTGATCGAAGAGGGCCGTGCGCTTCTCGAGCGTGAGCGTGGTCTGCCCCGTGCTCGCCGCGCATCCCTCTAGATCGAACGCCGCGTTGCCCTGGGGGTCGAGCGCGAGCGTGTACTCGCCGCAGTTGAGCACTCGCCCGTTGCCGTCGCGCACGACGATGTGGAGCTGTTCGCCTTCCGAGTGGAGGTCCGTTTGCATCGTGGCGACGGCGGCTGCCCACGGTCCGTGCTCCATCGTCTGGATGCTGAGACCGTCGGCGCGCGCGACGAACGCCCACGCGACGATCGCCGAGGCGATCGACCCACTCATCACCATGCGAGCTTGCATGATGTGACGTTTTGCAACGCACATGCCGTGCGAGACGATCGTGTTGCGCGGCTAATTCACGGGCGTTTCGTTCGCGAAGGCTGGGGTGCTTTCGCGCGCGTGACGTCGGCGGTTCGAGGCAGGATGCCTTGCGGTCGAGTGCCTCGCTACGTCGCGTCGAGTGAGGCAAGCAGCCGCTCGACACGCAGCATCGCGTCGAGATCTCCTGCGCGGTGCGCGTAGTCCATCGCCGAGAAGAGGTGTGTCTGCTCGGTGCGAAGGCGAGACGGGTCGCGCTCCAGCAGTGCCGCGTAGTGCTCGAACTCGCGCGCCGGATCGAAGCGCGTGAACTTCCTCACCGCATGACGAACCACCGCATGGAGCGCGTATCGGCCCACGAGCGGAGTCTGCACGAGGTGCCATCTCACGAGCTTGGCGATCGCCGCCTTGCCGTCCGAGACGCGCGCGAGGACGGCGAGAGAGTCGCCGTCCACGCTGTCTCCTCCAGTGTGAGCAAGCACCGCCATCGCGCGTTTGCTCGCGGCGTCTAGGCGACGCCAGGCCCAATCCACCAAGAGCGCGACTTCGGGCAAATCGTCCTCGTGCTCGATCACGCGCACGCGGGAGACTCCGCCATCGAGCAAGAACGCCTCGAGCGAGCGAACCCTTGCTGCACGCGAGCCAACGATCGCGTCCGCGATGTCGAGCGCGAGCGGGCTGTGACGAAGCATGCGCGTCAGCGACGCCACGCGCGCGAAAGCGGGACGTCCTGTCGTAGCGAGCGGAGCGGTGACCGGGAAGATGAGCACGCCCGCGAGCAAACATCGGCGAGCCGTGACGACGACCGTCGCCTTGGTCGGCGCGAGCGCGTCGAGCAGCCGCGCCACCGCGTGATCGTCCTCGTGGTTATCGAGCACGATGAGCCGCTCCTCCTTGGACAGAAGCGCGACGAGTTCAGGTACCGATCGACGTCGCTCACGCGACACGCCGAACGAGAGCGCGAGCATCTCGACGAGCGTCCGAAAGTCCCACGCGCCCACGCGGAACCAGTGAATGCGACCCCCGAAGTCCCTAGCGAGCGCGTGACCGAGCGCGCACGCGAGCATCGATTTGCCGCTGCCGCCACCACCGACGAGCGCAAGCCGCGCGGGCCTGGTCTCGCGCAGCGCCGCGACGAGCACACGTAGCTCTTCGCGCCGGCCCTTGAGCCCGACGGGCGGCGGCGGAAATCCCGCTATCCTCACGGAGCGAATTTATATGGCTTTGACGGACTGCAAGGCGACGGCGACCGCGTCCCAATCAAACGCGGCGAGCCCGCTCGCTTGCGCTTTCTCGGTCCACACGCGTCCCACTTCGCGGAGAGCCTCTTCGCGCGTCGCCGCCCAATGCATCACGGCGGCATCCTCTGCGCCTGAGCTCACGCGAGCTTCGACGCGCCACTCGTTCGGCTCATCCGAACTCTCGCGCGGAAACACGCTCAACGTGAGTCGATTACCGTTCGCTTTGAGATCGTAGACCATTCCGCGGCGCGATCGCGACTGCCCCGTGATCTTCAGGGCGTCCTTGTTCTTCTCTGGTTTCTCGCTCATCGGTGCCTCTCGTGCTCTCGGTACTCAAGTGAGACCGAGCCGGACTCCGCGTTTGTTGGAGAACACCGAAGCGATCGACTGCGCTTGTAGCACACCGTCCGACGCTCTCGGCTCAAAGCTGCTAGGGTCGGACGATGAAAGATCGACGTGTGGTGGTTCTGCGCACTGCGCTCGAGGCGTTGTTGGAGTCGCTCGACGCGACGCTGCGCACCTCGAGTTGGCCTGGGTCCGAGGTCGTGCCGGAGCCGCTGAAGCTAGCCTCCGCGGCCCTTTTGGATCGGCTCGGCACTGCCAATCGCCTCGCGCACGGTAAGTTCACCGGACCTTCTATCGTGGTCGCCGCACTCGACGCGATCTGCAGCGGGATTCGTCGACTCGACGCGTCGTTCGTCGAATATCGAAAGTCGATGACGGGCAACGCGGAGCAGAAAGAGGCCGGCGCCAGCTCGCTCCGGCTCGAGATCGAGAGCGTTCGCTCCGAGTCCTCACGCTGGTCGTGAGCGCAATCTACTCTCTGACTGCGTAGCGATGCTCGAGCGCACGCTCGATACGCTCACCGAGGCCGGCGCCTAGCGCGAACACCACATGGGCTTCGCACTTGGCGACGAGCGCCTTCGACGGGCTCATCACGTCCAAGAAGAACTCGAGCGCTTCTTCGAGCGACTCGTCCGCGTGAGACGTGGTGAGGACGACGTCGTCTTCGGTCTCCTTGTGCGTGCCGTCACCGACGATCGCCTCGTCGAACGTCTCCTCGGCGATCACGCAGCCCGGACCCCAGACGCAGACGAACGCGAGGCCCTGCTTGAGGGCGCGTTTGGCCAGCGGCCCAACGTCGAACACGCGCTCGGCGACGAAGAGCAGCGCGAAACCTTTGCTGCGCCACGGTCTCCTCGACGGCCAATCCTCGACGCGCTCGGCCGCGATGACCCAGACATGTTTCTTGGATTCCGTGTCGAGCCACTGACTCATATCGCAGTGCGCTCAATAGAACGCCGATCGCGACCGAGCGCAAACTGGTCGTGAGCCGACATCGCTTGCACGCGAAGTAAAAGCGCGATCTGGTCGTGATCGATGGTCTATCGCGAGGCTGCCAATCCGAATGTAGAACGCGAGTTGGAGCAGTCGGGTCCGCTCGCGAAGATCGACGCGAATGGCGCGTGCGGCGCTAACGGTCCGTATGGGCGTCATGGGAGCGGGCTCGGCGTCGGCAGTCCAGGTGCAGACGCGGGACCTGCCGCGCGCGGCGAAGACGGCGGGGCCATCCGAGTCGCGCTCGAGGCCGATCCGCAACGCGATCACGTCGCGCGCATTGCGGGATCGATCGACGCAGAGGTGGACTTCGCGCGCGACGCCGCCATCCAACTTGTCGCGCGCGGCGGACGCGGTGGGAACGGCGGCACGGGAGGCAACGGCGAAGACGGCGCGCGCGGCCGCTCAGGCTCGGACGCCTCGCGCTACTCGAGCGGAGACAACGGCGGCACGGGAGGTAACGGCGGAGACGAGGCGGTGCGATCGTCGTCTCCACCCACGAGCGCGACACGCACTTGCTCATGCTCGTGACTCACGACGTGCGCGGCGGCAAGGGCGGCGCGCCTGACTCAGACGGGCAACCACAAACCACGACGACCTACCACTCGAACGGCGGGGGCTCGAACGGATCTTCGGGGCGATCGGGGCGACGTCGCACGAGCACGCTCGAGGCTGGGAAGAGCGGCGAGCCAGGCACGTTCGTGATCGAGGTCGCTCGCGACGGGGGCAGAGTCGATCGTTACGACAGTCTCTACGACGTAAGCCTCGTCTGCTTCGAGCATCGCAACGACAACGACGACGGGGTGTACGAGCCCGAGGAAAAAGTCTTCGTCGGCAAGATCGAGATCGAGAACATCGGCGGTATGCCGACGCCCTCGCACCACGACGTCATGATCGGCGTCATGGACGACGGATGGATCGCGCCCGCAACGAACGATGACGGCACGCCGACCGCGCTGACGTTGCCGCGATCGCTCGCGCCGGGACAACGACACGTCTTCGAGCGCGAGGAGCTCGCCCTCTCTCTACGCGTGTTTCGATTGCAAAAACCAGGCGCGCCGCTCGCCGCCGAGGAGACCGTCCGACTCTTCGCCGAGCTCCCCGATGCGCGACGGCGCTTCGCCGGATTCGATCCGCCATCCGCTGCTGCGTTCGGTCGAATCGTCATTCGTTTCCCCGTCGAGATCTCTCCGCTCCTGGCCTCTGAGTTAGGAGCAAGGACTGTCCTAAGGACGGCGGGGGCTGTCCCAGGACAGGGGTGCCCGACCCCCCGGATCGTCAGCATGCTTACAGAACGGTCGTTTTGGGCAGGTAAAC
>JAYVYD010000011.1:0-18292 GCA_043784605.1 Myxococcales bacterium | reverse complement strand
CGCGCCTCGTCGTGGAGTCGTTCGATCACGTCGCGGGCTACGATCCGTCGGGCGACAGCGTCGTGCTCGCGAAGAAGCGCGCGCCACGAGCCACGTTCTACGACGACCTCGACAGCATCCCGGTCGAGAGCTTCGGCGCCGTCGTCCTCGCGAACGTGCTCCACCACGTGCCGCCGGAGAAACGCGCGGGCCTGATGACGAGCGTCGCGCGCACCGTCGAGCCAGGTGGCAAGATCATCGTGTTCGAGCACAACCCGATCAACCCCGTCACGCGCAAGGTCGTGCGCGAGTGCGAGTTCGACGAGAACGCCGTGCTTCTCTATCCGAGCGAGACACGACGATTGCTCGGTGCCGCAGGCATGAACAAAGTCACGCTCGACTACATCGTGTTCTTCCCGCGCGCGCTCTCCGCGCTTCGTGGGATGGAGACCGCTCTCTCTTGGCTCCCGATGGGAGCGCAGTACGCGGCGTGGGGAACCAAATGAGGAAGCCCACGATCCAGTTGTTGTCGTTTGCCGAAGGCAACGACAAGTGAGCACTGCGACGCCGAGCACGGACTGGCGCGAGGAGATCCCCGACGACGAAGAGGCGCGCTTGATCCGCGGCGCCGAATTGCTCCGCGACTTGCAACGTGCGCGGAAGGGCGGGGGCAAGGCCGATCGAGCGCTGCACGCGAAGGGCATCGGCTTCTCCGCGGAGCTCACGGTCGCCGCGGACTTGCCCGAGCACGCTCGTGTCGGCCCGTTTGCGACGCCCGGCAAGAGGTACGGCGCGTACGTGCGCTTCTCCAACGGCTCCGGCAAGCGTGGCGCCGACAAGCGCCAGGACATCCGCGGCATCGCGGTGAAGCTGCTCGGTGTCGAAGGCAAGAAGCTCATCTCCGGAATGGAGGACGAGACCACGCAGGACTTCTTGGCGATCGCGACGCCGTTCACGCCCATTCGCAACGCCGACGAGTTCGTCACGCTCGTGCGCGCCGCAGAGACGCCCGCCCTTTTGCCGCTCAAGCTCGCGTGGGCGCTCGGGCTCGGTCGAACCCTCGAGCTCGTGAAGGCGTTGACGAAGAAGCCCGCCGTGCCGTTCACGTCGTTCGCGACGTCACGCTTTTGGAGCGCGCTTCCGATTCAGTTCGGCCCCTACGCGATCCATTTCTCCTTCGTCCCCAAGGCGGCCGTGAGCCCCGACGCGCAGCTTCCAAGTACGGACGAAGCGCTCATGGACGATCTCGTGACGCGGCTGAAATCGGTCCGGATCACCTACGATTTGCAGGTCCAATATTTCGTCGATGCGCAGAAGACTCCGATCGAAGACCCTAGCGTCGAGTGGAAAGAGTCGGACAGCGCCTTCATCACGGTCGCGACGCTTGTCCTTGGCAAGCAAGACGCGAGCACGTCCGAAGGCGTCAAGCTGCGCGAGCTGATCGAGGCGCTGAGCTTCGATCCATGGCACGCGGTCACCGAGTTGAAGCCGCTCGGCAACATGATGCGCGCGCGGAGTCACGCGTATCGCCTGAGCACACAAGAGCGCGGCGCGGCGAAGGAGCCGCGTTGAAGCTCGGCTCTACTTGCGCTGCTCGATCGGCTGATAGTCGGTGAGCACGGGCCCCGTGTAGATCTGCCTCGGACGACCGATCTTCGTGGTCTTGTCTTCGACCATCTCTTTCCAGTGCGCGATCCAGCCGGGCAAGCGGCCGAGCGCGAACAGGACGGTGAACATGTCGGTGGGGAAGCCCATCGCGCGATAGATGATGCCCGAATAAAAGTCGACGTTCGGGTACAGCTTGCGCTCGATGAAGTAGCTGTCGGTGAGCGCGGCCTCCTCGAGACCCTTCGCGATATCGAGCAGCGGATCCTTGACGCCGAGCTTGCTGAGGACCTGGTCCGCGGCGACCTTGATGATCTTCGCGCGTGGGTCGAAGTTTTTGTAGACGCGGTGGCCGAAGCCCATGAGGCGAAACTTGCTGTCCTTCTCCTTCGCGAGCGCGACGTACTTCTTCACGTCGCCACCGTCGTTCTGGATCTGTTGCAGCATCTCGAGCACTTCTTGGTTGGCACCGCCGTGGAGCGGGCCCCAGAGGGCGCAAATTCCGGCCGAAATCGACGCGAAGAGGTTCGCGCGCGAGCTGCCGACGAGGCGCACGGTGGAGGTGGAGCAGTTCTGCTCGTGGTCCGCGTGCAGGATGAGGAGGAGGTTCATCACCTTCTCCATCTCGGGGTCGACCTCGTAGTCCTCGGCCGGCACGCTGAACATCATGTTCAAGAAGTTCGCGCAGTAGCGCAGATCATTCTTCGGATAGACGAACGGCTGGCCGATCGACTTCTTGTAGGCGAAGGCGGCGATGGTGCGGACCTTCGCGAGCAAGCGCGCGATGGTCATGTCGATCTGGTCGTGGTTGTTGACGTCGATCGCCTCCGGATAAAAGGACGAGAGCGCGAGCACCATCGAGCTCAGCACGGCCATCGGGTGCGCTGTGGAGGGGAAGCCCTCGAAGAAGCGCTTCATGTCCTCGTGCAAGAGCGAGTGCCGCGTGAGCAGCGTGCTGAAGCGATCCAGCTCCGACTTGTTGGGCAGGTGTCCCTGGATGAGCAAGTAGCTCGTCTCCACGAACGTCGACTTCTCGGCAAGCTGCTCGATCGGGATGCCGCGGTAACGCAGGATGCCCTTGTCACCGTCGATGAAGGTAATCGCGCTCTTCGTAGAGGCGGTGTTCATGAACGCAGGGTCGAGCGTGACGAAGCCGGTCTTCGCGCGCAGCTGGGCGATGTCGATCGCCTTCTCTTGCTCGGTGCCCACCACGATGGGCACTTCGAGTTTGACGGTCTCGCTGACTTTGATCTCCGCTTTGTCGTCGCTCATTGGGATCCTCGGCTGGTGCGGATGCTAGCGCGGACTCGTCGCACTGCGTCACGCCTTTTGTGGATAGTGGACTACGAAGGCTGTTGCCAGCGGCGGCGTGAATCGGCTTGCTCGTAGCCTAGCCGTCGCTGCTCCTGAACGAGCGCTCCGTATGTCCTTGGCACCCGCGAATCAGCTGCCAGCGTGTAGAACACCCTTAAGGCAGCCTCGGCGTCCTCGCTCGCGCGGTGGGCGTTCTCGAGTGTGATGCCCAGGCGCGCGGCCACGTCCTTGAGCGCGCGGGAGCGCTCGTCTTGTTGGATCTCACGCGCCCATACGAGCGGGTCGAGCCACTCCACCGAGCGCGCGAGCGTCGGGGTGCTCAGGCTGACGTTGGCGCGCACGAGCTCGGTCAGCACGAAGCTCTTGTCGAACGTCGCGTTGTAGGCCGCGGGGATGCGCCCCTTCATCACGGCGATGATCTCCTGCGCGACCTTCGCGAACGGCGGAGCGTCCTTGACGTCTTCGTCGCTGATGCCGTGGATCTCGCGCGACTGTGCGGGGATCGGCATCCCCGGATTGATCATCCAGTTGTGCCGCTCCACGACCTCTCCGCCGCGGCCGATCACGATGCCGAGCTCGATCACGCGATCGACCGACGCGTCCGTGCCGGTGGTCTCGACGTCGATCAACGCGATGTCGTACTCGCGCCAAGGAGCGTCTTGCGCGAAGCCCTCCGCGACACCGCGGATGACCGTCTTGAGGAGGTGCGCGATGCCGGGGTAGTGCCGCCCCGTCGGGAAGCAGCCGCACGCGTCGAGCGAAGCCCTCACCTTTTACCGGCGTCGAGCAACGGCTTGCCGCCGGCGTCCACGACCTGCCCGACGCTCGTCGGCGCAGGCGTGCTGCCGACGCCGATCATTTGCAGCTCGAGAGAGACCCACTCTTCGAAAGACTGCACGCGCTCGTACAGTCGTCCGTTGATGTAAATCGTCGGTGTTCCTGCCACTTTCAGATCGTCAGCAAGCTTACGATCCGCGGCGATGCGGTCGGTCGCGAGCTGGCTCTGCATGTCGGTGCGGAACTTCACGATGTCGATCCCGAGCTCGCGGGCGTAGTTCTCGAAGTCGGTCTGATCGTATTTGTCCGGGTTGGCGAACAGCCGGTGGTGCATCTCCCAGAACTTGCCCTGCTGCCACGCGGCGATCGCGGCGCGCGCACATGGCTCGGCGTGTGGGTGACCCGACAGCGGGAAGAACTTGTAGATGAATCGCACCGTGTCTTTGTGATCGGCGAGGAGTTGGTCGATCAGCGGCGCCGTTGCTTGGCAGTGTGGGCACTCGAAGTCGGCGAACTCGATCACGACGATGGGCGCACCCGAGGGTCCGACCGACGGCGAATCTCCCGGCACGACGTTCTTCACTTTGTCCGCGTCGAAGCGGTTGTGAAAGCTCTGCTCGACCATGTCGCGCGTCGCGCCGTCGCGGACGCCCTTCAAGATCATCTTCGCCGCCGGCAGACACTTGCCGCACGTGCGGTGTTCGCGGATGCACTGCGCGATCGGCACCGGAGTGTCCGCGCAAGGAGCCAAGAGCTCGGAGACGTACTGCGACCACTCTCTCTTCTCACGCGTCGTGAGCGAGCTCGTGTCTACCTCGGCGAGGCTGACGTCCGCGGCCGGCGGCGGATCTTTGCTAACCTCGCCGGTGGACTGCCCGCGACACGTGGAGCCACCCGAGAACAGCCCAAACCCGATGAGAACCCATGCTTTCGCGGACAACATGCTGATCGGCTGGAGCCTAGGCGAGCCTCGCGACCGGCTCAAGTGCTAGCGACACATGCGCACCATGCACCAGGCGAGCGGCCCCGGCGGCCCCGGTGACTCCTCGAAGACCTCGAAGCCGAGCGAGCGATACAGCTTCACGTTGCGAGGCAGCAGAGTGTCCAAGTACGCCGGCGTGTCGAGAGCCTCGAGCTTCGTTCGGAGCAACGATTTGCCCACGCCCTTGCCTTGATGAGCGGAATCCACGCCCAGGTAGAAGATGTGTCGATGGGGGCGACCCATCGCGCGCATGTGAACGTCGTCGAGGCGCGCGCCGAAGCGCATGAGACGCACGAGCGCTGCGGGACCGAGACGAAACGGCGAGGCGTACATGCCTGCGCGGATCATCCCCAGCGTGGAGAGCGCGTATCTCGCGGGCACATCCATCGACAGGAGCGCTCCCTGGGTGGGATCGCCAATGGCCGTGACCTCGCCGCCCCCGGTGATCGTGTAGTCGATGAAGCGCCGCGAGAGCCACGTCAGCCTTGGGACGCGATCCCCCTCACCGAACACGTACGCGAAGCCCGGATCATCGGCGAACGCGCGCCCCAACACGGCGGCCGCCAAATCGAGCTCCCTGGGATCGGTCAAGACACGCATCGGCTTCGAGCTAGCCTTAGCAATACCACTCCTCGCTCGTGATGCCGACTTGCCGAGTCGTGGTAGGGTGCGCGCACTTTGCGCAGTATCGTCTGCCGCTTCCCCACTCGAGCCGAGCTGAGACGCGTCACCGAGAGCGCCGATCACGAGCTCGCGTTGCCCGAGGGCGAGACGGTCGCCGATGGCGAGTGGCTGCTCGCGATCGTCGAGGTCGGCAAAGGTCGCCGGGCGACCGCGGCTGCGGCGCGCGCGGTGGTGCATGGAGATGGCGCCGCGTTTTTGCTCTTCGAGCCGCGTGACTGGCAGCGCCTGGCGGAGCTCGCCAAGGGCGCGCAGCCTTCAGACGACACGATCCCCATCACCGATCGCAGCCCGAGTTCGCGTCGCGGTCGTGCGTCGACCTTGCCCAGTCAGGTGGTCGCGGCACCCCCGAACGCGCGCCTGCTACTGGTGGACGACGACGAGGGCATCCGTGACGTCGTCGGCGCGATGCTCGAGGCAGTCGGCCTCCTCGTCACGAGCGTCGCGACGGGCGAGCACGCGCAGGACAAGCTCGCGAGCCAAGCGTTCCAGCTCGTCGTGCTCGACTGGACGCTCCCGGGGATCGGCGGCCTGGAGCTGTGTCGCGAGATCCGCAAGAACGAGCGCTCGCGTGACGTACCGATCCTGTTTCTCACCGCGAACGCTTCTTCGAAAGACGTCGTCACGGCGTTCGCTGCGGGCGCGGACGACTACGTGGTCAAGCCGTTTCGAGCGCCCGAGCTCGGCGCGCGCATCTTCGGCTTGTTGCGTCGCACGCGGATGACGACATGAGCATGCCGTCGGACCAGGAGCGTTCACCGCGAGGCGCGCGTCATGTCATCGCGGTCGGCGGCGGTCGAGGTGGCGTCGGCAAGAGCCTCATCGCGGGCAGCCTCGCGATCTACTTCGCCCAGCTCGGAAAATCCGTCGTGCTCGCGGACGGAGACGCGACCGACGGAAACCTGCACGCGCACTTCGGGCTTGGTGCGGCGAAGAAAGAGGCGAGCCTCGATCGCAATGCGCACACGGCGATCGAGGAGGCGCTCGTGCAGACGCTCGTACCCGGGCTCTCGCTGTTGCCGGCGCCGCACGACTCGATCGAGCCGGTGACGATGCAACGCACGGGACGCAAGGCGCGCTGGCTCGCGCGACTGCGTGCGCTGCCGGCAGAGTACGTCATCATCGACGTCGGGCCCGGTCACGGTCCGTTTCAGCTCGACATACTCGGGAACGCCGACATGGCCATTGTCGTGACCATCCCCGAGCCGCCCGCGGTCGAGGCGACGTATCGCTTCGCGCGAGCCTCGTTCTTGCGGCGTTTGAGGCGCAGCGTGCTCCGCGACAAGCTTCGCTCGGCCTTGATCGAGCGAGCGCTGCGAGAGACGGGAGTGCTGCCCGCGCCGATCGAGCTCGTGCGGACGCTCTCGAAGATGGATCGCCTGCTCGCGGAGGCCGCGTGGGCAGAGGCGCGCAGACTGCCGCTCTATCTCGTCGTGAATCAGACGCGCGTGCGGAGCGATCTCGAGGTGGGCAGCCAGATGAGCGCGCTCGCGTCGCGTCACTACGGCGTCCCGATCGAGGAGCTCGGTCATGTCGAGCAAGACGACACGGTGTGGCTCGCGGTGCGACGCAACCGCCCGCTTCTCGTCGACAGCCCCGCGTCGAAGGCGGCGCGCAACATCGAGCGGATCGCGCGGCGTGTGCTCGCGCTGCTGACGACCGTCGAGAGTCGATCGGCGCCGCCAGCGCCGCTAAATCTGGGGCAAACGTCGCTCTATGAGGTCCTCTCTGTGTCTCGCGCGGCCACGGACGAGGACATCCGGCGCGCGTTCAAGAAGCAACGCGATATCTACGGGCCCGGCGGCCTCGCCACCTCGTCGCTGCTCAGCGAGACGATGCGGCTGGGCGAGCTCGCGCGCGTCGACGAGGCGCACGACACGCTGCTCGATCCCATACGACGCCGCGCACACGACCTCTCCATGTTCCCCGACGAGGTGGACCCGCCGAAGCCGGCCGCACGCCCTACGCGCCCTGCGCTCGCCGCCGAGCAGCTCATGTTGCAAGCCGAGCTCGCGCGCGAGATCGGGCCGGACACGGAGTTCACCGGCGCGCTCCTGCGCAAAGTGCGCGAGTCGCAAGGCGTCGATCTGGCGGAGATCGCGGCGCACACGAAGATCTCGCGGTCGCACCTCGCGTCGATCGAAGAAGAGAGTTTTGCGTCGCTGCCCGCGGTCGTCTACGTGCGCGGCTTCGTCACCGAGTTCGCGAAATTTCTCCGGCTCGACGCGGCGCAGGTTCAACGCAGCTACCTGCGGCGCATGCGAGAGCGCCTGACCGATGCCGACCGCGGGTGATCAAGCGAGGCCCAAGACCGACGCATCCTTCGGCGTCGCTCTGTTCTTCCTCGCCCTACTGCCGCGACTGTACGTAGCGACTCGCTTCGCGGCCGAGCCCGTATGGGACGGGCACTACTACGACTTCGGCGCGCGTCGCATCGCGGCCGGGCTCGGCTACTCGGACGACGTGCAGATCAACGGAGTGCTCGAGTGGCACCCGTGGTGTCATTACCCCGTCGGCTACAGCGCATTCCTCGGCGCGTTGTACCGCGTGTTCGGCTCGGACTTGCGAGTCGCGGCGGTGGGAGACGCGGTAACGGGGGCCCTACTTGCCATCGTGACGTGGCTGCTGGCGCGCCTTGCCCTCTCACCGACGCGCGCGAAGGTCGCCGGGGCGCTCGTCGCGTTCAACCCAGGGCTCATCCTCTATGCGGCGCTCGTGATGACCGAGCCGCTCGCGTCTCTGCTCACGCTCGTCGCATTCTGGCTCGCTGCACGTGATCGCGCGCGGCCGTGGCGAGGACTCGTCGTCGGCGCTTTGGCGCTCGGCGTCGCCGCGCTCGTTCGACCCCAAGCGCTCCTCTGCGCTCCTTTCCTCGCGTTCGTCGTGATGCGTCCTTGGCGCAAGCTCCATGTGTTGGGCCGCGCGTGGCGCGTGGGAGCTGTCGTGATCGCTTGCGCCATCGCTCTCGTGCCCGTGCTGCCGTGGACCGCGCGCAACTGCGCTCGTATGGATGGCTGCGCACTCGTCAGCACGAATGCAGGCTGGAACCTCGCGATCGGCGCGTTTCCGCGGGCGACGGGCCGATTCGAGACGCTGCGCTCGAGTGATGGCTGCCGCGAGGTGACGGGGCAGGTCCAGCAAGATCGCTGCTGGCTTCACTACGGCGTCGATCAGATCGAACAGCACCCCGTGCACTGGCTCTCGCTCTTGCCCGCCAAGCTCGGCTTCACGTTCGACCACGAGTCGTTCGCGGTCGAGTATCTCCACGAGGCGAGACCGAGCGCTTGGCCAGAGCAGCGGCGTGTGAACGGCAGAGCGCTGATGACGCTCGCGCATCGCGTCTTGCTCTGCGCGGCCGCGCTCGGTGCCGTCGCGTTCATGAGACGAGGCCGAGGTCGCGGAACGCAAGCCGTGCTCTTGCTCGTCATCGGGGGCTTGATCGCGCTCGCGATCAACGCCGACTCACCCACGTTCTGGCCGCTCGCCATCTTCGTCTGCGTCGTACCTTGGCTTCCGCTGCCTGGCGCTCCCGCGCGCCCGCCCGCGTTGTCGCTCGCGCTGGCGCTGCTGCTGACAACGGCGCTGACGCATGCGGTATTTTTCGGCGAAGATCGGTATCACGTCGTCGCGACGCCGGTGCTCTGCCTGCTCGCCGCGGCTGCGTTTCGCACGCCCGAGACAAAAAGGCCCGAGACAAAAAGAAGAGAGCGCGGCTCGCTCGCTGCGGCCGCGCCCTTGTCTAAAGCGTAAAGGTGAGCGTTACCTCCGAGCGAACCCACCGGGTCGCTTGGAAGGCTCGATCACTTCTTCGCGCCAGCGTCCTTCGCCGCAGCGGGCTTCTTGCCAGCGTCTGCCATCGCCTTGCCGGCGTCCATCGGAGCAGGCATGGCCGCGTCGACCACGGGCATCGCGACGGCCGCGTCCACGACGGGCATCGCGCTCGGCATGGCCGAAGGCATCGCCGACGCCGAGGGCATTGCCGAAGACATATCGGGAGCCGAGGACGACGGCATCGCCGAAGCCGAAGGCATCGTGTTGGTGTTCGGATCTGCGCCACCACCACCACACGCGACAGCTGCCGCCACGGCGACGGCTACAGAAGCGAGTGCAAAGAGCTTGAAATTCCGCATGACTTTCTCTCCATCCGTAGACCAGAGGCCTCGGTAACGACTTCATCCCATCCGCCTTGGGATGCGACGAGATTGGGCGTTCCCTACCCGCCGCGCTCTATTCGCTGACCGGGACAACTGGCAAGCAAAATCCCCACACCTCCACCGACGAGGTGTGCCGCAGTGTGCCGCATCGCGATCGCCAAACTCCGATGACACTCTGGACACCGCCGATACATAGGCAAAACGTACGTGGCATGTCGCGTGCTCAGAGAATGGCATGCGCCAAATTTCAACCCTCTCGATTTCTGCCCTCACCGCCGCCCTCGCAATCGTGTCGCACCCGGGTGAGGCGAAAGCGTGCGGCGGTTGTTTCCACAATCCGACCGACAACCCCTCCGTCGTCACGGACCACCGAATGGTGCTCACCATCGCGCAGGATCAGACGACCCTGTACGACCAGGTCCAGTACCAAGGCGACCCGAAGTCCTTCGCGTGGGTGCTCCCGATTCACGGTTCCGTGAAGGTCGGCCTCAGCGCAGACGTCGTGTTCAGCGCGCTCGATCGGGCGACGCAGACGCAAGTTCGACAGCCCGTCTTGAACTGCCCCGCGCGCCCCGTGTGTCCCAATGACACGCTGGACAAGGCGCCAAGCGCCGGCAGCCTCTCGGACGCGAGCACGAACTCACCAGACTCGGGCGTCACGGTGATCAGCGAACAGGTCGTCGGCCCGTACGAGACCGTTCAGCTCTCGGCGAATGATCCGGCTGCGCTCGAGATGTGGCTCACCAAGAACGGCTTCGTCGTCCCCGCGGACGTCCAGCCGATCGTGGCGGCGTACCAGAAGGAGGGCTTCGATTTTCTCGCGATGAAGCTCTTGCCGGGTCAAGGGATTCAGTCGATGCGACCCGTGCGCATCACCACACCCGGTGCGAGCATCATGCTCCCGCTGCGCATGGTCTCGGCGGGCACGGGCGCCAAGGTCGGCATCACACTCTGGGTCATTGCCGACGGCCGCTACGAGCCCGCGAACTTCCCCGAGTTCATCATCAAGGACGAGGAGCTCATCTGGGATTGGCAGACGAAGATGTCGAACTACCGCACGGTGCGCGCCGAGAAAGAGGCGGCCTCCAAGAACCAAGCGTGGGAGCTCGAGAGTTCGATGACGCTAGGCCAATTCCAAATCCAGAACCCCATTCGCTTCCGGCTCGATCCCATGCAGGATTACCAGCCGGTCACCGGGCCCAACCCCGAGACCGCGCAGCAAGTGCGAGACGAGGACATCGCGACGCTCTTCCATGGCCAGTCGCAGGCGCCGCGCGTCACACGGCTTCGCGCCGACCTCTCGCATGCGTCGCTCGCGCAAGATCTCTCCCTCACGGCATCCCAAGATCAGACCGCGATTTCGAACATGCGAAACGTCGCCAGGGACGTCAATCGGCCGCCTTGCCCGACGTTCCCGCCTTGCCCGGGCTTCGAGGGCTTCAACGGCTTCGGCGGCGCAGGCTGCGCGGTCGACTCGAACGGCTCGGTCGCCGGTGATGCGTTCATGCTCGGCGGCCTCGGCTTCGTCGGTATCGCTCTCGCGCGCCGCCGTCGCCGCAACAAGCAAGCTTGACCTCGAGCGTCGCGCCCGGCAGCGTGCGACGACATGATAGGCAGGCTCACGGGTCGCGTCGTCTCGGACGAGGTCGACACCATCGTCCTCGATGTACGAGGTGTCGGCTACGAGCTGACCATCCCGCTCGGCACTGTGGGGCGCGCGCCTAAATCGACCGAGGGCGAGAGCACGTTGTTCGTCCACACGCACGCGCGAGAGGACGCGCTGCTGCTCTATGGCTTTGCGAGCGAGACCGATCGTAAGACGTTTCGCACGCTCATCGGGGTGTCGAACGTGGGGCCGAAGATTGCGCTCGCGTTGCTCTCCTCTCTCCCCGCCGAAGACCTCGCACGCGCGATTCAGAGCAAAGACGTCGCGGGTCTCACGCGCATCCCAGGTGTCGGCAAGAAGACCGCGGAGCGGCTCGTGCTCGAGCTCAAGGACAAATTGCTGCCCACGATGCGCACCGCCGCGCAGACACCCACGTCGCCGAACGCACCGGCGATGCATGGCTCTCAGGTGTTGGTCGACGCGCTCGTCCGCATGGGGTTCAAGCCGGCGGAGGTCGACCGCGCCGTGGCGTCGATGGGTGACACCGCAACGAAGGCGCCGCTCGCGGACGCCATTCGAGAGGCGCTCAAGCTGCTCGCGAAGTGACGGCTACTTGGAGGCCGGCTTCGGCGCTGCGGATGCGGAGGTTTGCGGAGGAGGCAGCGCAGGACCGGCGAGCCCGCCAAGAGTCGGCTGCGAGGTCATGCCTGCGGTCATCACCGTGACGAACTCACCGAGAGCGCCGACGACCTTCTTGTCCTTCTTCTCGAGGCACTTGCCGAGCGCGCTCGACTGGATCTGCTGCATCATCTTCGCCTGATCGTCTGGGCTCATGCCGTTGCCCTGCGCCGCTTGCTGTTGCGCCGCTTGCTGTTGCGCCTCGGAGAGCTTGCTCACGATCTTGTTGAGCGTGAGGAACACCGCCGCGTTGTCCTTCGCGAACTTCGAGAGGTCGCCCGCAAGCACGTCGCACGACGCGTTCTTGGTGAGCGTCGGCGTGAGCTTGTCTGTCGCGGCCTTCACTGCGGCAACCGCAGGTGCAAGCTCGGGCGGGAGTGGCGCCATGGGCGGCGCGACCACGCTCGCCGTTGGCGCTACAGAAGCGCTCGGAGCTACCGAAGCGGTCGGCGTGGACGACATCGCCGGCGCGGACGACTGCGCGGTGGGCATCGCCGGCGGCGGTGCGTCCTCGGCGTTTCCGCCGCAAGCGTTCGCGACCACGCCGGCCGAAGCCAGCAAACCAAAGGCCAACACGTTCACGAAACGCCGCATGTTCTGATCCTCCAGACACCGCGTTACCGCGACATCCGGGCGTGCGTCTACAGAAGCTTCTTGGCCTCACGTGCGCGTCGCGTGCTCTTGATCGGTTCCGGTCGCGGGAGCACGAAGCGGCTCGACGGTTTCGCGATCTCGGAGCCCTTCACTTTGTCGCGCACCATCTCCATG
Organism: Myxococcales bacterium; assembly: GCA_043784605.1. Taxonomy (GTDB): domain Bacteria; phylum Myxococcota_A; class Polyangia; order Polyangiales; family Polyangiaceae; genus JANYHY01. The sequence continues at coordinate 5,748 of JAYVYD010000011.1, read as the reverse complement.
AAACGCGTCTGCGCGCGCACCGGCGGCGACTGCTTGGCGTCCACGCGCTCGTAGCTACCGTCTTTGGTGAGCCGCCACGCCTTCACGTTGTCCGTGAGCTGCACCTCGAGGATCTCCACGAGCCGTGCGCGGATCGCGGGATCCTCGATCGGCACCATCACCTCGACGCGGCGGTGGAAGTTGCGCGGCATCCAGTCTGCGCTCGCGATGAAGACCTCTTGCTTGCCGCCGTTCGCGAACGTGAACACGCGGCCGTGCTCCAAGAAGCGATCGACGAGCGCGCGCACCTCGATGTTGTCGCTCACGCCGGGCACGTTGGGTCGCAAGCAGCAGATGCCGCGCACCAATAGTATGATTTGCACACCGGCCTGGGAGGCCCGGTAAAGAGCCTCGATCACGTGCTCGTCCACCAGCGCGTTCATCTTCGCGACGATGCGCGCGGGTCGCCCGTTGCGCGCGTGCTCGGACTCTCGCGCGATGAGCCCGAGGATCGCCTCGTGCAGACCGAGCGGCGCAACGACGAGCGCGTTCCACTTCGGAGGCGCGCTGTAGCCGGTGAGCAGATTGAAGAGCGAAGACGCGTCCTCGCACAGCTTCTCGTTGCACGTGAGAAGGCTCATGTCCGTGTAGAAGCGCGCGGTCGCCGGGTTGTAGTTGCCAGTGGAGAAGTGCACGTACCGCTTCAACTTGCCCTTCTCACGGCGGATGATGAGCTGACACTTCGCGTGCGTCTTGAGGCCCATGAGCCCGTACACGACGTTCACGCCGCTCTGCTCGAGCGTGCGCGCCCACTGGATGTTGCTCTCCTCGTCGAAGCGGGCCTTGAGCTCCACGATCGCCGTCACCTGCTTGCCCGCCTCGGCGGCGCGAGCGAGAGCCTTGACGATCGGCGAGTCTCCGCCTGCGCGGTAGAGCGTCTGCTTGATCGCGAGCACGTCGGGATCGTCGGCCGCGCGCTGGATCAGCTCGACGACCGAGTCGAACGCCTCGTACGGGTGATGCAGCAGCACGTCGCCCTCGCGGATGACGGCGAACGGATCATCGGCCTCGCGCAGCGGAGGCGCGGCGAGCGGCTGGAACGGCTCGTCGCGAAGATCACGTCGGTCCTCACGGCCCACGATCTGGATCAGATCGCTGACGTTGAGCATGCCGGTCGTGCGGTAGACGTCGCGGTCGGGATCGAGCTTGAGCGCCTTGACGAGCTTCGCGAGCGAGCCGCCCGTGGGCACGCCGCTCACCTCGAGCCTCACGGCGTTGCCTCGCTCGCGACGGCGGAGCTCCTGCTGGATCGTCTGGAGGAGATCCTCCGCCTCCTCCTCGTCGATCTCGAGATCGAAGTTGCGCGTGACGCGGAACGCGTAGACGCCCTTCAGTTTTACCCCGGGAAAAATACTGCTGACGTGGCGGGCGATCACGTCCTCTACGAGCACGAACGCGTGGCGAGCCGGCGAGCCGTCTGCGCGCACCGCGGTCACGTCCAGCAACCTCGGGAGCATCATCGGCACCTGCACGACGCCGAAGCCGCCTTCGCCGCCCGGGTCGCGCGTGAACATGACGCCGAGGTTGAGGCTTTTGTTGCGCAGGTGAGGGAAGGGGTGACCCGGATCGATCGCGAGCGGCGTGAGGATCGGATAGATCTCCGCAGTGAAGCGATCGTCGAGGAGCCTCTGCGCTTCGGGCGAGAGCTGCTCGGGCTTCACGACCAGAATGCCCTTCTCGGCGAGCTTGGGCATCAGGTCGTTCATCAGCGCATCGGCCTGCTTGTCGGCCAGATCGTGCACGCGCTTGGCGATCGCGGAGAGCTGCTCGGACACGCTCATGCCGTCCGGTCCGCCCTCGCCAACCTCGCCGGTGAGCTGTTGCTTCAGGCCCGCGACGCGGACCATGAAGAACTCGTCGAGGTTCGACGCGACGATCGCGTGGAACTTCAAGCGCTCGAGCAGGGGCACGGCCTCGTTCTGCGACTCCGAGAGCACTCGCGCGTTGAACTCGAGCCAAGAGAGCTCACGGTTCAAGTAGAGCGTCGACGAGCGTAGGTCGGGCTCGGTCGGGATGACGGAGAGCGAAGACGCCGACATGGGCGGTGACGGTGTCGAGCCAGGGGCGAAAGCCTGCGGGTCCATTCGGGCGCGTAACCATACCACGCGCCGTCAAAGCGCCCTCAGCGCGTGTCTGCGAGGTCGTTGCGGAGCCAAACGTGGACCTCGCCAAACGCTGCCGTCTCGCGGTAGCGCGCCTTCGTCCACGCGCTCGCGGTCGGGCAGTGTTTTTCGTAGTCGAACGCGGCGTCCTCGTAGGTGGTGAGCGGCGCCTTGTCGATGAACACGAACGCCGCGGGAGGGCTGATTTTCAGGCGATCGAGCATGTCCGCCTCGTGCTCGTCGCGCAGCGCCGTGATGCGCGTCTTCTCTGCGGCGGTCGGGTGCAGTCCCGTTGGCAGCCACGATCCGTCGAGCGCTCCGTCCGCGTTGAGATCGTACGCGTAGATGTACGGAGTCGCGCTGCGTCGTTCGGCCAAGAAGAGCAGATACGGATCCATCCCGTAGAGCTGCACGCGATCGTAGGGCGCCGTGTGCTCTTTCAGGTAGGCCGCGCCCTCGCGCATCTCCCACGGAAAGAAGTCGGGCCCGCGGTAAAAGACGAGGTAGTCCTGCCCCGCGCGCTGCTCGGCCGTCCCACCCTTCTGCAAGAGCCACAGGTTGTCGATGTGGGGAGAGATCGGCATCATCGTGCCGAGCCGGATCGCGATCGCCCCAGAGGCGACGAGCGGCGCGACGCGCGCGAGAGGCGAGCCGCTGCCACGGAAGCGCTCGCTCATCCACACCGCGAGCGAGAGCCACTGCACGTAGAGCCCGGCCGTCACGGGATGAAAATGGTACGGGAAGCCCTTCGCTTGCGCGATCACGCTCCCGAGCGCGACGACCGGCAGCACGGCGATCGCGAGCATGCGTCGGGGCATCTGCTCGCCGACGATGAGCGCCAACATCACGAGGCTCGTCGCGAGAGACATCGCCGCGTTGGTGCCGCCCCATTGGAGGCTCAAGATCTCCGCGGGCGTGCGCGGCATCATGAAGCGGTACATCGTGGGCACGTCCACGAGGTAGATCTTGAGGAACGCGCCGAAGTCGGAGCGTGTGAACAAGAACGCGAGCATCGCGCCCGAAGAGATCGCGCAGCCGGCCAAAAATGGGGCGATCCGCGATCGCAGCCGTAGGCGTGTCTCGTCGTCCAACGCGAGCGCGACGAGCTGCACGATCGTGAACAGCGCGTACGTCGGCTTGCCGAACGTCGTCACGGCGGCGAGCGCCCCCACGACCACGAGCAGCGCGCGTCCCTTCTCCCCGTTCGCGAGCCGCCGCTGCGCGACGAGCTGCAGACCGAGCGACGGCAGCAAGAACCAATCGAGGATGCTCTCGCGCTGCGCGAGATCCCAATACAGGTAGAGCAAGTACTGACCCGTGAGCGCGACCCACGCGGCGAAGGCCCAGCCCGCACGCGCGATCCATCGCTCCACACGCGACGAAGGTGTCTTCCACAAACCCGGCAGACACGCCCCGAGGATCGCGAACGACGCGCCCGTCACTGCGAGATCGAGCACGTGGAAGCGCTGCTCGTCGCGCCCTCCGAGCTGGAGGAACAGCGCGTGAACGAGGTGCACGAGCGGGCCGTTGACGTCGCGGATGTCCCGGTAGTCGACCTCGCCCTGCGTGATCGCCCAACCGATGTACTGGAAGATCCCTTGATCGCGCCCCAGCGTCGTCAACGTCGCGCGATACGCGGCCTCCCGCACGAGGAAGAACGGCGGCACTCCCACGATGAGCGCGGGCACCAGCGCGCCAAGCATCTTGTAGACGCGACGCAAGCGCGAAGCGGGCGTCGTGACGGCAGACATCGCGGCGGCAAGCTAGTCGAATTATCGGTGCCGAAGCGGAGGAGATTTCTCGGATCAGTTTGGTGGGCACGCCTGGAACGGTTGGCACTCCCGGATTGTGTGGCAGGCGAAATGAATGGGGATGCAGATGCTGTCGAGATCGCAGCATTGGTGCGTGAGGTTACAACCGGGCTCGGAGCCACACATGCAACGACCGTTCGTCAATTTCCCCGCGCAGCAGTACCCGTCCTGACAGGTCTGCACACCGGCGCAGACGCAAAGGTCCCCATTCGTAGAGGGCGTTTCCCCTGGCAGCGGCCGCTGCCTTCCGTCGGTGGCGGCCGCATCCCAATATGGCCACGCATCGTAGTCGCGCCACGCGTCGTCGAAATGATGCGAGTCTGAGGAACTCGCATCGCTCGGCATCGACGCGTCGGCGATGGCGACCACCTCGCCGCTGCAGCCAGTGAGCAAGGCAACCAGAATCAGTGATCCGAGAGTGCGCCCCATCACCAAACCAGGCCCTGTATAATCTGATCGTCAGTGATATTGCCCCGAGCGAGACAGTGATTGACATATCCGCTCGCCGTGACAATCCACGGATCGGCGGAGGCGTTGAGGGCAAAAGGCAGGATAATAGTCCCGACATATCGGAAGAGGCATACTGAAGACCTTGGTGGCGGTCCAACCCTTCGAAGGATTGGTAGGGTCCGTGAGATCGATTCGCGCGATTTCAGGCGTCGCTGTCCCGGTCCCGTCGCGGTTATCGTTCTGATTCGCGAGGTATGCAATGTATCCAGTGTGTGACGAGAATAGCTTGACGAGTGGTGCTCCGATTCCGATCAGAGAGGTGCCGAGCGGCAGATCGAACGCCAGGTTGTCCTCGATCGGAAACGTGAGGCCACCGTCGACCGAAGTGAATTCCTAAATCGCCTGGAGGTTGTGGCTCGTCGAACGCAATGACCGCTCTGTCCATGAAGATATCAGCAGAGGGTTTGTCTACGGACACCCTTCCCTTGGACGTGCCTACGACGAACGCTGCGAGATGAAAGTTGACGGACGCGGGCGCCAGGAAGCTCTTCCCGCCATTGCTCGAGTGCGCATACGCGGTCCCATCGATGGGAGAGCCCGGCGTGCTAGTTGCGTCGTCGCCGAAGTTCGGATTGAGCTCTGTCGTCGCAAGGTCTACGTAAAGAACATTCGCGCCGTCGGCTGCCATCCAGGGGTCGCCTCGTAGGCCAGTTGGGCAGCGGGCGTCCCCACAGTTGGGCGTTGGCGGAAGGGTTCCGATTCGCGTCCAGCTCAGCCCGCGGTCTCTGGAATAGGACAGGCCGGCGAGGCTCGGGTTACTTGGTGTGTTCGCGATTGTATCTGGCCCGACCAAAATCTTGACGCCAGCCTGATCGTTATACCCGCAGAACAGCAAGTCGGAGGAAGCGGCCTATGCCAGCGATGTCTCGTTGGTCGCGAAGACATGAGCCGATGCGTTCCCTGGATCGGAGACCCCTCGGTCGCTGTAGGCGAGCACGCAGTCGCGATGAACAGAACTAGGGCAATGAGCGTTGAGCGACATTGATTTCCCCCGTGTTTGAAGGTCTTCTGCGAGTCGCGTCAAGTCAACTGGGCCGCGTCGATTGGGGGGTTGATGTGCTTCACAGTAGTAGGCTCCCCCTTACTAGCACTACTGTGTCCAAAAGTTGCCCATCTGATCCAAGTCGTGCGAGACGAGGACTATGGGCTACGAACTCGATACGGACGGGCTCCGCCGACTGGGTACGTCTTCTCTTCGATCGGCGACGTGCTGAACAACAAGAAGCGGCGAGAGTCGTATGCCATCTATGCGATGGGGCTTTTGGGAAGTGCAGCGCGAAAGAGCG
>JAYVYD010000010.1:0-17806 GCA_043784605.1 Myxococcales bacterium | reverse complement strand
TGCTAACACCGGCATCGGTCGCGTCACCGCGTTGGAGCTCGGCAAGCGCGGCGCACGCGTGATGCTCGCGTGTCGCTCGCTCGAAAAGACTCAGCCGGTTCGCGTCGCACTTGCCGTCCGTGTTGGACGCGTGCCAGTCGGAGCCCGCCATCACGCCAAAGATGCTGCCGATCGCCACGCCGGCGACACCCGCGCCCATCAGCACGATCCCGCCGATTCGTTGACCGTTGCCTGGATTCGTCGCAACGGGAGTCGGAGTCAGGTCGGGAGTCGGAGTCAGGTCCGGAGTCACGTTCGGAGTCACGTTCGGAGTCACGTTCGAAGTCGGAGTCAGAGTTGGAGTTGGGACCGGGATCCGTGTCGCGGCGCTGACGTCCTCCAGCTTGGGAATGGTGACCGTGACGTTGGCCTTCTGATTCTCCAGCTGCACCGTCTGTTCGAACGCCTTTTTGCCCGGTGCGGTCGCGCGGATGGTGTGCGAGCCTCCGTCGAGCGGAGTCGCGAAGCCGAGCAGGGACGTGCTGACGACGACGCCGTCCCGCTCGATCTCCAAGCCCGGGACGCTCGCGTCCGCTGCGATCGCGACAGTGAGCCGCGAGGGGACGAGCTTGTCCGCGCGCTGCTTCGCGAGCTCTGCGCGCTTGTCGCCGCGCTTCTGGGCGAGGTCTTGCGCTTCGCGGAACATCGCCCACGCGCTCGCGGATTTGTTCGTGCGCTCGTAGCACTCACCCAAGAACAACGCGGTGCCGATCGCGGGATCGATCTTCTCGCTCGATGCGAACTTGGGGCATGCCTCGGCGAAATTCCCGGCGTCCAGGGCCTTACGCGCGTCGTTGAAGAGGGCCTCTGCGGCGGCCTTTTCCTGCGCCGATTGCGCGAGCGCGGTTGACGAGATCAGGAACACGACACCGAAGATCACGCGTCTCAATTGCGGCCTCCGAAGCCGCTCGTGTCGACGGGAGCGGTGTGCGGCTTTGTGCCTGTGGGCTTGATCGCGGGGACGCCTGCGTCCTTCACGACGAGGACAGCGGACGTGTTCGCCATTGGAAGTGAGGTCACCGGGACGGAGATCGCCGAGGCCGTGGTCGTGGTCGTGCTCGTCGTGACGACCTTCGTCGCGCTCACGCTCACGGTCGCGCTCATGTTCGCGGGCTCCGCCGTCGGCGTTGTGGTCGTCGAGAGCGCGTGAGCAATGAGGACCGCAAGGATCGCGAATGCTGCCAGGCCACCTGCGCCCGCGAAGATCAGCGTCTTGCTCTTCAGCGCGACCGGCTCGCCCGAGCGACCTCCCCACGCAGCGTTCGTCGCGGTCGGCGGACTCGGTGCGCTCTGCGCCATCGACTGCGGCGCGAGGCGAGGCACCGCCGGCTCCGCCGCCGAGGACGAGAGCACCGTGCGGTCGAGGCTCTGCGCGACCGAGTCTGGCGAGCTCACCACCACGAACGGCTTCGGCTCGGTGCTCTGCTGACCGAACTCCCCCTTGCGCGCGATGCGATCGATGCGGTCGATCGCGTCCGTGGAGTTAGGAACGAACTCCGCCAACGCATGAGCAAGCTCGCCCACGGATTGGAATCGGTCCTTCGGGTCGCGCTGCAGGCACTTGCGCACGAGCGCTTCGAAGGGCGCCGGCGCGCCGGGAAGCGTCTCGCGGACCGGGGTCGGGAGCGCCGTGAGCACCAGCGCGCAGAGCTCCGCGGTGGTGTTGGCGACGAACGAGGGCAGGCCCGTCGAGAGCTCTTGCAAGATGATGCCGAGCGACCAGATGTCCGCGCGCCGGTCGACGTTCTTCGAAGCCTTCATCTGCTCGGGCGACATGTACAGCGGTGAGCCGACGATGGCGGACGTGCTCGTCATCGTCACTTCGCCCGTGAGAGACGAGCCGACCTTCGAGATCCCGAAGTCGAGGATCTTCGCGCAGGGCGAGCCGTCCGAGCGCTTGGCGACGAACAGGTTCGCGGGCTTCAGATCGCGGTGCACGATGCCGAGCGCGTGTGCCTCCGCGAGCGCCTCGGAGACCTGGAGTATGTAGCGCGCCGTCTCTTCGATCGAGAGTCGCTTCTTGTCGTTGAGGATGTCTTGGAGGTCCTTGCCCTCCAGGTACTCCATCACCATGTACGGCGCGCCGTTGTCGAGGCGCCCCACGTCGAACACGCGCACGACGTGCTCGCTCTTGATCTTCGCGGCCATGCGCGCTTCGCGCTGGAATCTAGCGACCCACTCCTGCTCGGCGGCGGCCTCTGGGTGCATGATCTTGATCGCGACACGCTGATCGAGCGCGTCGTGCATCGCCAAGAGCACGACACCCATGCCGCCTCGACCCAGCACACGCTCCACGCGGTACTTGCCCGCGATGATCTGGCCGGTCTGCACGGTGTCGACCGGCTTCATGGGATCGTACGGCTCGTCTTGGCTTCGCCCGCGGCACCGTTCGGCTGGCCGCCAGTGCCTCCGATGCCGAGCTTCGAGTTCATGAGCCAATTGGGCGATGCGAGCGCCGCGTCGACTTGCATCAGGTTCGGTGCGACGAACAAATAAGTCGGCCCGCCCGCGCCGCCGCCTCCGCTCTGACCCATGCCGCCAAGGCTGCCAGTGCCGCCGTCGCCACCAGCGAGGAGGATGAAGTTACAAAGCCCTCCATCGCCGCAGCCGATGTCGCACGTGAGCGAGTTGCCGCTGGGCCCAGTCATCCCGGGGGCGCCCGCGCCACCCGCGCCACCCGCGCCACCGTTGCCGCCGCTCGCGGTGTTCAACGACACGCCGTTCATCAACGTCACCTTCGAGGAGCCGTTGACGTAGAGCGCGATCGAGGCGCCGCCGCCCTTGCCACCCGCGCCTCCGGGCCCGCCGCTGCCGCCGCACCCTGCGTTGCCAGCTTGAGCGCAGCTGGCATTAATGAACGTCGTGAAGACGCACACCCCGCCGTCGAACGTACCGCCGTCGAACGTACCGCCGTCAAAAATACTTGCGTCGGGATTGGGACCACCGTCAACCCCGAGCACGAAGGCCGACCCGCACGTGCCACAGTTGCTGCAGGCGCCCATCGACCCGACTTGTCCCGCGCCGGCCCCGCCTTGAGCGCCGGTGCCTGCTGTCGTTGGCGCGTACGTGAGTCCGCTGAAGGTGCCAGGTGTACCTGGAAAACCAGCCGCGCCCCCCGACCCGCTGCCGCACCCGAACCCAGGGTCCCCCGGCTTGCCGTCGCTCCCGAGTCCGCCGTTTTGAGCGATGAGCAGCGCGTTGTCGAGCGTCAGGGTGCCGCCTTTCACGACGACCGCGTACACGGACTCGTTGTCGGGGGCCTCATTGCGCGAGACGACCTTTATGAGACGCAGCGTCGCAGTTTGCCCGTCGACGATCACGCTGAAGTTGGTCTTCGTGCTCGCGATCGTCGCCTTCTGCTGATCGCAGCTCTGCACCCACGCGGCGTCCGGATAGTCGTCGAATCCGCCCTGAATCACGGTGTTGTTCTCTGAACCCGAGTTGATCGAGACGCTCTCGTCGTAGACGCCTTTGCCCAAATAGATCGTCTTGTTCGTCGTGCTTGCTGCGCGCACGACGGCTTTACCCACGGTCTTGCAAGGCGCCGTCGAGGCACCACAAGTCGGGCTGTCGACGCCGGTGCTCATCGAGACGTAGATGGCATCGGTGACGAAGGGAGGGGCGCCGTCGCACGTCGCGAAGTTCGCCTCGATGTCGATGACGTCCTTCGGCGGTTCGCGCGCGTCGCTGCTCGCGTCTCCGCTGCTGTCACCGACCACGACGTCGTCGCTGCCATCCGGCGCGACGTAAACGCCGTCTTCGAGGCCGAGCACCAACCCGCACGCGCTCACGAGCATGAGCCCCGCGGGTGCCGCCAAGAGCCAAAGCAAGCGAGGCAACGGAAATCGCACGTTCCCATTATGCCTGCAAACGCCAAGGCTTGCCAAGCGGCGCCCGCGCCGACTTCAAGGCCAACGTTGCATTGACGTGGCCGTGCTTTCGGTCTCCTCTCTGGCGAGCCATGGTCCTCGCCATTTCTTTCGCGCTCTTGGTTTACGCGGCCATCGCCACGGTCTTCACCGTCGAGACGGGCAAGCATCCTCGCGGCCTCTACGTCCTGTTCGGCACCGAGATGTGGGAGCGCTTCAGCTACTACGGCATGCGCGCGCTCCTCGTGCTGTATCTCGTAGAGCACCACGGCTGGCAGCCCGAGCACTCCTCGAGCGTTTACAAGTGGTACACGAGCCTCGTCTACCTGACACCGCTGCTCGGCGGTCTCATCGCGGATCGCTACTTGGGTCTGCGCGCCTCAATCATCACGGGCGGCGTGTTGATGGCGATCGGCCACTTCTTGATGGCGTTCGAGCCGCTGCCGATGTTCTACCTCGCGCTCGCGTTCTTGATCGCGGGCAACGGTTTTTTCAAGCCGAACATCTCGACGCTCGTCGGCAAGATGTACAAGAAGGAGGACACTCGCCGCGACGCCGCCTTCACCATCTTCTACATGGGCATCAACGTCGGCGCGGGTCTCTCGCCGATTTGGTGCGGCGAGCTGCGCACGCACTTCGGCTTCCACTGGGGCTTCGGCGCGGCAGGCGTGGGTATGGTGATCGGCCTCGTCACGTTCCTCTTGGGCCAGCGTACGGTCCTCTCAGCGGTGAAGGCCGCGGGCAACGATCTCAAGACGCTCCGCGAAATCGACGCGGAGAAGAAGTTGGTGCCGGACAACGCTCCACGTCTGGAGTCTGCGCAAGACGCGGCAGATCAGGCAGACGACGACAAGCCCGGCGAGACCGGCATCGCAGGAGTTCTCTCGCGCACGTTCCCTCTCTTCTTGATGGGCATCGCGCTGCTCTTGCCTGCCTATTACGCGTACCTCTGGAAGACCGGCGCGGCGAAGTGGACCGACATGATCATGCCGCTCGCGTACGGCGCGGTGTTCATGACGATGGGCTTCGTGCTCCGCACGATCCGAGGAGCTGCAAAGGACAAGTCCGTCGTCATCTTCATTCTCTTCTTCTTCGTCGTGCTCTTTTGGATGGCCTTCGAACAGGCGGGGAACGCGCTCAATCTGTGGGCGGAGTTCCACACGCGCTTGACCGCCGGTGGCATCAGCTACACCGCGGAGAGCTTCCAATCGATCAATCCGGTCTTCATCTTGTTGTTCGCGCCGGTGTTCTCGATCCTCTGGGTGTGGCTCGGCAAGAAAGGGATCGAGCCGCGCACGCCGTACAAGATGCTCATCGCGCTCGTCCTCGTCGCGTTGAGCTTCGGCGTGATGGTCGTCGGCGCGGCCCAAGAGCAGCAGCAGGTGTCGGTGGTGCCGCTCGCGGGGAACGTCTTCGAGGACCACAGGCCCGGTGTGCACTTCGTCATCGACGCGGCTCCCGACGGCAGCGATTCGAGCGTCTCCGTATGCGATGATGAGAAGAAGACGTGTGAGGCAGTCGATGCGCATCGGCTCGTCGTGAACCCCGCGCAGAAGACCCTCACGGTTAGCGGCGTGCTCCCGCACTACGTCGTCGCCGAGCTCTTGAAGACCGCATCGCCTGGGAGCTACGTCAAAGACGTCGCTTCGCTCGAAAAGAAAACTCAAGACGCTTCGCTGGCGAACGTCGTCACGTACGAGGTGAAGGTAGACGAGTTCGTCTGGCCCCTCGACGCCGAGACCGAGGGAAAGGCCGGCGTGCATTTCGACCCTTCAAAGAGGGTGATCACGTTCGCCAAGGCCATGGACGCGCCCACGCGCATCGCGCTCGAAGGTGCCGCGGCGCCGAAGGAATTCCGTACCGCGATAGAATCTCTCGAAAAGAAGAGTCAGGACGGTCGCGTCGGGGCGATCTGGCTGTTGCTCTCGTACTTGTTCGCGACGCTCGGCGAGCTGTGTCTCTCGCCTGTCGGTCTCTCGATGGTCACGAAGCTCGCGCCGCGTCGCTTCGGTTCGCTCTTCATGGGCGTGTGGCTCCTCTCCAGCTCGGTCGCGCAGTACGCGGGCGGGAGCATCGGCGAGTCGTGGGGCAAGATCACTCCAGTCGCGTACTTCACGCTCTTCGTCGTCTCGAGCCTCGTGGGCGCGGTGCTGCTCGGCGTCCTCTCGTTCCCGGCGAAACGGTTGATGCGCGAAGTGCACTGATCACGACGATTGATGCATCACCCCAAATGGGGTGAAGTACCTCAGGCATGAGAGACTTGGGGCGTCGGGATTTGTTGGTGGGGCTCGGGGTGACGGCGCTGGGGACCGCGTGCGTCAGGCTCCCCGACTGCCCCGTCTGCTCGGCCGCGGATGACAAGAAGCTGCTCAATATCCCGAACGGCGCGAGGCTCAAGCCCGAGCGCTGCGAGGTCTACGCGTTCGACGAGGTGCACCGCGCCACCGCGACCGTCTATCACCCGGGGTCCGTCGAGGACATCGAGCTCATTCTCAAGACCGCCTCGGCGGAGAAGCGGCGCGTCACCCCGCGTGGCGGAGGGCAGGCCCTCTACATCCAGTCGCTCAATGACGACATCATCATGCGTACGACGGACCCCGCGCTCTCGAAGATCGGATCCATCCAGCGCGACACCGAGGGCTACTTCATCCAGACAGGCGCGGGCGCGACGTGGTGGGACGTCGTCTGCGCGGTCGCTCCTTACGGGCTGATGCCTCCCTCGCTCGTCACGGCAGGTTGGGGCACGGTCGGCGGGACGCTCGCGTCGGACTGCGTGAGCCGCATGTCTCCGATCGTCGGCAAGGAGGGCCGGCAGATTCGGCGGTTCCACATGGTGAGCCCGAACGGCACCACCGGGTGGTACGGCCGCAAAGACAAGGACGACAAGCTCGACGTGTTCAGGGCCACGATCGGCGGGTTCGGCGCGCTCGGGGTGGTCACGTCTGTCGAGTTCGATTTGATGGTCGCGCGCTCGAACCCCGGCGTCATCGACAAGCACCCGTGCGTGATGACGCGCTCGACGAGGCACGGCAACTCGTTCGATTGGGGCACCATCCTTCGTCAGCTGCAGAGCAAGACGAAGACCAGCCGCGAGCGCTTCCGAGTCAATCGCAGGGCCCACCTCGGCGCGCTTCCCGACGTGGCCCATAAGGCGGCCGTGGGCGGTCAGGACTTCGACGAGGTGCTCGCGCACACGCCCGAGTGGTCCGCGCTGTCCATCGCTTCGTTCGTGCAAGGGGCGACGATGAGCGCGAACATCCTCGAGCAGCGCTACGTCGATCCGCAGCAGCTGCGCACGCTGCCGTCCGACGCGTACGTCGTGGACTCGGGGTTCCCGGCGACGGCCCTCGGAATGATCGAGGCATGGCCCACGCTCGGAGAACTCGCGGTGGAGATCGGTTTTCCCGAGGGCGAGTTCGTAGACGAGCTGTTCGGCTGGGCGTTCTTCCTGCACAACGCCACGCAGCCCGCGAAGATGCGCGCGCACGCGAAGAACGGGCGGATCAACTTCACGCAGCAGTCGTTCGCGCTTCCCTCCGGAGACGAGGCGAACCCGGACACACGCCCGATGCAGAGATTCATGGAACTCGTGCTCGCGCGGCTCCACGAGGCCGACATTCGACCGGGCAACATCGATTTTCTGTACATCCCCGCAGACGAATTCTTGATGTCCGCGAGCAACGGCCTGAACAGCTTCGTCGTGACCGTGTCGTTCATCGAGAAGAACCGCGATGCCTTCACCCCGGAGGCGACGGACACGCTGCGCGCGCTGAGCCACGACTGCCGTACGCTCGGCGGGCGCGTGCATCTCGTGAAGGGCGTCTACGCCGAACGTGCCGACTTGCGAGCGATGTACGGCGACGCAGCGGCGACGTTGCGCAAGCTGAAGGACATCTACGACCCGAATGGTGTGCTCAAGAACCAGTTCTTCCACGAGGTCTTCGAGGCATGAAGCCGCACATCTGCTGTCTCTCTGCGCTCGTCCTCTCCGCTAGCGCACACGCGCTTGCGAACCCGCCGCCGCCCGCGCCGCCGATCACCGCAGACCTCGATCCGCTGCCGCCTGCCGGCATCAAGGACGGTCTCATTTATTTGCGCGAGCAGGACGACGTGTTCCGCCTGTACCCGCATGCGCAGCTCGACCTCGACGCGCACTCGTTCTTCGGCGTTGGCACCGACACGCTGACGGCGCAGCAAGCGGGCGTGGATCTGTCGACGCGTTTTTTCTTGCGGCACGCGAGGTTCGGCCTCGCAGGTGAGATCATTCAGCGCGTCTACTTCGACTTCGGCGCCGAGCTCGTGTCGAACCCCGCAATCGACGGCGCGCGCGTCAGCGTCGACACGAAGGTCGCCATCGCCGACGCTTGGGGAAAGTTCGATGCGGGGCGCGGATTGTCGCTCACGCTCGGCGTCTTCCAAGCTCCGTTCTCCGCAGAGAACCGCACCGCGGTGACGGACCTGGCCATGATGGAGCGCAACATCGCGTCGCGCGGCTTCATCACGCCCAACGGGAAGGTCCTCGGCGCGGCGATCGGCGGCACCAGCCAGCATGACGTCGTGCGCTGGGACGGCGGAGTGTTCGGCGCCGACACTACCAACACGGTCGACTACGAGACCCATTTCGACGCGATGGGCCGAGTCACGATGAAGCCGTTCGCGAACAGCCACGGTGAGGCGAGAGACTTTCAGTTCGGCGCGTCGCTGCGCGGAGGCACGCGCCACCCGCGTGACGTCACGGGAGACGCGCCGGCCATGACGACCGGGCAGGGGTTCGCGATGTGGCGACCGACGCGCATCGACGCGGCCGGGCAGACGCTCCACGTCATCCCCTCCGGAGCGCAGTGGGCCGCGGGTGCGGAGCTGAGCTGGCCGTTCTGCGGCTTCGAGGTGCGTGGCGAGGCCTACTACGTCTCGCGGCAGACCCGCGAATCGCCCGACGGGAAGTCTGCTGTCACCAGCCGCCTCGGCGAGATGTACGGCGTGGGCTGGCAAGCCGAGGTGAGCGTGTGGCTGCTCCAGGTCTTGAAGCTTCTCGCGCCAGTCCCGCCGCCGCGCACGACGCCTCGCTCGGACCACCTCGAACTCGCGCGCGCCGCAGCGTTCACTCCAGTACGACGCGGGCTGCAGTTCACGTTCCTCGCCGCCGGCATCAATGCGACCTACGACGGCGCGTCACGCAGCCCAAACGTGGCCGATCCGAGTGGTGGGCCGACAGCCATCACGATCCAACAGCTCGGCGGCGCCATCAACTATTGGCACTCGAGCAACCTCAGGTTCTCGTTCAACGTCAACGCGTACCTCAATCCGGGCAGTGACAACGCGGCGATCGTGCCAGGCAATCTCACGACCTCGACGCTCGACGATGGCGAGCGCAGAGTCGTCGAGATAGGCGCGCGAACGAGCGTGATGTTCTGATCGCTAGCGCACGAGTGAGAGGCGTGGTCCGGCGCCGAACGCGGCCATGTGACCGCTCTCTTCGGCGACGAACACGTCGCACTTCTCGTCGACGCGAACGAGGTCGCAGATCGCCTCGCACGGACCGACGGTGCCGAGCGGTGCGCCGTCGGAGGGCCGGAAAATCCGGACCTCCGTGTGCGGAACGAAGACGGCGCCTGAGCGGAGAATAGGCTCGAGGCGGCGAGGGATGTCGGCCTCGAGCATGCGGCCGAGCACGTGGCGATAGCGAAGAGCGCCGGTCTCGACGTCCACACCGACGAGCTCGCCGGTGGGAGTGTTTCCGAGGATGACGTCGTCGATGACGAGCCAAGAGGTGCCGACGGGCGCGACGGTCGACTCGCTCGTCCACGCGAGCTTGCCCGTGTCTCGATCGAACGCGGCGAGACGGACGCCGTGACGATCCCGAACGGGCAACAGCACCCGGCGCGCGGCGAGCATCGGTGGGCCCTCCACCGTGGCGGGGTGACCGAGATCGTGCGTCGCGATGTGCAGCTCGCCCGCGGCGTCAGGGCCGGGGACGGCAGACGTCCAGCGGATCGCGCCGGAGAATGCGTCGACTGCGTACAGCGTGGTCGCGCCGCCCATGCCGCCCGCGACGGCAAGCAACAGATCGTGGTCCACCGCCGGAGAGCCGCAAAAACGAAGGCGATCGCGTACGCGCCATACGACGTTGCCGGTCGTGACGTCGAGCGCGGAGAGCGCGCTGGTCGTGCTCGTGAGGTAGAGGAGCTTGCCGTGGCGTTTGAGGCGCAGCGCGCCGCCGTGGTCCCAAGCGAAGCGCCAACGAGGCTCACCGCTCGCGAGGTCGACGGCGACCATGTGGCGCTCGCCCTCGGTGACGATCAAGAGGCGCGGCAACCCAGGAGTACTCACGACGGCACCCGCGGGAGGCGCGCCCGTGCGCGGTAGCAGGCGAGTGCGGAGGACGACTTCGCCGTTGTGAAAATCATGCACGAGCAGCTCGCCGTCCGTGTGGAGTCGCGCGACGCCGACGGGAGTGACGACGGCAGTCGCGCGTCGCGCGGGGACACGCCAGAGGACCTCTCCGGTCTGGCGGTCGAGGCAGAACGTCTCTTTAGAAGCGCCGACGACCAAGCGATCACCACACAAGAACGTGCTGCGAAGGTCGATGCCGGGGACGAGAGCGCGCCAGCGGGCCACATACCGAAGGCGACTCGCCGTGGGAGGCGGAGCGCTCGAAATGGCCTGAATCGAAGGCCTCTGAGCCAGCGCGAACGAGCGGTAGGACTCGGGTGACGGGTTGACTCTCGCGTCGTCGCTCGTGGCGCCGCGAACGCGCGCGTCGGTCTCGCGGAGCGCGCGTCTGAACGACGAGAGGCGGAGGTTGTTGCCTTGTGATCGATCGCGCCGCAGCACCGCGCGAAGGAGCGACCGGCCGAACGCTATCGTCGCGTGCGCGAGATCGACCACCGAGAGGGCAGGGAAGCTGTTCGCCGCGCCACCGCTGGCGCCAACGGCACGGACGCCGCTAGTGCCGAGCGAGAGGACGACGTCGCCTGCGGTGGCGATGCGGATGCCGATCAGCACGCCGCCCGCGTCTTCGCGGACGTGGAGAGCTTGACCGTGCTCCCAAGCGTCGAGCGCGCGGCAGACGAGACCGAGTGCACGCTCCGCGAACAGGAACGGATGCGCCATGCCGAGGTCGATGCCTCGTCCGCGCACCATCGCTCGCACACGTCCGCGGAACAGGAGCCCATGCAGATCCGCGTGCTCGATGGCGCTCTCTCCGTCGGACGTCGACTGCGAACGCAGCGAGAAGTCGGCCGCGAAAGAGACGGGCGAGGCCTGATCGATCTCGATGCATGCGGGCGCGGCGTCGCGATCCTCCTCGTCGTCCGAGAGGTCGCAGCTCGAGGAGGCGCTCTCGATCGCCCGTTGCGCGAGCACGAGGTCGTCGATGCGAGCCGACGCGCGAGGCCAAGAAACGAGCTCCGTGAGAGCGTCCTTCACGGCGCCGACGACCTCGAGGAAGGGGACGCGCTCGTCGTACACGGCGACGTCGGGCTCGTGGCCCGCGCGATAGACGCTCACGAACGCCGAATGTCCGGTGCGCTCGATGCACATCTCCCAGGGCTCGTCGTAGAAGTGGACGATGGCCTTGCCGTTCGCGCTCGCGGCGAGCTTGCTGACGGCGAGCGCGAGATCGCGGACGACGCACGCGCCCTGACCGTCCGAGATCCGCGCGGTGACGTTCGCGCCTCGCACGAAGACGTCGAGCGTCTCTCGAGGTGGGTGCCACGCTCGTGCCGTACGCTCGGGAGAAGCGAGAGTTCGGACGTTGGCGGACGCGAGGCTTTGGGAAGGGGCGACGTGGATCTCGAATGAACGCATGTTGGCGGGCCGACTTCGAATCGTAAGAAGTCTCGCCGGATCAAAGTAGTTTTCGGCTACTCTAGCAGCGGATTGGACAAGCGGGCGCGGCTCGGATACGGCCTCGCGTTCGGCGTGTCGGCGGGCGCGGCAGCAGCCTCGATGCGTGGTTTCACGGTCGATGACGCACTTATTTCCGTGCAGTACGCACGCAATATCTCGGCGGGCGCGGGCTACCGCTTCGACGCGCTCGGTCCCAGCACGGACGGCGTGACTCCGCTCCCCTGGCCTTGGGTACTCGCGCCGTTCGCGCGCGCCGATGCGTGGACGGTGCTCGTCCGCGCTCAGTGGCTCGGCATCGTGGCGTGGGCGTTCGCGGCTGCCTTGTTGGGCGTCGCGGTCGTGCGCACCACCGCCTCTTGGAGAGTGAGAGTGTCAGCACTCGCGCTGCTGCTCGCGTGCTTGCCCGTAGCGGCGCATGCGGCGAGCGGGATGGAGACCGGCCTCGTGATCGCTCTCTGTACGTCGTCGGTCGCTCTCCACGATCGTGGTGCGGCTAGCACGTCGCTGGCTGCGCTCGCGGCGGCGTTTCGTCCGGAGCTCGCGCCGTGGGCCCTCGCGTGGTGCGCAGGCCGCGCGCTCGCCGCAGGTGAATCGAGACGTCGCATCGCTGTCATGAGCGCGCTCGCGTTGTCGGGTGCGGTGGCCGTCGCGTCGATCCGCGCTTACGCGTTCGGTCATGCGTATCCGCTGGCGCTGCTGGCCAAGCCAAGCGATCTCGAGCACGGCTCGGTGTACGCGCTCGCGGGCCTCGTCGCCTGCGCGATCCCGCTTGCGGTTTTATCGCCGGTTGCCCTCAAAAATGGCCCGCCGATGGGTCATGCGATCGCCGTTGCGTTCTTCGTTCACGTGCTCACCGTCGCGTGGGTCGGCGGAGACTGGATGCCTTACGCGCGCCTCTTCGCGCCCGTCGCACCGAGCCTCGTCCTCTTGTATGTGATGAGCTCGAGCGAATCCAAACCCGCGCCGCTCGTGGCTCGAACGGCGCTCGC
This sequence comes from Myxococcales bacterium, assembly GCA_043784605.1. Taxonomy (GTDB): domain Bacteria; phylum Myxococcota_A; class Polyangia; order Polyangiales; family Polyangiaceae; genus JANYHY01. The sequence continues at coordinate 5,058 of JAYVYD010000010.1, read as the reverse complement.
TCTGGCGCTCGGCGCGTATGCCTGGGCGCTCGTCGCGCCGAAGGGCATGGGCGTGATGCGCGATCGGCTGCGCTTGATCGAGGACGCGCGACCGGTGCTCGCCTCATGCGACTTGGTCGCCGCGGTCGACATCGGGTGGGTGACCGCGAGCGGCGTGCGCGTCATGGACCTCGCGGGCCTGACGGACCCGAGCATCGCCGTGCTCGGCGGAGGCCACACGAGCAAGCGCGTGGACCCGTCCATGCTGCTCGATCGCAAGGTCGACTGCGCCGCATTTTATGTCGACCCCGGCTTTAGCCAGGCCTCACTCGTTCACCCGGAGACGATCGTCTACGCGCACGTCGTGTCGTCACGCCTCGCGCAGAGTGAGGCGTTCGAGGCTCATTTCCGTCCCCTCGTAAAGCTGAGGCTCGGCGACGGCGACCGTGGCTACGTGGTCTTCGTGCGCTTGCCAACCACTCTAGAGTGACGACTCGCGCTAGTTGGGCACCGGTGGGACGATGACGGTGTTGATCGAAGCGGCGTTTCCGCCGGCCGGGTACCCGTACGACGCGTAGACGTCCAAGCCCCACACGGTGACGCCGAAGCGCCCGTCGCTCTTGGCGGTCTGCCCGCCGTTCTTGCAGTTGCCGACACTCTTGTTCGCGCGCACGAGATCGACGTTCGTCTGCTCGTACATGCCGCTCTTGCCGATGGGCTTCCAACCCGTGACGTTGCCGAGGCAGCCGACCGAGACGTCCTTGAAGCCCGACGCGGTCTTCACGCGCGTGAGCGAGAGGTTCGTGGTGGCATACGTGGGGTCGGTGAAGAAGACGTAGTTCTGCATGAACTGAGCGGGCGGCAGGACGACCACGTAGTCCTCGTCGCCGAGACAGTTTCCGAGGCCGAAAGGCGGCGGTTGCGTGATGCCCGGACGACTGCCGCCCGCGACGTTGCAGCCTGTCATCGCTTGACCGATGTAGAACGGGTGCTGCGCGTCTTGGCTCTTCACGGTGAAGCCTCCCGTCCCTTCGAACGAGAGCACTTGGCCTTTCGTGAGCGACGCGGGGGCCGCGCCGATCGGCGGATCGTACGTGAGCGTGGTGCCTGCCACGGTGCCGACGATGCGGTAGATGGTGGCCTCTTCTTGCATGTCCGCGCGACGCGTCGCGTAGGGCGCAACAGCGTACTCGCTGCCGAGCGCTTGCACGGGAGGCGTGCCTTGGTGCGTGCTGTCGCAGCCGCCACCGCTCGAGGTGCTCGAGCTCAGACACTGCAAGCGCGCACCCGACTGAAATGCGATCGGGTAGTTGGAGGAGATGATCGTCCCGGACATGTCGCCCGAGTTCTCCCAGTTGATGAACTCACCGGCGGCGAGCGTGAACGTCGTCTTCGTGTTGGCCGCCGCCGCGGGGAGTCCGCCACCCGAAGGCAGCGCGATGCTCGGCACGACGTCGACCGTGGTGCCGCTCTGAACCGCTACGATTTGGCCCCAATGGCCGCTCTGTCCTGCGAGCGGAGACGCTGCGACGAAGTTGTTGCCCCACGCGTTGGTCGGCAACAACAGCTGCGCGCTCGGCAAAAACGAGCGCGCGCCGCCGAACGGATGGATGTCGTAAGCGGTGAGCGGGACGTCGCTCGTGATCTGAAACGCCTGACCGCGTCCAGTGCCGCTGACCGTCGTGTCTGGAGTTACCGCCGGCGTCACGGGGCAGACCATGGGTCCGCCGATCGGGTGCGTCGACGCGGGGTTGTCGGAGAGGAAGAGCACGGCAACTTCACCTACGGGCAGACCTCCGCTCGGCACTGGCGCCCAGCTCGAGGGGACGTTGGTGCCATTCGGGATACGACCGAACTGCGTGACGTTGTAGCTCTTGCCCGCGCGCGTGACCGAGATCTGCGCGGCCTTCGGCCAAGTGTTGGCGACGAACATCGCAAAGCACGGCTGGCTCGTGCCGCTCCAGAAGTTCGGTGTCGACACGACGAACGTGCAGCCGAGACTTCCTTTGCCGGCGTTCGCGGCTTGGCAAGCAGGTAAGCAGGTCCCTCCGAGACAGCCTTGATCGGGCTGGCATTTGCCGACAACGTTGCCGTCTTTGTCGAGGAGCGTCTGCAGATCAGGCGCGCACGCGACTCCCATCCCGGTCTGCCCTGCGTCACCGCCGGGCAGCACGAAGCCGCTGTCGTCGTTGGGGCCGCCCTCAATCGGGGTCAGCGTGGTGTCGAAGATGGGGTTGGAGCCGCAGCCCGCGAACGAAGCGAGCCCGACACCACAGACCATTGAGGCGAAAGCGAAGACGCGCATGCGCGACATGCTGCCACGCAAACACACGAGACTCTAGTGAGCATCAAGGACGACGACATTCGGCTTCGGCTTGCGCAGCAACAACACGAGGATGAGCCCGAGCGAAAGTGCGGCCCCGGTGAAACGAAAGCCCGACTCGAACGAGAGAATCATCGCTTGCTTCGTGACCTTGAGCTGCATCACCACTTCGGGAAGTCGCTCTCGGGTGTACGTCTGCGAGCCGAGCGTCCCCGAGAGGGCGCGCATCTGGTCTTGCGCGATGGGATTGTAGACGTTCACGTTCTCGGCCAGATACGAGCCGTTTCGCTTGATGCCGTTGGTGATGAGCACGCCCATCACGGCAGTGCCGATCGAACCACCGAGCTCGCGCGTCAGGTTGAAGATGCCCGTCGCGTTGCCGCGCTGGTTCGGTGACAAGTCACTCAACGCCAGGATACTCACCGGAATGAAGATGAACCCGAGCCCGGCAGAGCGGATGAAGTTCGGTGCGACGAGGTCCCAGAAGCTGGCGCTCTCGGTGAGATGCGACGCGATCACTTGGCTGAACGTGACGACCGACACTCCAACGATCAAGAGGGCGCGACCGTCGAGCTTGGGACCGAAGCGGCCGATGATCGGCATGAGCACGACGCTGATCGTTCCGGCGGCTAGGAACACCTTGCCGATGTCGAGCGCGGAGTAGTGCATCACCGTGCCGCAGAAGAGCGAGAACAAATAACTGCCAGAGAAGAGGGCGAATCCAGTGAGGAAGTTGATCCCCGTGCCGGCGGTGTAGCTGCGGTTCGCGAAGACGCGAAGGTCCACGACCGGCCTTGGCGCCTCGAGCTCGTGCACGACGAACGTGACGAGCGTGATGGCCGCGACCGTGCCGAGCACGATGATCGTCTTGCTCTCGAGCCAACCCTCGCGGTTTCCCTCCTCGAGTACGTATTGGAGCGAGGGCATGCCTATGGCGAGCAACGCAATGCCGAATACGTCGATGCGCGCGGCCTCTCCTTGCGGCTTTGCGAAGCCCGGTTGCTCCACGAAGCGCAGCACCAGCGTCGCGGCCAAGATCCCGAGCGGTACGTTGACGAGGAAGATCCAATGCCAGGAGAACCACGCGATCAAATATCCGCCGATCGTGGGACCGAGCAGCGGGCCCGTGATCGCGCCAAGTCCGAACAGCGCGGCGGCCATGCCGTGCTGCGCCTTCGGGTAGCGCGCGAAGAGGATCGATTGTGCCGTCGGGATGATCGCGCCGCCACCGAGGCCCTGCAGGATGCGGAACAGCACAAGCGACGGGAGGTTCCACGCCATGCCGCACAGCGCGCTCGCGATCGTGAAGACCAAGATCGACGTGCTGAAATACCTGCGATAGCCGAAGCGCCTCTGGAACCAGCCGCTCATCGGGATGATGACGATGTTCGCCATCATGTATCCGGTAGAGACCCAGCCGATCTGATCGATGGGCGTGCCGAAGCTCGCGCGGATGTCCGAGAGCGCGACGTTGACGATGCTGATATCGACCATCGCCATGACGGCGGCCATCATCACGACGGCGGTGATGCCCGCCTTGCTTCCTTGGATCTCGGCTTGGTCCACGTTGACTACTTGGTAATGACGGTGATGCTCGCGCTCATCCCTGGGCGCAGCTGCACTCCGGAATGGTCGTCGAGGCGCACGAGCACGGGCACGCGCTGCACGACCTTGGTGAAGTTGCCCGACGCGTTGTCCGGCGGAAGCAGGCTGAATCGGGCGCCCGTACCCGCGGCGATGCTGTCGACGTGTCCTGTGAACGCGCGATCGGGGAAGGCATCAATCGACACCTTCGTCGCCTGTCCCGGCGCCATGCTTTCGAGTTGGTCCTCTTTGAAGTTCGCGACGACCCACGTGTCGTCGAGGGGAACGATCGCGAGCAGAGGTCGATCGGGCGACACGAGCTGGCCTTGCTCCACGGTGCGTCGCGCGACGACCCCCTTGGTTTCGGCCTTGAGTTGCGTGTACGAGAGGTTGAGAGCGGCTTGATCGAGCGCGGCTTGCGCCTGATCGGCACGCGCTCTCGCGAGCTCCACCTGCGCCTGGGCGGCCTCCACCTGCTCGGGACCCGCCTGCGCGGAGATCAATCGGCCGCGCGCCGTCTCGAGCGTGCCCGCCGTGTTCGTGATGCCCGCTTGCGCTCCCGCGAGCCGCGCCTTGGCCTGCGCGACCGCGGCGTCCGATTGGTCGAAGCTCGCGCGGCGAAGGTCGTAGTCCGCCTGCGCGATCGTGTGGTCGGCGTTGAGCTTCTCCGCGCGATCGAGATCGAGCTTGGCGAGCGTGCGCTTGGACTCGGCTGCCGCGATGTCCGCGCGAGCTTGGTCGATCGATGCACGCGTCGTGCTGTCCAGTGCTGCCGCCTGAGTGATGCCGCCCTTGGCGACCGCGAGGCTCGAGTCGACCGTCTTCTGGGTGACCGCGAGCTGGGTCTCGGCCGCGTGCAGGGTCGCTCTCGCGGCGGCGAGGTCCGCCCGCGCGGCGGTCACGCGCACTTGGAGATCTCGATCGTCGAGCTCGACCAACACCTCACCCACGTCCACCGGCTGGTTGTCCTTCACGAGCACACGCTTGACTTGTCCACTGACGCGCGCGGACACGCTGGAGACGCGCCCTTCGACCTGCGCGTCGTCGGTGCTCTGCTTGCCGCGTCCCGTCGCCCACACGACGACGCCAACGCCGATGGCAATCGCTACGAGCGTGGGCAAGATCACCTTCGCGCGGCTCGGCTCTTTGGCTTGCTCGGTAGGAGCGGGGAG
>JAYVYD010000009.1:0-17493 GCA_043784605.1 Myxococcales bacterium | reverse complement strand
CGTCCTCGTCGCCATCGGCTTCGCGCTCGCGGCGCCGCTCGTTGCTTACGTCGAGCGCGGCCCAGAGATGACGGCGCCTTTGCTCGTGATGGCCGTCGTCGTGCTGGCGTATGGGCTGTATGCGCCGCTCGTTGGCTCGCTCAACGGACGCGGTCTCTTCGCGAGGCAGGCTGGGCTCGACGTGCTCTTCGCGGCGATGCGCACTGTCCTCATGATCGGGGTCGCGTTTGCGTTGAAGGGGATGGGCCGCGGGGTCCTCGGCGCCACGACTGGCTTCGCGATCGCCGCAGCTACCATCTTCGTCGTCGCGACACGCGTGGCCGGGACGGGACGCGCATCGTTGCAGACGACCGTGGAGCGCAGGAGCTACCTGACGACGTTGGCGCCGCTCGCGTTGGCCCAACTCTTCGTGAATCTCGTGATGCAGGCCGACATACTGCTTCTCCGCCCGTTCTTGGTCGTCGCTGCGGAGCACACGGGCCTGCAAGGACCCGCAGCATCGGACGCAGCGAGCGCTTGGGTGGCTGTTTATCGTGCTTGCCAGCTCTTCGCGTTCTTGCCGTATCAGCTCTTGGTGAGTCTGACCCAAGTGCTCTTCCCGATGCTCGCCCACGCACGCGCGGACAACGACTCCGCCAAGGTGAAGGAGTACGTCGCCCGAGGTGCGCGCCTCGGAGCGATCGCGACGGGCGTGTTCGTCGCCGTGGTTGCCGCCACTCCGCAGTCGCTTCTCGGGTTCCTTTATTCGCCGGCGATCGCGGCTCAGGGAGCGAGCACGCTCCGCGTACTTGCCCTCGCGCAGGGAGCGTTCGCGATGTTTGCCATCGGCTCCACCATCCTCGCGTCCGTGAGCCGTGAGCGCACCGCCGCTCGCCTGACGCTCCTCGCCCTCACGCTCTCGGCGACCGCCTGCGCCGTTCTCGTGCCGCGCGCTACCTTCGGCGAGGCACAGCTCGTCACCAGCGCAAGGGCCGTAGGCAGCGCACTCTTCCTGTCTCTCGGTGTCGCTGCGTGGTTGGTGAAGCGAGAGACGGGTGCGTTCGTGGCTCTCAGGACAGCTGCGCGCGTCGCCTTGGCGATCGCCGTGACGGTCGCCGTGGGCTCCCAATTGCCAGTGACGGGTCGCCTCGTGACACCCGTCGTGTGCGCGCTGTCTGCGGCAGTGTACATGTTGATGCTCGTGGTGACCCGTGAGGTCCGCGCAGCCGACGTGAGGGACTTGACGGCCATCTTGCGTCGCCGGCGTGCCGCGAGCTGAACCCGCTCGTTTCGGCGCCGGAGTTTGGTATGGAGGTCCCATGCGTAGTGTCGTGTTGGCGATCGCGGTCATGTTGGGTTGCTCCAAGGAAAACAAAACTGTCGCGACGGACGCGGCAGCGCCGGTGAGCCAGGCAGACTTGAGCGCCGACGCTGCGACAGCGTCGATCACCATCAACGGCAAGACGTTCGCGGTCGCCAGCGTCGCCGCGATTCAGTCCCTGCGCTTCAAAGAGAAGGACCCGAAGAAGGCGCCCAACATCATCGTGACGATCGAAGACCCACGGCGCAACACGCTGTCCTTCGACATACCGTGGAATGATGGCGCGACCGGCGACATCGCCGACGCACGGGTGAGCTACATCAACAGCAAAGACGTGAGCTACACGACCCCTCAGCCGACCCACATCAACGTGACCAGGGTGGACGCAGGCGAAGGTGTCCACCTCTACGACGCCAACTTCGACGTGAGCGTGCAGATCCCTGGCAAAGATGACACGCTCGCGATTCGAGGCTCCTTCAATCGCCTGCGCGTGAAGGAGTCACTCAACCACCTGCGCCGACTCTGAAGAGAGCGAGACCGAGCACGGAGCGAGACCCGCTCGCGCCATGCTCGACTCGATGCGTCGCGGCTAGGCGTCGCCTTCGCTTCGGCGGCCTGGCTTCACGGGCCCTGCGGCGATGATCGCTTGGCGTAGAGACCCCTGCAGCTCCAGGTTCGCGGAGAGCGCCTCGCGCGAGCGCTCGCGCCCGTTACCGAGAGTCTCGCCTGCGAACGAGATGTGATTGCCGTTCTTGTCGAGGATGCCGCGAGACAACCCGAGATCGATGAGCTCGGAGAGCGTATCGACCCCTAGGGCATAGCGGATCTCGAACTCTGCTTCACAAAATGGTGGCGCACATTTGTTCTTCGCGATCTTGACCCGCGTGCGCCCTCCGACGATCTCGTCGCCTATCTTCACCTGTCCGATGCGCCGTACGTCCAAGCGCATGGACGCGTAGAACTTCAGCGCATTGCCTCCCGTCGTCGTCTCAGGATTGCCGAAGGTCACGCCGATCTTCTGCCGCAGCTGATTCAAAAAGACGATCGTGGTGCCCGTGCGGTGCGCGACCGCCGTCAGCTTGCGCAGTGCTTGACTCATCAAACGTGCCTGTAGGCCCATGTGCTGGTCGCCCATGTCACCTTCGATTTCTGCCTTCGGGACGAGGGCTGCCACCGAATCGATGACGACCAGATCGATCGCGCCCGAGCGGATGAGCGTCTCGGTGATCTCCAGCGCCTGCTCTCCAGTGTCCGGCTGCGAGACGAGCAGCTTCTCCGTCTCGACGCCGATGCCGCGCGCGTAGTTGATGTCGAGCGCATGCTCCGCATCGATGAACGCGCAGACTCCGCCCGCTCGCTGCGCCTCCGCGATCGCGTGTAGGGCGAGCGTGGTCTTCCCGCTCGACTCCGGACCGTAGATCTCGATGACTCGGCCGCGCGGGAAGCCGCCGACCCCAGTGGCCAGATCGAGCGCAAGTGAGCCGGTGTGAATGACGGCGACCGGCTCGGTGTCGGCGTCGTCTCCGAGAGTCATGATGGCGCCGCGGCCGAACTGCCGCTCCACGCCTGCGATGACTCCCTTGAGGACCTTCATTTTGTCTGCGATTTGCTCGAGCATCATTCTCTCCGTTTGGCCTTTTTTGTTGCGTCGACGCGCGGGGGCCAGCCGCGCACGACGAGATTTCAGGCGACGGCGCGCACGGGCGGCATCCCTCTGTCGAGCACGCGCAAGGACACGGCCTCCGCGACGTGCTCCGAGTGAATCGCCGGAGCTCCCGCCAAGTCGGCGATGGTTCGAGCGACTCTCAAGACCTTCGTGTATGCGCGCGCTGAGAGACCGAGGCGTTGCGCGACCTGAGCCAGCATGTTGGACGCAAGCTCGGAGAGCGCAGCGACACGCTCGAGGTCGCGCGGCGTGAGGCCAGCGTTGGTGCTGGCCTGGGTCTCTTCGGCGAGAACGCGCCGAGCCTGAACCTCACGCGCGCCGATGACGCGACGCCTGACCTCGAGCGAAGCTTCGCCGTGTGCGGGGCGACTGAGGTCTCCCACGTCCACCGGTGGCAGCACGACGTGAACGTCGATCCTGTCGACGAGCGGTCCGCTGACCCTGGAGCGATAGGTGCGCACCCGTTCGGCCGTGCACGAACAACGGCCCGACGCGTCCCCGAAGTAGCCGCACGGGCACGGGTTCATGGCGCACACCAACAGAGGACGCGCCGGAAACGTGGCTCTCCCGTTCGCTCTAGCGATCGTGACCCATCCATCCTCTATGGGTTGCCGGAGGGACTCGAGCGCGCTCCGCCTGAACTCGGGGAGCTCGTCCAAGAAGAGGACGCCGTGGTGCGCGAGCGTGACCTCGCCTGGACGCGGTAAATCACCGCCGCCGACGAGTCCCACGTCGCTCACAGTGTGGTGCGGAGCGCGAAACGGACGCTCGAAGTTGAGAGCGGCAGAGCGGCCTAGCAATCCTACGACGCTCTGGATGGCCGTGATTTCGAGCGCTTCGTCCGCGGTCGGGCGTGGGAGCAAACCAGGCAACCTTCGCGCGAGCATCGTCTTGCCGGAGCCCGGTGGCCCGATCATCACCAAATGATGACCCCCAGCCGCACAGATTTCCAAGGCTCGGCGCGCGGACGGTTGACCCCGCACGTCCGAGAGATCGTGCGCATCGGAGCTCTCGCGCACGGGAGCGAGCGGCTGCGCGAGATCGAGCGCACGTTCGCCTTTGAGGGCAAGGAACAGCTCTTCGAGCGTGCCTACGACGCGTGTCTCGATGTTGGAGACGAGCGACGCCTCCGCGGCGTTGTAACGAGGAACGTACGCGCGATGAACTCCCGCGCGGCGCGCGACCATGAGCTGCGGCAGGACGCCGCGCGCGGAGTGCACCGCGCCGCTCAGCGAGAGCTCGCCCAAGAAGAGGACTCCCGCCAGCGCCTCGACGGGGATGCGCCCAAGCGCCGCGAGTGTCGCTGCGGCTATCGCGAGGTCGAAGCTCGCTCCGGTCTTGCGTACGTCTGCGGGTGCAAGGTTGACGACGATGCCACACTCCGAGATGTCCACGCCGAGCTGAGCGAGCGCGCTCTTGACGCGCACGCGACTCTCACGAACCGCGGCTTCCGCGAGGCCGACGAGTTCGAATGAAGGGACGCCGCGAACCGCGCAAACCTCGACGCGAATGAGCGTGCCCGCGAGACCGAGCAATGACGCGCTGAGAGCGGTGGCGAGCACGAAGAGACCATGAGCGAGCGCCGTGCCTGCCGGCTCATGGCCATTTATTGCAGGCTTTGACGATCGTCAGGGTGGCCGCGACTGTCCTCCGCCTGTCCGATGGACGGTCTGCGGGGTGTCCCACGGACAGGGGCCGGACAGTGAAGGACACCCGTCGACCCCGCGCACGCAGCGGAAAAAGGCCGAGGCGCGCGCTGGCACGGTCGTCGCTCAAGCATCGGTCGTCGCATGTTGGCGACAAAGGAGAGGAAACATGGAAGCTACAAACAAGATCAAGGCCGTCTTCACCGTCACCGAGCGCGGAGGCAAGTCGTATTGGACTCGCGTCGGGGTCGGGTTCATGAACAGTGACGGCTCGCTCACGCTCCGGCTCGACGCGATCCCCGTCAATGGGCAGCTCCAAGTTCGAGACCACGAGCCGTACGACGCGCGTCGCCGCGTGCAACAACAGACGTTGGAGGTCGCCGCCTGATGAAGTTGTCTCTACGTAAAGTGCGAGAGACACTCGCGTGCTCGACGCTGACCAAGCCGCTGCTTCGTGTCGCCGTCGCTTTCGTTAGCGTCGTCGTGCTCGCGTGGGTCGGGCGCTCTGTGACCGCGGGGGGAGCCATTCCTCCCGCGGTCGCGTCGACCGCCACCGCAGCGACGTCGGTCACCATCGCGCCTCCCATCGCCCCCACGGTTGATGCAGCGACGCCTCCGCCAATACCGATGCAGCAACACGCCGCGCGCGCATCGCCTGACGATCCGGTCTACCTCAACGACGCTACCGTCGAGGATCTCCGCAGACTCCCGGGCATCGGGGACAAGCGCGCTCTTGCGATCTTGGAGCTGCGCGTGAAACTCGGCCGCTTCAAGCAGGTCGATGAACTCTTGCGCGTGAAGGGGATTGGGCGCGCCACGCTCAAGAAGCTTCGGCCGCTCGTCAAGCTCGTACGCGAGGACGGCGGGCGGTGAGCCTCATCACGCAAGCGCGATGCGTAGCGCATCCACGAAGGGGACGACCGTCGCGTCGCGCAGCTTGTAAGCCGCGCGATTCGCCACGAGCACCGTGCTCACGAGCGCCACCTGCTCGATCACCTCGAGGCCGTTCTTGACGAGTGTCTCACCGGTCTCCACCAAGTCGACGATGAGCTCGGCGAGTCCCACGAGTGGTGCGAGTTCCACAGAGCCCTGCACGTAGATCACCTCGGCTTGTACGCCTTTCTTGGCGAAGTGGGCCGCGGCGGTGCGAGGGTACTTCGTCGCGATTCTGGGCACCCCCGAAGGCGCACCACGCGCGAGCGGACCCGCGACGACCATTCGGCACTGGCCGATTCGCAGGTCGAGTGGGATCAGCAAATCGCACTCCCGCTCACGCAACACATCGCGCCCGCACACCCCGAGATCCGCTGCGCCGTACTCGACGTAAGTGGGAACGTCGTCGGGCTTGAGCAGGAGGAAGCGATACCCCCCGACCTCTCTCACGAGCGCGCGATCGTCCGTGAGCAGCGACGACGCGTCCACTCCCGCGGCGGCGAGCAGGCGACACAGCGGCTTCAACACGCGACCCTTCGGGACCGCGATGGTGAGCGGCTCGCTCAACTCTCCGCCCCTTTGACTCGAGCGATTGTCGCGCCGAGACCGCCGAGCTTCTCTTCGATTCGCTCGTAGCCGCGGTCGAGGTGATAGACGCGCCGGACCTCCGTCTCGTCTTCGGCCGCCAACCCCGCGATGATGAGCGACGCGCTCGCGCGCAAGTCCGTGGCCATGACGCTCGCTCCATACAAGCGCTCCGCGCCATCGACGACCGCTGTGTTCCCTCGCAGCGCGATGTTGCCTCCCATACGGAGCAGCTCCGGCACGTGCATGAAGCGGTTCTCGAAGATCGTCTCGGTGATCACGCTCTCCGATGTGGCGGTGCACATGAGCACCAAGAACTGCGCCTGCATGTCCGTGGGGAAGCCTGGGTGCGGCGCGGTCGTCACGTTCACGCCGCGAATCGGCCCATTTCTACGGACCCGAATGCTCTGGCCTTCGGTAGCGACCTCGACGCCCGCGGCGCGCATCTTCATCACGAGCGCCTCGAGCGCGTGGATTTCTGCGCCCTCGATGGTCACGTCGCCTCCGGGAAGGATCGCGGCGGCGCACATATACGTCCCGGCCTCGATGCGGTCCGGGATGATGGCGTGATCGAACGGCTCGAGCTCGCCCTGATCCTTGCCGCGGATGTGGATCACGTCGGTGCCGGCGCCGTCGACGGTCGCTCCCATCTTGTTGAGCACGCGTCCGAGCTCTTCGACCTCGGGCTCGCGCGCGCAATTCACGAGCGTCGTCTGTCCCTTGGCGAGTGCGGCCGCCATCATGAGGTTCTCGGTGCCGGTCACGGTCGGCAGATCGAACGCGATCTCGGCGCCGCGGAGGCGACCTCCGCCGTTGGGTCCTTCGGCGATCACGTACCCGCGCTCGAGGCGGATCTTGCAGCCCATCGCCTCGAGGCCTTTGAGGTGTTGATCGATCGGGCGCGCACCGATCGCACACCCACCGGGCAGCGAAACCTTCGCGCGACCGAAGCGCGCCACGAGCGGACCGAGCACGAGCACGCTCGCGCGCATCTGCTTGACGAGCTCGTACGGTGCCTCGGGTCTGACGTCCGATCCTGCGTCGACGTGTACCTCGGGCGAGTCCACACGGACATTGCGTCCGAGGAAGCGAAGCAGAGCCGCAGTTGTATCGATGTCCCGCAAAGCGGGCACATTCCGCAGGCGGCTCTGTCCATCCGACAACAGCGTCGCACACAGGATCGGCAAGGCAGCGTTCTTCGCGCCACTGATCTTGACCGTACCCTTGAGCGGATTACCGCCTCGCACTCGAATCGCGTCCATGTTCGACGCTTATCTCGGGGGCGCGGCGCGGGCAACTTGACGTGGCCTCGTCGGGCCCGCCTGCATCATCAATCCAGCGCGCCGCCGACTCCGCCGCCGCCCGCGCCACACGGGACGTTGCCGGGGATGTTGTTCAGCTCGGGAGCCTGGCGCTGTTGCTTGACCATGTGCCAGTCGCCACCGACCTCGCTGTCGTCCAGACCGAACTGTCCGTCTGTCTCGGCGATGCCCTCTTTGCCGACCTTGTAGACGAACACGCCGCGACCCTTGGAGATAGAGCTGGGGTCGGACCGGCAGTAGATGTGCTCGGTCCACGTGAAGTGAAGAACGTTGCCCTGCTTGGTGCCGCTGAGCTGACCCCAGTGGCTCTGGTCCGTGCGCTTCCACTTCCCGATCACGTTCGTATCCTGCTCCACGATGTGCATGTATCCATACACGGGGTGGTAGTAGACGCCGGTCCAGCTCTCGCCGTCGGGCATGTTGCCGGGCGTGATGTTGGCGGTCTTCGCGTCACCCGCGGCGCCGCATCCCAACGTGGATAGAGCGGCGATCGCTACGAACGAGGCCACTGACAGAGCTCGGAGGATTCTCATGCTGCGCAATCTACAAGAAAATCGGCCGCGGATCATATTTGTCCAAGCCCTCCTCCTTCTCTCAGTAGGTTGCCAGCGCCCGCCAGCAGCCGCCTGCGACAACGCCCCAATCATGCAATGTCTCACGCCACCCGCCTGCGCATTCGACGACAAAGTCGGCTGCGTAGTCTGCAAATGCGACCCCCCCCCGCAGCAGCCCGCCCACTAACCGCGAGGCACGAGCAAAGCGAGAGCCAAGCCCGTCCCAACACCAACCACCTAACCCAACCAACCCAACCCAACCCAACCCCAACCCAAAGGGGGACGCGAGGAGCGCGGCGGTTTTCGTCGAGACCAAGCGAGCCCTAGAAGCGGATGAGGAGTCGTACTCCTGTACGGCGACGATTCCCGACGACGGGATCGCGCCGGTATCGGCGAAAAACGCCGCGCTCCTACAGCCAGCCGGCTTGCTTGTACCAAGTGGCCGTCTCGCGGAGGCCTTCGCGCAGCTTGGTCTGCGGCTTCCAACCGAGGGCGCGCTGCGCTTCGGACGAGTCGCACACGAAGTGCTGGAGCAGCATGTTCGCCTTTTCGGGCGTGAGCATGACCGCCTTGTTGGTGAGCTTGCCGAACGCCTGCACGCCGAACGCGACCTGCTTCAACACGCTCTTGGGCAAGCTGATTCGCAGCAAGGCGCGCTTGTCGAGCGCCGCTTCGACCATCTCGAGGAACGCGCGCTGCGTGACGGGCCCCGTGTCGTCCACGATGAAGTAGACGCTCCCGCTCGGCACGTCTGCCGCGATCGCGTCGACGCACGCGCGCGCGCAGTCGCTCGCGTGGATGAAGACGCCGAGGGCGGTGCCTCCGGCGATCGTAGGCAGCAGACCGCGGTGCACGGTCTTGAACGCCTCGAGGATCTCGGCGTCACGCGGTCCGAAGATCGCGCCGGGCCGAAGGATGGTGACGGGGAGCTTGTCCTTACGGGCGATGACGGCGCGCTCCGCGGCAAGCTTGCTTCGCCCATACGTGGTGCACGGCTCTTCTTGCGTGACGTTCACGGGAGTGCCGTCGCGCGACGGGCCGCAAGCCTCGAGGCTCGACACGTGCACGAAGCGCTTGAGCGCCGCGCCGCGCTTCTCGGCCGCATCGAGGAGGTTCACGGTGCCTTGCACGTTCACCTCTTGGAACTCGGTGACGGAGCGGGCCTTCACGAGACCCGCGGAGTGCACGACCGCGTCGACGTCGGCCATCGCGTTGTTCACGGACGGCGCGTCCTCGACGCTTCCGTAAACGAGCTCCACGCCGCCGAGCTTCTCGAGGAACGTGGTGTTGCTCGTCTTGCGAACGAGAGCGCGCACCTGATGCTTGTCCTTGGTGAGCACCTCCGCGATCCAGCTGCCCAGAAACCCGCTCGCCCCCGTCACCAATACTCGCATGCGCGAGGTCTCTAACACACACACCCACGACTAGCTCAGCGCGCAGGAGTGTTCCTCACGGCGGCGTAAAATTGGGCCTCTCCGCGCTTCAAGCGAAGCACGAGCACGCCATCTACGGCGGCGGCTTGCACATCGGAAGACGTCGGCGACGCCTTCCCGTCGGCCTCGACGATGACATCTCCCGTCTTGATTCCGGCGCGGTCTGCGCTCGAGCCGGCGTTCACGGAAGTAACCACGGCGATCGCTTGATTGCCGAGACCGAGCTGCGTTGCCTGCTGAGGCGCGAGGTCGCGAACCGCCATGCCCATCCCGACTTGCGGGACGTTGGCTTGCTGCGCGGGCACGGTCGGCACGGGCGGTTCGGGGCGCGCGGTCAACGTGACCTGCGCAGCGTAGTGTTGTCCGGCGCGGACCACCTCGATCGCGACTTGCTGGCCGACGTCGTGAGAGAGCACTTCGCGTACGAGCTCGTGACCGTCGTGCACACTCTTGCCGGCAACCGAGGCGATCACGTCTCCTGGCTTGAGCTGAGCTTTGGCTCCAGGGCCGCCGTCGGTGACGCTGTTGATGAGAGCGCCCGCGCGCGGATCGAGGCTCATTGCCGAGGCGAGATCGGGAGATAGGTCTTGCACGGATACGCCGATCCAGGCGCGCTCGACCCTGCCGATTCGCAGGATCTGCTCGGCGGCACGACGCGCGATGTTCGAGGGCACCGCGAAGCCGATGCCGCTGCCTCTCCCGACGATCATCGTGTTGATACCGACGACCTGCGCGTCGAGGTTGCAGAGCGGACCACCCGAGTTGCCGGGGTTGATGCTCGCGTCGGTCTGCAGGTAGTCCTCGATCGCGTTCATGCCGAGACCGCCGCGCCCCTTGGCGCTGAGCACCCCCGTGGTCACGGTGTACCCGAGACCGAACGGAGAGCCGATCGCGACCAACATCTCGCCGACCTTCATGGAGTCGCTGTCCGCGAAGCGCGCAGCGACGAGGCCCTGCGCGTCTACCTTGATGACGGCGAGATCCGTGGCTGGATCTCGCCCGATCAAGCGCGCCGGCAAGAAGCGCCCGTCACGCAGGTGGACGTTGATGGTGAGCGCGTTTTCGATGACGTGGTTGTTCGTGAGGATCGCGCCGTCTGGCGTGAAGACGACGCCCGAGCCCATGCCGCGTGAGATGGGCGACGACTCGGCGCCCGAGCCGAGCCAACGCAGCACACTGTCTTGGCTATCGTCGCGGACCGTCACGTCGATCTGAACGACGCTCGGGCTCACGCGCTCGGCGACGCTGACGAAGGCGTCCGACAGCCTGCGCGCTTCGACCTGAGAGACCTGCACCGGCGGCGCAGGCGTGACCGGTGGCGCCTGCGCGAACGCAGAGGACTGCGCGAGCAAGAGTGCGAGGCAAGAGGAGACGAGGATCGAACGCATCATCATGTTGGCTCCAGACACTAATCCCGGCTCGTACCAGACAAGCTTCGAGCGCCCGGCATTCCTCATGAGATCATGCGTCATCGGGCGTCGTAAGCAAGCGGGTACCGAACGTGGCGTCACGCGGGCGTGTGACGCTTGCTCACCACGCGCGACCACGGGCGAGCGCCTGCGTCGAGCGCCGCACGGTGGAGCGGAGTGCCTGGCGCGGAGAGGTCCGAGATCTCCAGCGTACGTGCGCCCCAGGTCGTCGCGATGTGCGCCGCGAACGGAACGAGCGCGCGTAGGTACGGTGTCGGGTCCGCCGCCGTGTCGACGGCGAGCCTGGTCAAGATCGCGCGACGCACCGGCAAAAATGGGGGATCGAGGGGCGCGACGTAAAGACTGGTCGAGGCGCGAAGGGTGTTGGTCGCGTCGGTGACGACGAGTTCCTGGGGCATGGGTCCGTAGGCCCAGGCGCCGTCGAGACGCGCCGCGAGCGCGCCGATCAAGGTCGCGTCGATCGCCCGCGGCGGGTCGAAGCGCACATCCCCTTGCGCGCGACGGCGAGCCGCGAGCGAAGCGTCGAGCAGCGCGAGCGCGTAGGCGTCCGAAGGGTGCGCGACGCGGGCGCCGCTCAGGGCCGAGCTCACGTGTCGATCGAGCTCGTCGACGCGCGCCACCCAGGACACAGGTGAGTAGCCAGCGTTGCTGTAGAACGAGTGCGCTGGGTTCGGCTCCAGTACCTCGGCTACGAGTACCGTCGGCCCGTGCGCGAGCGTGGTCGCCGCCTCGCCGAGCGCATCCAGCAGAGCGCGACCCAGGCCGAAGCCACGCGCACGCGCGCTGACGACCAGCGATCGCACTTCGCACGTCCACGGCGTGAGCGGGCTGTCGCCGAACCGATCGACCCAACCCTCCACCTGGCCGAGGAGATCGCCATCGAGCGTCGCGACCAAATGAATATGGCGACCGAGCATGACGTTGCCGCCACGCGCGCGTGAGTCTTGATCGACACGCGAGGCGACCTGTTCGTACGCGGAGTCTTCCTTGCTCCCCGGGTAGCTGCCCCAGGACTCGTGCACGTCCCACAGCTCACGCCACAGGCCGGCGACCGCGCCGCCCTCGCCTGGCCTCGGAGCGCGCACGGCGATGCGAGACGTGGACGTTAGGGCGGCCACGGAGGTGACGTCCCTTCTGGAAGGTCGAGCTCCACGTGCTCGAGCGTCAACCCGTGTGCAGGTGCGGTCATTCCGAGCGCGCTGCGCTCCTTCGTGTCGAACGCGCGGGCGATCGCGTCGCCGTCCAGCCTGCCGCGCGCGACGTCCACGAGGGTGCCGACGATGATGCGCACCATGTTGTGCATGAACGCGCCGCCCTCGACCGCGATGGACAACACGTTGCCAGCGAGCGGCTCCACCGCGACTCGCGTGAGTGTGCGCACCGTTACCGTGCGTTCGTCCTTGGCCGAGCGAAAAGCCGCAAAATCGTGGGTCCCGACGAGATCGGCGCACGCGCGTGAGAGCTTGTCGCGATCGATCGCGTAGCCGACGCGCCATGCGCGCGTGCGCTCGAGTGGATCGCGGACGAGGTCGAGCAACAGCCTGTAGCGATAGCGCTTGGAGCGGGACGCGTGCCGTGGGGCGAAGCCGAGCGTGGTGTGCCGCGCGGCGCGGACCGCGACGTCGTCAGGCAAATGCGAGTTGACGGCCATCACCCAACCGCGCGGCTCGATGTCGAGCGCCGCGTCGAACGCGACGAGCTGGTGCTCGGCGTGGACGCCGGCGTCCGTTCGGCTCGTCCCGCGCAGCTTGCTCGCGTGTGAGTCGATCGAGAGCACCGCAGCGTGCAAGGTAGACTCGACCGTTCGCTCTTGGCCTTGCTGCGCGGCCCACCCAGAATAGGCGGTGCCGTCATAGGCGACGGTGAGCAGCACACCATGCTCCGCCATGTCAGACGATCATGTAGCGGCCGCTACGCAAGAGCGGCGCGCCGTCCAGGTCCACGTCGGAGCCGGCGGCGGTGAGCGACAGCTGCGCGCGCGTGGTCGACGGCGCTCCAGTCTTGTCGGGGAAGGTGGAGCCGAGGCCGAGGTGCAGCCCTGGCAGGTTCTGATCGCAGATGAGCTCGCCCACCGGCTTGAGGATGCCGACGTTCGTCCCGAGCACGATCGTGCCGACGCGATCGGCGTGGTGCTCGGATCGAAGGAACGACTCGACGTCGCGCTGGAGCGCGTGATTGCTCGATGACACCGATTTCACGAGGTTCGCCTCGATCTCGAAGCGGACAGGCGATCGCGTCAACAGCCCTGCGGCCTGCCCGAACGGCCCGCCCATGCTCGCGTCGCAGACGAACAATCCCGAGATCTCTCCGGGCGATGTCATCAGCTCGCCGGAAGGTAGGTTCTCCCATCGACCTGGGCGAATGACGCCGACGTGCTCGGCCCAGCGAAACGAAGGGTTCAGCTTCACGGTGAGGTTGGTGCCCGCCAACGAGCGAACCTTGAGGACCGAGTCGGACCGGAGGCGCGTCCGCACCGCACGCGTCGTGTCGAGAATGCGTGCAGGATCCACGGAAAATCCGGCGAGCATCGAGTGCTTCGTGACGCCGACCATGTGCGCGTGGCGAAGCCCCAGCACGCGCACGGCCTCGAGGTAGTCGCCGCGCATCGGCTGCTCGCCGTCGACGAAGCCGACCAACAGGATCGACGCCTGCGCGTTCTTCATGGCCGCGGAGATTACGGCCGGGACCTCGCGCACAGGTCGCGCCTCGATGTCCTCTAGGATCAGGAGTTCGCACGCGGCGCCGAGGTTGCGCGTCACCTCGACAAGCGCTGGCGCGATGTCGTGGCGCGCGCGGTCCACGATGATGAGCATGCGCTCTCCGCGCACGACACCGAGCGAGTTCTCGACGATGCGTCGCGCGGCGTTCACCAGATCGAAGTCGATCGTGTTGAGGCGCATCACGCCGGACGAGCGGCGCACACCACCCTTGACCGGCAACGGCGGGACGGAGTCCGGGACGCGCGGCGTCGGTGTGAAAGTCGAAGTCGAAGCGCGCGGACCCATCGGCGGCGCCGACGACGGTCTGCTTCGCGCGGGGGGCGACGAGGGCGGTCTGCTCCGCAAGGGCGAAGAACGCGGTGGTGGCGCGCTCTTGTTGTTCTCGTCGTCGTTGACCAAGCTCAACCCGCGGGCGCGTCCTGCGGCATCGAGGTGTCGGTCGTCAAAGTATCGGCGCCACCGTCCTTCTCGCTCGCGTCGGGCAGCGGAGCCGCGCCTTCGCCAGGCTCGCAGCCGCTCCCGGCGTCACAATTGGCTGTCGTGCCATCGATGCAAGCGGCGGCGAAGAGCGCCGTGCATGCACCAAGAAAGAGGATCAAAACCGCGACCTTTGCGCGCATCGCTGAAGAGCGTAACCGTCACCACCGACGATTGCCAGCGTCGAAAGCTATTGTTGGCCAGCCGGCACGTACGCGAGCGGAAGTTCCACCTTGACGCAGCCGCCTTTAGGGGACGGCAGGCGCGACGCCAGGAACGTGCGCGCCGCGCAGTCTCCGACCGTCGTGCTCGCCATGTCGTTGCTGCCGACCACGGCCGAGCAGACCTGGCCGTTGATCGCGATGACGAGGTTGAGCTTCACATGCCCCTTGAGCGTCGGGTCGTTGTTGAGCGCGGTCTCGTAGCATTTGCGGCGTGTCTGACGCGCCACCATGTTGAGGCCATTCTCGAGCTCCGTGGAAGTGATGCCGCCGCAGGCCTTCACGTCGCACACGTTCATGGCGGGGCCGGTGACGTAGTGGGTCGTCACGGGCGCGACCGACGCGTCTTCGGGTGCTGGCGGCGGTGGCACGTCATCGAAGCGGGTCGTATCGACGGTCGGCTTGGCCGATGGCGCCGCGTCTGGGACCATCGCGATGGGCTTCGTGTCAGGGCCCGAGCAGGACTTGAAAGCAACGAGGGCGATGATGCCCGCGATGAGCAAGGCGCCGACTGCGATGTAGGTGCCGTTTCCCCCTGAGGCGGGAACCCCCGTTTGCGAGGGAGGCGGAATCGAGGTCATGTGGTTTCGCTCTGGAGATCGCCATCGAGAGGCGCGTGAACTGCGAGGGTGCGGCGGCGGAGTATACAGCGTGAGCTACACGTCGCCATCTTCATCATTTGCTGGTGGTTTCAAGAGGGCCGAGACCTCATAAAAGGTTAGTCCCGTGTCGCCATACCGCCGCGTGAACGTCACGATAGCGCCCAGAATGGAGGGCGGGGGATCTTTGGCGTCGTGCTCCAAGACAATTGTCGCTTCGGCGTGGCAGTGGGCGGCCACCTTCGAAAGCAGCGCCGCCAGCTCGGGTTCGCGCACGAGCGCATAGGGCGGATCGCAGAGAACCACGTCGAACGGACCCTTCAGCGCCTCGACCACGCGCTCCGCACGTTGAGCGATCACCACGCTCGCGGCTTCGAACCCGAGCGCTCGCACGTTCTCGCGGAGCGCCAGCAGCGCCGCGCGATCGCTCTCGACGAACACCCCGTGACTCGCTCCGCGCGAGAGGGCCTCGAGCCCGAGCGCACCCGTCCCCGCGAAGAGATCGAGCACACGCGCCCCATCCAGCGGGCGACGCGACGCCAGCATGGAGAACAACCCCTCGCGCACACGGTCCGCGGTTGGCCGAGTTTTTTGGCCTTTTGGCGCGCGCAACTCGCGCGACCGGTGGACGCCGCCCGTGATGCGCATGGCCGAGTGACGGTATCACACGGGACTTTCAACCCACCCAGGAGACGAGCTACCTTGGCGTCATGATGCAGGCTCAGTTCCGGTCCGCCCTTGCGTTCTTCTTCGCGCTCGCGATGGTGTTGATCGCGCCGAACGTCTTCGCGCAGGCGAAGGGCCCGGTGCACGTCGTGAACCTCGACTCCGACGACGCGACCGAGGACCAAGCCGACGGTCTCACCGCCGCGCTCAAGAGCAAGGTGCGTGGGACGCCGGGCTGGCAGATGGCCGAGTCGACGGACTCGCTGTCGATGCTCATCCCCGCGCTCAAGTGCCCGCCGAAGCCCGACGCAGGCTGCTTGGCGCGCATCGGCGATCAGCTCAAGACCGACCGCTTCTTCTGGGGCTCTGTCACCAAAGCCGCCGCGCCTCACCAAGTCACCGCCGAGGTGCACCTCTGGCTGCGCGGAAAGCCCGAGCAGAGCGTCAAGGAGTCGTACACCGAGAACCTCAAGGATCAGAACGACGAGGCGCTCAAGAAGATGGCCAGCCGGATCTTCGAGCGGCTCTCCGGAGCAGGCACCGAGGGCAGCGTGACCATCCACTGTGCAGTCGAGAGCGCGCAGGTCTTCGTCGATGGGCAACCCAAGGGCACGCTCACGGCGGGAGTGTCCTCACTCACGCTCCCTGCAGGCACCCACGCGATCGAGCTCCGCGCGGACGGCTATGCGCCGCAAGGCCAAGAGGTCTCGATCATCACGGGGACGGAGTCGTCGATCACGATCGAGCTCAAGAAGGGCAGCGCTCCGCCACCGAACGGCGTCGTCCCCACCGAGCCCAGCAAGCCCGTTCCGGTCATGAAGATCGTCGGCATCTCGGCGATGGGCGCGGGCGTCGTGCTCGGCGTCATCGGCGCGATCGAGGGCGTCCGTTTCCTCGGCCTCCGATCGTCGAACAACGACGACCACAACAACGTCTTGCTCAAAGGCATCTCCGATTTCTGCAGGCCCCCGCAAGGCGTCGGCGATCCCGTGCTCTCGCAAGCGGCGTGCGACCGAAAGACGAGCGCGGAGGGCGCGTTGGTGTTGGAGAGCGTGTTCCTCGGCATCGGTGGCGCGCTGTTCATCGCGGGCACGATCATCTTGTTGACCGATCGCGGCCCCGCCGAGAAGAAGAGCGACACACCGGCCTCGACGACGTGGCGTGTCACTCCGTCGTTCGGCCCGAAGTCCGGCGGCTTGACCTTGGCCGCTACGTTCTGACCGCGCCAGTTACTCGAGGATCATCTCCGCGTCCTTCGTCGGCGGCGGATCAAGCAGAACGTCCGCGAGCGTGTAGCGGCCGGGCGATTTGTGAGCGATCCACTGCGCGGCTCTCAGCGCGCCCGAAGCGAACAGATCGCGGCTCGTCGCACGGTGCGTGAGCTCGATTCGCTCTCCCTGCCCGAGCAAGTGCACGGTGTGATCGCCGATGACGTCACCACCGCGCATCGCGAACACGCCGATCTCGCGATCGGGCCTGCGTCCGGGCTTGCCGTCGCGTCCCGTGACGAAGGCGTCGCGATCTCCCCTCGCCTGTTTGGCGACCTCGGCGAGGCGCTTCGCGGTGCCGCTCGGCGCGTCGACCTTGAGGCGGTGGTGCGTCTCGCTGACCTCGACGTCGAAGCCCAACCCGAGGAGTTCTATCGCGCGTTGCACCAGCCTTGCGAGCACCTGCACGCCGACGCTCATGTTCGGCTCCCACAGCACGGGCACGAGCTCGCTGGCCTCTTGGAGCGCGAGCAGTCCCTCTGCAAGGAGACCGGTGGTGCCGCTGACGAGAGCCGTCTTTGCCTCGGCGCACGCCCTCGCGACCTCCGGCAGGATGTCATGCGTCGAAAAATCGATCGCGACAGCCGCCTTCGCCGCGGTGAGCGCGTGCAAATCGCTGGTGACGAGCACACCGCACGCTCCGATCCCGGCGAGCTCGCCGACGTCCTTGCCC
>JAYVYD010000008.1:0-10611 GCA_043784605.1 Myxococcales bacterium | reverse complement strand
AACAGATCGAACGGCGCCGGCGCATCGTCTGCGCCTCCCGCAGACACCGGTTGGTCCGTGTGCACGACATGCGCACCGACGAGAGCGTCGACACGTTTGCCACCAGGGAACGAGACTCGAATATCCATACTCATGAGTGCCTCCAACGAAGTCCGAGGGTTCTTCCCGTCGCGTGATTGCGCGGAAAATCCTTGGAGAACGCAATATGGAGGACACATCCGAGAGTTCGCTTGCGTTGGACACCAACTCCAAGCTGACCCTCGGGGTCACTTGGACGATGTGAACTTGGCTCGCACTAGCTACGGCTTAGCTGGTCTTCTTCTCGCGCTCGGTCTTCACTTCGTGGAGTAAGCGCTCGATGCGCAAGACGTCGTCTTGTCCTGCGTCGTAGAAGAAGTGAAGGGCCGGCGCGTAGCGTAGCCCTGCGGCCTTGGTGATGCCGGAGCGCAACATGGACGACGCCTTCGCGAGCCCCTTGAGCGCCTCTGCTCGCATGGACTCGTCGTCGACGAGTAGTCGCACGTAGACCTTCGCGTGACGCAGGTCGTCCGTCATCGAGACGCGCGAGATGACGACGTTCCGCGTGCGTGGGTCCTTCACCTCACGCGAGAGCATGCGTGCGAGCTCCTCTTGCACGCGCATCGAAACCCGCTCAGATCGCTTGATTTCAGCCATGATCGTCCCAGTTCGCGTCGTCGCCGATCACGACATCCTCGGTCGAGCGATGCGTGAGAATGGCGTCAGGTTGAGTCTCTGCCGCGTGCGCGACCGCCTCAAGCACGGAGTGCGCGACGCTCGCGTCCGCAGACACGACCGGCGCGCCGAACGTCGCCTTCTGATGCAATTGTCGTCGCGTTCGGCGAACGACAACAACTGAGCGGATTGGGTTCGCCAGCAACGAATCTTGATCGGCCACCTCGGCGATCGAGAGGTCGTGGCGCGCGCGAATTCGATCGCGAAACTTCCGCACGACGCTCCGCTTGTCCTTGAGAGAGCGCGCGTGCGGAATGTGAAAGACCAGCCGCATCACGCCGACATGCATAGGTGTACCGTCACTAGAGGCGCTGTTTCACGTGCTCGATCTCGATGCACTCGAGTACGTCGAGCTCCTTCAGGTCGCTGAAGCCGTCGAGACTGATGCCGCATTCGAAGCCCTCGGCGACGTCCTTCACGTCGTCCTTGAAGCGCTTGAGCGCGGAGACCTTACCCGTGTGGAGGAGATTGCCAGCGCGCATCACGCGCACCTGGCCGGCCCGCTTGAAGACGCCTTCGATGATGTACGAACCCGCAACGACCTGGTTCTTGATCTTGAAGACCTGACGAACCTCCGCCTTGCCTTGGAGCCTCTCGACGAGCGTCGCTGGGAGCAGGCCTTCCATCGCATTGCGAACGTCGTCGAGTGCGTTGTAGATGATCGAGTAGAGGCGAATCTCGATCTTCGATTCTTCGGCGAGCGCCGCAGCTTTTCCGGCTGGACGCACGTTGAAGCCGACGACGATGGCCTTCGCGGCGGTCGCGAGGTTGATGTCGCCCTCGGTGATCGCGCCGACACCGGCGTGGATGATCGAGAGACGAACCTTCTCGGTGGACTGCTTGGCGAACGCGTCCGCGAGCGCCTCTACGGAGCCCTGCACGTCGCCCTTGATGACGACGCGAAGCTCTTGCTGGTCCGAGTCCGAGATTCGCCGGCTGAGCTCTTCGAGAGACACCTTCGCGGTCGCGGGGATCAGGCTCTTGGCCATCTTGCCCTTGCGGCTCTCGGCGATCTCTTGCGCCTTCTTCGGGTCCTTCACCGCGTGCATCGGGTCGCCCGCGTTGGGGACCTCGCTCAGGCCTAGGATCTCGACCGGCGTCGCAGGCGGCGCCTCGTGGATCTGCTTGCCGTGCTCGTTCGTCATCGCGCGGACCTTGCCGAAGCCAGGACCTGCGAGGATGAAGTCGCCGACCTTGAGTGTGCCGTCTTGCACGAGCACGCGCGCGACCGGACCGCGGCCGCGATCGAGGAGAGCCTCGAGCACCGTGCCGCTCGCGGGCTTCTTCGGGTTGGCCTTGAGGTCCATCACCTCGGATTGGAGCGCGATCGCCTCGAGCAGCTGCGGGATGCCGTCTCCCGTTTGCGCCGAGACGTTCACGTACATGGTGTCGCCGCCCCACTCTTCGGGCTGCAGTCCGAGCTCGACAAGCTCACGACGCACGCGCTCTGGCTCTGCGCTGGGCTTGTCGATCTTGTTGACCGCGACGATGATCGGCACCTTCGCCGCCTTCGCGTGGTTCACGGCCTCTTTGGTCTGCGGCATGACGCCGTCGTCGGCCGCGACGACCAACACGACGATGTCCGTGACGCTCGCGCCGCGAGCGCGCATCTGAGTGAACGCTTCGTGGCCAGGCGTGTCGAGGAAGACGACCATGCCGTGCTTGGGCGTCGCCACTTTGTAGGCACCGATGTGCTGTGTGATGCCGCCGGCTTCACCGCTCGCGACGTTCGCTTTGCGGATCTTGTCGAGGAGGCTCGTCTTGCCGTGGTCGACGTGACCCATGACGGTGACCACCGGGGGTCGCGTCACGAGATCCGGATCGACGACGACGTCTGCTCCAACGACCACAGGAGCCGCGTCTTCTTCACCGCGCGCTTCGGCGATGGATTGCTCTTCGGACATCGCGACGTCCTCGACCTCCCAGCCGAACTCGCCGGCGAGGATCTTCGCGGTGTCCGCGTCCAGCGCAGTGTTGATGTGCACGCCGGTCATGCCCATGCCCAAGAGCTTCATCAAGAGCTCGGTCGCTTTGAGGCTCAATTTGGCGGCCATCGCGGAGAGCGTGATGTTCTCTTCGATGCGAATGACCTTCTTGTGCGCGCTCATCTCCTGAGTGGAGACTGCCGGCTTCGGCCGTGTAATCGGCATTCCGCCCGGGCCGCGACGCATGCCTGCGCCGCCGCGTCCTGGCATCGGGCGTCCGCCGCCCATTTGGCCGGGGCGCATCCCCGGACGCACGCTCGACCCTGCGCGCGGATCGAACTGGACGCGACGCGGCATCGCGCCTGTCGCGCCGCCGCCGATCGCGGTGCGCTGCGCGCTGGCGGGAGTCGGCATCGGGACACCGGGGCGACCGCCCCAATACTCGACGCCAGTCTTCGGCGCGGTGGACTTCGGAGTCGGCGGACGCTCGGGCGCGACCACGACCACGGGCACGGGTACCGGAGGAGGAGGCGGAGGCGGCGTGGGCGGAGTGAACGACGGCTCTGGCTCCGGCGGAGCGACCTCCACGGCGACCGGTTCCGGCTCCGGCTCGGCGACCACGGGCTCGATCTCGCGCGTCGACGGCGCGGGCTGCTTGAGTGTGCGCGTCGATGGCGCGGGCTGCTTGAGTGTGCGCGCGCTCGGTCGCTCGGCGGGGATCGCGACCTTCGCTTCGACGACGACGTCGGGGACGCTCGCCGGCGCGTCCGGGAGGCGACCGCTCTTGCGGTCCCGCGGCTTGCTCTTCGCAGCGACGGGGATCAAGTGCGCGCTGCCGTTCTGCTCGACGCGAGCGGCGGACGGCGGAGGCTCGGGCGCCTCGACCACCTGCGGGACGGACGGGGGCGCCGCAGGGATCAACTCCCTCACGCTCGGCTCCGCGGACGGCGGCTTTGCGACCGCGCGACGCTTGACGACACCGAAACGCACCTTCTCTTCGACCACGTCGTGAGTCTTTTGTTTCTCGAGGTGGCGCTTCACGCGCTCAATCGCCTCGGGCTCCACGGAGCTCATGTGGTTTCGCACATCGTGGATGCCGATCGCCTGAAACAGCGCCACCGCTGCTTTGGGGTCGACGTTCAGCTGCTTGGCAGCCTCGTAGACACGCACCTTGCTCATCGCTCCTCCAAGCATTTCGACACATCCTCAGTGGGTCCGCTGACCCTGTCTTCGTTTTGGTCCGTACTCTCGCTGCGCTCGAGCGTGCCGCTGCGCATGGCGCTCGCGACACCTACTGCGTGGCGTAGCGCTTCGGCCATTGCCACGTCGATCACCGCGCAGACGGCGACCTCGTCTCTTGCCAACATCCGACCGAGACCGGCCTTGTTGGTCCACGTACACGCACGTCCTTCTGCGATCGCGCTGGCGATCTCCGTTCGTTTGACGACACTCGCGGCGTCGTTCGCAATGACGACCGTCGCGTTCGGGTGTTGCACGAGCGCGGCGAGCGTCTCGTCCGCGCCGACCGTAAGCCTCTTCGCGCGCTTGGCGGCGAGCAGCAGCCCCTCCGCGCGACGCATGTAAGCCGCAGCAATCTCGGCGGAGAGTTCCTCGCTCGTTACCTTGACGGCCGCCTTGAACGAGCGCGCGAGCCCGAATTTGCAGGCGTTCGTGATGCAAAGGAGCGCGGGGTGCACGTGCGCCCCGCGACCGAACGCTCCGCCCGCCGCATCGGCCGCGACCTCGCCGTTCGGACCGAGGACAAGACGCACCATCTCGTTGGGCTCGGCGCGCTCGGCGCAGCCCACGCAGGTGCGCTCTCGTTTGTTGTGCGCCTCAGCGCTCTCGGTCGACATCATCATTCCTTCACCTGATCGTAGGTCTCAGCTCTGCGCCTTCTTGCGCGCGGCCTCGAGCGGCTTCCACTCGTTTTGCAGAAAATGCTGCGCGCCTGCCTTGATGACGCGCGATTTCTTGATGCCGATACCCGTCTTGATGGCGAGCTTGTCTTCGTCCTCGCGCTGCACGTCCTCGACGGACTTGTAGCCGGCCTCTTCGAGCAGCTGCACGGTGCGATCGCCGACGCCGCGCACGAACAAGAGGCGCTCGCGCTCGGTGAGCGGTTCCACCTTGTTGGTCGCCGCGAGGATGCGCGCTTGGCGGAGGCGCTCCATCGTGGTCTCCGCGTCCTTCTGGAGCTTCTGCGCCGCGCCGACGTCGCCCACGCCCGGGATCGACGCGAGCTCTTCCTCGCTCGCCTCGGCGAGCTCCTCGATCGCACGGAAGCCCATGCGGTACATGCTGCGAGCGATCTGCTCGGTGATGCCCTCGATGTGCTGGAGAGTCGTCACGGACTCGTCCTCGATCTGACGGAACTTGCTCTCGCTGATGATGTCGAGCTTCCACCCGGTGAGCTGCGCGGCGAGGCGCACGTTCTGACCCTTTCGGCCGATGGCTAGCGAGAGCTTCTCGTCGGGAACGACCAGTTCCATGCGGTGATCGGCCTCGTCCACGATGACCTTGTTGACCTCGGCGGGCTGGATGGCCGCACACACGAAGCGCGCGGGATCCTTGTCGAACGGGACGATGTCGATCTTCTCGCCGCGTAGCTCTTGAACGACGGCCTGCACGCGCGAGCCCTTCATCCCGACGCACGCTCCCACCGGGTCGACGTCTGCGTCGCGGCTCGAGACGGCGATCTTGCTGCGAGCGCCAGCTTCACGCGCACACGCGACGATGCGGACGATGCCCTCGTAGATCTCCGGCACTTCTGCCTCGAACAGCTTCTCGACGAGCTTCGCGTCCGAGCGCGACAAGATCACCTGCGGACCGCGCGCCTCGCGATCGATGTCCTTCACGTAAGCGACGACGCGATCGCCCGGCCGGTGCGACTCGCGGGGCGTCTGCTCGCGGAACGGCAAGATGCCTTCGGTGCGGCCGAGATCGATGATGAGATTCTGGCCCTTCTCGAAGCGGCGAACGACGCCCTTGATGAGCTCGCCTTTCTTGTCCTTGAACTCGTTGAAGATGAGATCGCGCTCTTCGTCGCGCACACGCTGGATGAGCACTTGCTTCGCGGTTTGCGCCGCGACCCGGCTGAAGGCGCCGAGCGACTGCTTGATGCGCAAGAGGTCGTTCAGTCCGTCGAGGTACGTGCGTGCGCGCGTCGGCTCCATGCCGTCGGCGATGAGCTTCTTGAGTGCTGCCGCGCTCTGCGCGGGGTGCCAGTAGATCGCGAACCCGAGTTCTTCTCCGAGCTCCGCCTCGAGACCGGCCTTTTGGGCGTCTTCGAGGGCGATTTCGCGGTCCTCGTCCGACGGATCGTCGACGACGGTGAGGTATTGGAAGAGATCCACCGATCCGGTGTCTTCGTTGAAGCGAGCCTCGAGCTCGCGCGCCGGCCCGAACACGCTCTGCGCCGCCTTGAGGATGGCCTCCTCCACGGTCTTCACCAATCGCGTCTTTTCGATGCCCTTGTCCTTGGCGACCATTTCGATCGCCGTGAGCAAGTTCACCTCAGTGGATTGTTGTTGCTGCTGCGTGGCCATTATTTCTTCCTCTGGTTTTTACCGCCCGGTTTGGGCGCAGGACCGAACTCGAAAACTAGGTGCGCGGACTCGATGTTGGAGAAGGTGACTTCGTGGGGTCGACCGTCGTCGATCGTGACCGTCTCGCCGCTCGCGCTGATCGCTCCGCGAAGGACCTTCTGGCCGTCGACCGGAGTCACGAGGCGCAGCTTGGCTTTTTGGCCCGCAAATCGCGCGAAGTCGCGGGCGGACTTCAACGGACGTTCAACGCCAGGAGAACCGACCTCGAGCGTATAGCTGTGTGCGATGAGGTCCGCGACGTCGAGCGCTGGTGAGAGGTCGCGAGAGACTGCTGCGCACGTCTCGAGATTGACCGCCGCGTCCTTGACCGTGGCCGACGCGTCCGCGCTGCCGAGCCTCTCCACCGACACCCGCAGGATCCAGCCGCCGCCTTCGGTCGTCAGCACGACGTCCACCACCTCGGCGGCGTGCGCGCGAGCGACCGGCTCGATCACGGCGAGGGTCGCCGTCCGATCGAAAGTGCTGGAGGTTTTGGCTGCTTGGTTCATAGGCTGCTTAGGGCAAAAAAAAACGCGGTCCCCGGTCGGGGCCGCGTCGTCCTTCTTACCTACCGAGGGGGCATGACCATAGCCCCAGATGGCGGATCAATGCAAGCCTCAATTGACGTCGCCTGCGGCGAACGTCAACAACTGGGTCGATTGGCTTCGCCAGCCTCAATTGACGTCGCCTGCGGCGAAACGTCAACAACTGGGTTGATTGGCCAGCAACAATTGAGCTCCGACGGGTCGAGTGGATGAAGGTCTATCGAGTTTGGACGGCCAACCCCCATTGGCAAGTAGCGCGCATTGAGCTCTCCTTTGAAGAGCGGGCCCGCTCGAAACGATTCGTGCACGATCGCGATCGGGAACGCTTCATCGCGGCTCACAAGGCGCTGCGAACGCTGATTGGCGACGTCGATCTCGCGACAGGCCCGAACGGAAAGCCTTCTTGTAGAGGCATCTGCTTCAATCTCTCGCACTCCGGTGACCTCGCGCTGATCGCGATCGCCGATTCGGACGTTGGCGTGGACGTCGAGCAAATCACGGAGCGTGACCTCGAGCTCCTCGCGCCTACGGTCTTCTCCGCCGCAGAACTGATCGCCTTCGCACACGCGCCCCATCGACCTGCGGCGTTCTTTCGCGCGTGGGTGCGCAAAGAGGCCTACGTGAAGATGCTCGGCATTGGAGTCTCGAGCGCGCTCTCGTCGTTCGACGTCTCGATGGATGCCGACGTAAGAGACGCGCTCTTGGAGTCACGCATCGCCGGTGCGCCGCGGACGCGCGTCGTCCCGCTTGCGATCGACGACGGCTACGAGGCCGCGCTCGCCACGACGGATTTCGACGCGAAGATCGAGCTTGTGGAGCTCCACCCTCAGCTGTGAGCGAGCACCCACAGCTTGGCGACCGAGTACTCGCCACCGTCAGAGGCGCAGCCCGCGACCGTTCCAGTCCAGCCGGTGACCTGAAGTTGGATCGTGTGGGAGCCGTTCGATAGCGAGCTGCTTCGACGCATCGACCAGTTGCACCACCACGAGCCCGTGTTCGGGTTTCCGCCACCGGGACACCCGACGAGCCGATCGCCCCACGTCGCGTTGCCCTGCGGCACTCCGTCGATCACGAAGCGAAAGCCGCAGTGGCCTCCCAGGTAGCCGCTGCCCGCGACTCCGCTCACGGAGCCGTCCGCCTGCAGCTCGACGAAGACGACGCCGGTCACGTTGAACGTGACGTTCGCGTCCTTGATGTCCATCCAGGTGCCGCCGACCGCCGTCCACGCGCCGGTCTGCGTGCCGGTGTAGACGGAGGTGATGCTCGAGTCGCCCTTCGGTCCCGTGAGACCCGTATCGCCTTTCGCGCCCGTCGGGCCAGGCACGGAGCTCGCGGGGCCCGGTGCACCGTTGGATCCGGCGGGACCTGGGTCGCCTTGTGTACCCTTCGTGGACCCGCCACACGCCGCGATGACCGCGCCGACACCTAATGCGATGAAGACTCTCCGCATGGGCACCTCCTAGAACGAGCGTATCAGCGCGCGCGCAGTTCGTCTTTCGCGGTGCGCACGCGGCCTAAAAT
Source organism: Myxococcales bacterium (assembly GCA_043784605.1). Lineage (GTDB taxonomy): Bacteria > Myxococcota_A > Polyangia > Polyangiales > Polyangiaceae > JANYHY01. The sequence goes on along the minus strand of JAYVYD010000008.1, from coordinate 2,280 downwards.
AGCCTCCGCGTGCTCGAGAAACGTCACCCCAGCCGGCAACGATGTCATTCCCCTGGGCGTGCGAACGAAGAGCGTCGCGCCGAGCTCGTCCTCGAGATTGCGGGTCTGGCGACTCACCGCCGGCTGCGCGACGCACAGCTTGCTTGCCGCGCGCCCGACGTGTCCCTCATGGGCGACTGCGACGAAATACTCGATTTGCGCGAGGCTCATATCCGCACTCTAGATCAAATCGCTATTGGACAGTGCGGACGTGCGGACACATCTGGACGGCTTCCGCGGCGACACTTCCGAGACGTTCATCATCGGTGAGCCGTCAAAAGAAGCGCGACGCCTCGTAGACCTCGCGCGCCGCTGCAGAGACGCCGGAATAGCGGTCATCCGCGACGGGGCCCGATTGGGTGATATCGGATTTGCCATCGAGCAATTGGCCATTCGCGAGGGCTGCTCGGTGGTTCGCGAATTCGGCGGCCACGGCATCGGTCGCAAGATGCACATGGCGCCTCACGTCTCTCACTTCGGAAAGAGAGGCACCGGCCTTCTGCCGCGCGCAGGCATGGTGATCACGGTCGAGCCAATGATCAACTTGGGAGGGCCCGAGATACGCATGCTTTCGGACGGGTGGACCGTGCTCACCGTAGACGGCCCCATGTCCGCGCAGCTAGAGCACACCGTATTAGTCAATCAGGATGGTCATCAGCTCTTGACGCTACGAGCCCGCAGCGATCTCGAATCCGGCACGGATAGTCTGATCTCGCCTGATCCGCCTGATCGATTGAGAGCGGCCGCGCGCAGGCAGCTGGTCCCACAGAACCTCTGTTCGAACGCGTAATGGCACATCGAAAGCACCAATCTTCATCGCCTGCTCGACTGCGAACGTGCGAATCGCCTTAGCGTCCACGCGCGACGAGCTCATGACCAAGTCGCGCACGTCTCGTAGTCGCGCAACGGTGTCACGTCGGATCATCACGCCGAGCTCGGTCACCGCCTGGTCGAGCGCGGTGGTCGCGGGCGACGGATAGAACTTGCAGCGCAATTGACGAGCAAACGACAGACTGATGAGTCGGTTGAGCAAGCTGTCAATCGCGAGCGCACGCTCGTGCAGGCTCACGCGGATGATACGGAACATCACCTCGACGCGAAGGTCCGTCATGCGATAGCCGTAGCTTCGCCGATCGCCCTGCAAACGGCCCTCTTTCATCAGGCGATTGCGCCACCCTGTGCCCGAGTAGATCTCCGTGCGGCAAACGTTCCACGGGAGATCAGGGTGTAGCGCAGCCATGTCGAGCGTGGTGCTCACGTCCTCGAGTGTGCAGTCGGGATCGAACAACATGAAATTGAAGCTCGGCACGATGTTGGCATTGCGACAGTGCTCTATCGCAGAGTCGTTGTGCATCGGCAGGTGCGTCCTACCCAAGTACGACAAGCGCTTAGCCGAGGCGTTCTCGACTCCCAAAAACATGCAAATCGCGCCCATCTCGCGCGCCGCTTCGGCGACTCCGCGCGTGATGTTCTCCGGCCTACCCTTGATCCAGAACACCGCGTCTTTCACGCCGCGCTCGTCGATGGCCTTCTTGATGCGCTGCATTCGCGACACCGCGGGGCGCTCGCCCGGCAATACGAACAAGTCGTCTTGGACGAAGAAGACCTTCGCGTTTCGCTCGTGACACGCCATCGCGATCTCGTCAGCCACGGCCTCGGGCGCGCGCGGTCGATAGGACTTCTTCTGCTCTGTGGTATATGCGGCAATCGAGCAATAGTTGCACTCGCCGACACACCCGCGCGCGGTGATTAGAAAGTCGACGACGAGTTCGCCAACCACATAAGGCACTCCGCTTCTGACCGGCGGCGGATACGCGTCCAGATCGTTCGAGGGAAACCTCATCGGACCTTTGACCACGCAATTGTCGTCAGTACGCCACACGAGACCGGCAATATTCCGCGGGATCTCGCCGCGACCGAGCGCGTCTAGAACCTCGCAGAGCGTCTCTTCGCCGTCGTGACGAACCACGATGTCGAGGCCTGGCAGCTCGGCCATGAGCTCTTCCCAACAGAACGTCCCTACCTGGCCGCCGCAGGTGAGGTGCCCGCGATAGCCGCGCTCACGCAGCGCCCTGAGCAACAGTACGTAATCGTCAATGTTGTTTTGGAATGCAATGCCCAATCCGGCGAGATCGGGATTGTGAGATAGAACGACGTCTACGGTCTCATTGAGGTCTTTGCGATAGGCGTACGCGACGACCTCCACTTGATGACCGTTGGCTCGCGCATGGGACGCCAAGT
>JAYVYD010000007.1:0-12266 GCA_043784605.1 Myxococcales bacterium | reverse complement strand
ACGAGCCCGGGCGTGCCGATGGATCAGATCCGCGCCATCCCCGGCGTCACGCGCATCGAATACGACGAGGACACCCGAGACCTCGGCATCTTCTTCGATCGCAAGCTGACCGACGCCGAAGGCGTGATCGGTCACGCACTCTGGGCGCTGCTCAACGCGCAGGTCCGCATCAGCAGCGTGACGAAGGGCCGTGGCCTCGAGGCGCGGGTCATGGATCTCACCGACGAGTAACTTCTCTTTTGAACCCGCTGCGCGCGGCGAGGGGGCACCAAAGCCCATGTGCCGTTCCACGGATCGCGGCTTGGCTGTCGGAACTCACCTAAAATCTCCCCCCGCTACCTGCGGACGCCCAGTCCGGCGGACCGCTCAACGCGTCAAACAAAAGGACCGGAGCGCGCGGCGCTTTTTTTTTCTGGTCTGCGCTGCGCAGGCCAGAAAGAAAAGGTGCTGCGCGTCCGTGCCAAACACCCCAACAAACATGAGCGGTCCACCAAGCCCAACCCCTCTCCCGCAGCAGGTGCCCCCTCAAGCCGCGCGCAGCGCCCTCCCAAAGCTAATCGGTATCGACGACGAGATCGGGTGCAGGCAGCTCCGTCGCAGCCGGTATAGCAACCCACATCGGGGCACGCGGTTGCGTGTAGTGACGCACGAGCGCGTACGCGGCGCCACCGATCCCGCACACGGCGAGTACGACGACGCGTAGCAGCCACGGAGAAACCAATCGAATGCGCTCGGGCCTCGCGGGTGGCTTCTTGCGCTTGCCCATCGCCACGCGACCGTGCGCTAAGCTAGGGTCTTCGTCAATCGCGTGAGACTCGACGTAGCTCGGTTGGTGGTCTTGGGGATGCTTGGCGCGTGCGCCACTGCGCATGACTCGGTGAGGCCACGCGTCTTGCAGACCTTCGCCGCTGAGGCGCCCCCGACCGATCTCGGCTCGTATTGGCAAGAGGTGTCGCCACAGCTGGTGGTCGGTAGCCGTGGCCCCACGCTTCCCGCGCAAGAAGCGGACGTCGAGCGTGCGCTTGGCTCGTCGTCGAAGTGGGCCGCTCTCTCCGAGGACGCTCGAAAGCGCGCTCTCGCGGGCGGAGTCGTGGTGACGCCTCTACAGCCCGCGCCGACCTCGCTCGGTGCGTACTACGACGCGCTCGATGATGCGCACGTCCCGTTCGTCGTCACCATGGACACGTTCTTTGCGCTCGCTCGCGCTTGTCTGGGCGCGGCGTTGGACGAGGCGGAGCGGATGGTCCTCGCGCCGGCGCTGCCGAAGGTGCTCGGCGGCGTCTTGTCGCGGCTCACGTCCGAGCGAAACGAGGCGCGCGTCGACCTGCGCGTCGCTTACGACGTGGCGATCGCGACGCTAGGTGTGTCGAGCCGGCTTATCGATCCGAATGTGCCGATTCCTGCAGATGTGCAGGCGATCGTGACGTTCGAGCTCGATCACGTGCGCGCGCACGCGGGCGTCGCGGAGAGCTTGGCGCTCGGGCGAACGCTCGACTACACCGCGTTCGAAGCACATCAAGGCCTCACCGAATCGGACCCGCGCCTCCCACAATATCGCGCGGTGCGCTGGCTCGCGCAGGCCGCCTGGGTGCTCGCGCGACGCAGCGACTCCACCCGCGGGATCGACGTGGCCGAGATGCGCACGCAGACACGCGCCTCGCTCTTGGTCGCGCGCGCGCTCAAGGCGGAGCCCCAGCTCGCGCAGACGTGGGCTCGCGTCGAGGATGTCTTCACGCTCGTCTATGGGCCGCCCGATGATCTCGGAGCGCGCGAGCTCGGTCGACTCGTGAAGAACGCGGGCGTGGATCTTTCCGATGGTCAGGCGTTCGTCAACGTCGCGACCGTCGATCGTGTTCGTCGGGCCGCCGTGAACACCGCACCTGCAGACGTGATGGACCTCGGGGCCGTCGCGCTCGCGGAGGGAGAAGCGCCGCCCGTGACGTTCCGCTTGCTCGGCCCCTCCGCGCCGCCCGATGCGGTCGTGCTCGGCCGGCTCGTCTCGCCGTTCGTCGGCGCGTGGAGCGACCCCGAAAAGACGGACGCCCCACGCCTGCGTACGCTCCCGTCTGCGCTCGATGTTGGCGTGCTCCTAGGATCGAAGGACGCACGCACGGCGCTGACGGAAGACGGTGCGGACCGATACGCCGGCTTCTCGGACGCACTCACGCGCGCGACAAGGCGTCGCATGCCCGAGGACTCGGCGGCGCGTCACGGCTCCTTCACGATCTCCTATCTCGACGCGATCGCGACGTACCTAGCGCCCTCTGCCGCTGCCGTCACGCAGCCGGGGGACGCGGCCGCGCAAGGGCGACGCAAGCTCGCCGTCGCACTCGCCGCTTGGGCGGGGCTTCGTCATGAGGGCGTGCCGTTCGCTCACGAAGTCGGCGCTCAGCGGCTCGAGGTGTTCGATACGACCGAGGTTCGACGTGCGCCGTCGATGGTGGAGCCTCACCCCGAGGCGCTCGCGAAGCTCCTCGCCGCCGCGCGCCAGCTCGACGCCGCGTTTTCTGCGATGGGTGCCTTCAGCGCAGACTCTCCTGCGAAACAGGCGCTGACCCTGTTCGAGGCGTTGCTCGTCGACGCGCTGCGCGCCGCAGTGATCGAGACGTCGTGTCAACCGACGACCGCCGCGCCCGTGGCTTGGCCGGAGCGCATCCTCGCGATCGAAGCCCGACTCGGGATCATGGGCGCTGCACCTCGCCTCGCGGTGGTCGCGGTGGACGCTACCGGTCGCGTACTCGAAGAGGGGACCGGGCCGATCGACGAAGCCGTCATGCTCATGCGCACGCCAGAGCCGACGGCGCACGCGAGTGTGTATGTCGGGGCGTTCATCGGCCACTACGAGACGAGCTCCACCCTTCGTCGCACGGATCACGCGTGGCAGCTCTCGTTCACGTCACCCCCCGCGAGACCGCCGTACATGGCGCCGCTCTTCGTTCCGAAGGAGTAGCTCAGCGCGCCGGGAAGGCGCCTGACGCCGCGAGCATGTCGAGCCGCGCCTGTCGCGCCGCATCCTCGGCGATGGCCGCTTGCGTCTCGGCGTCCCGAGCGCGTCGCTCCGCGTCGATGAGCTCGAGGTTGCTCGTGGCGCCGGCTTGATACGCCTGGTTCGCGAGCTCGAGCGCCTTCTTCGCAACGTCGGCCGCCCCGTTCGCTGCCTTCAACGCTTCGTCCGCGCGACGCACCTCTTCGAACGCCACGCGCACGTCACTCTTGGCTTGCCGCAGCGCGCCGCTGTAGTCCAGCTTGGCCTCACCCGCGATGGCGTCGCGCTCGTCGTGCAGTCCGTAGCGAAGCCCGCCGTCGTAGATCGGGACCGCGAGGATCACCTGCGCTTGCCATCCGGTGCGCGGCGTCGTCAGCCCCGGCGGGTTTTGGTAGAACGGCTGAAACACGCCGTTGAGGAGCGGCATGTAGTCCGTCCAGCCGTCGCGCCGCACGTGCTCGCTCGCAAGGACGATCTGCTCGCGCGCTCTGAGGTCGGGTCGCGCGGTCACTTGCGCGAGCGCGTCGTTCAACGAGGGCGACGATGCGAGTGCAGGCGGGACCGCGGCGTCCATGGGGACATCCATGCCCATCGAGACCCCGAGCGCCTCTCTCGCCTTGAGAAGACCCAGCGTCGCGTTCGAGACCTGTGCCTCGTCGGTGAGGTACTCCTGCTCCGCCCGCGCGAGATCGAGTCGGTTGCCGACGCCACCCTCCACGCGTGCGCGAGAGAACTCGAAGTGCGCCTTCGCCGTGTCACGTGCCCGTTCGGTCACCTCGAGCACTCTCCGCATGGCCACGACGCCCAAGTAAGCGCGCGCCGCGAGGATGCCGACGACGCGCTTGGTGTCGTCCGCCGTCGAGGTGGTGAGGTCGACGACGTCGTTCGCGTGGGACCATCGCGCCCAAGCGCCGGTCGCCACGATCGGCACGCTCAACGTGAGATTCGCGGAGAGCTGATCGACTCCCACGATCACGCGCGGCGGCGTTCCAGGCAGAATGCGATCGTCGTCCAGCCGCGTGTAGATCGCGTTGCCCGACAGCGTCGGCAGCCACGCCGCGCGGACCTCGTGCGAGAGCGCTTGAACGCGCGCGACCTCGAGCCGTGCTCGCTCTGCCGTGGGTGCTCGCGTCATGGCGGTCTTCACCGCGTCGTCGAAGGAGACCCCTTGCGTGGGCGCGGCTTCCTGCGCCGAGGCAGAGCGCGAAGCGATCGCGACCCAGAGGGTCGTCATGCCAATGAGCACGCGATTCATGCAGCCACCTCGTCATCGGGCGCAGTGCGCCGCGCGAACCTGTCGAGCAGCGTGTAGAGCGACGGGATCAAGAACAGCGTGAACACCGTGGAGACCGTCAGTCCGCCGATGACCGCGCGCGCGAGCGGCAGGTTGGTCTCGCTGCCTTCACCGAGTCCGATCGCCATCGGCACGAGCCCGACGATGGTCGCGATCGTCGTCATCAAGATCGGTCGCAGGCGCGTCTTCGCCGCTTCGATCGTCGCCTCCACGAGCGGCTTGCCGCGGCGGCGCAGCACGTTGGCGAAGTCCACGAGGAGCACGCCGTTGGAGACGACGATGCCGATCATCATGATGATCCCCATCGCGCTGTTCACGCTGAGCGTCGTCTTGGTCACGTAGAGCATCACCAGAACCCCGGCGACGCCGAGCGGAACGCTGAACATGATGACAAGCGGATCCACGAGCGACTTGAACTGCGAAGCGAGCACCATGTACACGAGCGCGAGCGCCATCAGCGCCGCAAAGCCGAGCCCGGAGAACGCCTGCTTCTGCGCGACGGACTGCCCGCCGAGCGCAGCGGTGAAGCCCTCAGGGGCAGGAGTGTCGTCGATCGCCTTCTGAGTCGCCGCGCTCGCCTTGCCGAGGTCCTTGCCGGGCGCGATGTTCGCTGTCACGTCGACGATGCGCTGCAAGTATTTGCGCGTGATAATCACGGGCCCGCTCGAGCGCTGCACCGAGGCGACGTTCGAGAGCGGGATGATGGCACCCTGCGGCGTTCGAAGCAGCACGTCCGCGAGGTCGTCGCGCGAGCTCCGGTGAGCGTCGTCGAGGCGCACGTTGATGAAGTACTCGTTGCCGGTGCGCTTGTCCGTGAACGGGATCGGCGCGAACTGCGTGTTGCCGACGACGCTAGAAAGTACGCTCTGTGCGATCTGCGTCTCGGAGAGACCCAGCGCGCCGGCCTTCTGGCGATCGACCTTGACGTCCAGCTCGGGGTAGTTCTCTTCGCGGCTGAACTGCACGTCGGTCATCAGTGGCTTGCCGTCTTCGTCCACGGCGTTCGCCAGCTGCGGCACGAGCTTCTTCGCGTAGTCCGAGGCAAGGTCGAGATCGTAGCCAACGACCTCCACGTCGATGGGCGCCGCAGAGCCGAACGTGAGGATGCGCTTCACGATGCCGCCGGTGAAGAAGTAGATCTGCGTGCCGGGATAGTCCTTGCCCAACGCCGCACGCACGCGCTCGGTGGCTTGCACGTCCGAGAAGCTGCGCGCCGACTTGCCGACGAGGTTGACGTTGATGTTGCCCGCGTGTGGACCGGTGTTCGACGTGAAGAGCGCCGTACGTCCGTAGGGCAGCCCGTTGTCCGCGAGCATGGTCGTGTACTCTTTGTTGCCGGTCTCGGTGAGCGCCTTGTCGACCGTAATCTCGAGACGCTTCGCGACGTCCTCGGTGCGCTCCACGCGAGTGCCGATCGGCGCCTTGTAGATGACGTTGAGCTGACCCTCGTCCGAGTCCGGGAAGAACTCCGTTCCGATCTTCTTCACGAGCCCACACGACGCACCACACAGGAGCGCGATGGAGATGATCACCGGCGCGCGGTGGCCAAGGACCCAAGAGAGCATCCGCCCGTACGCGTGGTCCATACGATCGAGCCAACGCGTGATGACGCCGCCCACGCCGGTCTTGGCCGTCTCGGCATGGCCCTTCAGCACGTAAAAGCACAAGAGTGGCGTCACAGTGCGCGAAACGAAGAAGCTCATGATGAGCGCGAAGCTGATCGTGAGCGCGAGCGGCAAGAAGAGGTTGCGCGCGATGCCGCTCAAGAAGAGCACCGGAAAGAAGACGATGATCGTCGTGATGGTCGACACGAGGATGGGCATCGCGACCTCTTCCGCGGCGGCGAGTACGGCGGTCTTCTTGTCCTTGTCGCGCTCGAGGTGACGATGGATGTTCTCGAGCTCGACGATCGAGTCGTCGACGAGGCGACCCACTCCGAGCGCCAAGCCGCCCAGCGTGAACACGTTCAGCGATTGACCCGCGAAATACAAAAGGATGAACGTCGCCACGATGGAAAGCGGGATCGCCACGGAGATGATCGCCGTCGCGCGCATCGATACGAGGAAGATCAAGATGACGGCGATCGCGAGCGCGCCGCCTTGGAAGGCCTCGTGCTCCAGCGATTTCACGGCCGCGCGGATGTACGTCGACTGATCGAACGAGATGTCAATCTTCACGTTCGGAGGAACGCCGCGGAGCTTTCCGATCGCGTCGCGCACGGAGTCCACGACCTGGATGGTGTTGGCGCCGGGCTGCTTCAACACCCGCAAGTAGACGCCGCGCTGGCCGTTGACGCGCACGACGTTCGCCTGGTCTGCGGCGCCGTCCTCCACCGTTGCTACGTCGCTCACTCGCACGAGCGGAGAGCCCGCGCCGCTCGTCGCGGACTGGACCGACGCGGGCCGCACGACCACCTCGCCGATCGACGTGGTCTCGGAGACCTGGGTATTGGTGAAGACGTTGTAGTCGAAGTCACCCGCGCGCAAATTGCCGCTGGGCAAGAGCAGGTTCGCTCCCCGCACGGCGCTCACCACGTCCAGGATCGCGAGGCTGCGCGCGCGCATGAGATCGCTGTCGACCTTCACCTCGATCTCTCGTTGCTTGCCTCCGCTCACGGTCGCGTTGGCCACGCCGGGGAGCCGCTCGATCTGCGTCTCTATCGTGTTGTACGCGAGATCGTAGAGCTGCTTTTCGTCCATGCCGTCGCCGCGGACGACGAGCTGAACCACCGGGATGTTGGTGATGTCGAACTTGAGAATGAACGGCTGTTGGATGCCCGGAGGTAGGGTGTTCAAGATCTGCGCGACGCGTTGCTGCACCTCGAACTGAGCGTTGTCGAGGTTGGTGTCGAAGCTGAACCACGCGCTCACAATCGAGACGCCCTGCTTGCTCGTGGACTCGACGCGATCGATCCCGGGCGCCGCCGACACTGCGCGCTCGATGGGCTGCGTGACGCTCTTCTCGATGTCGGCGGGACCGGCGCCCGCGTAGAAGGTCGCCACGCGAATCACGGGGATGTTGATCGCGGGGAAGAGATCGACGCTGAGCCGATCGACGGACACCGCGCCAAGCGCGATCACCATCAGCGACATCATCAAGATCAGGATCGGATTGCGCAGAGCCAGCCGCGTCAGCCACATGACGTCACCTCGTCGTGCTCTGCGGCGCCGTGCGCTCCGACGTCGTCGGCGACGAACTGCCAGAGGGTGCAAGGCTTGGCGCGCCGGTGTAAGGGCTCACGTTGCGCGTGACACGAACGGTGACGCCGCTTGCGAGCCCGTCGATCCCGGCCGTCACGATTTCCTCGCTCGCGCCGAGGCCCTTCTTGACCTCGAGCCAGCTCCCGCCATCCACGCCGGTCTCGACGTGCCTGCGCTCCACTTTGTCGCCTGCCGAGAGCACGAACACGTAGCGCTCGTTGTCGGTGATTTGCAGAGCGCCCGCGGGGATCACGATCGCTTGCGCGTGCACCTCTTTGACGATGGCCGCGCGCCCGTACATCCCGGGTCGGAGCTGCCCGTTCGCGTTCGGCAGCTGCACCTCGGCGTCCAGCGTGCGCGTTGCCGGATCGATCGTGGGTGCCACACGCACGACCTTGCCGAGGAGCGGCTTGTCCGGGAACGCGTCGAGCAGGACGCTCGCGTCCTTGCCGATCTCGACGCCGGGCACCTCGCGCTCTGGGATGGAGATGAACACCCGAAGCACGTCCACGCGGACGACGGTCACGATCGCGCCACCGCCGGGCGGACCCACGAGCGCCCCAGGATCCAAGCGTCGCACGCTGACGACCCCATCGAGCGGAGATAGGATGCGCGTCTCACCAAGCCTCACGGCCACGGCCTCCACCTGCGAGTGCGCAGTGGACTGCGCGGCCTCGGTCGTTGCGAGCGAGGTCATGGCCTGTTGCAGCTCTTGTTGCGAGATGATCCCGCTGGGCGCGAGCTTCTGCGCGCGCTCGAGGTTGCTGCGCGCCAGCGAGACCGACGCGTCCGTCTGAACGAGAGAGCTGCGCGCCGCAGACAGCTGATCAGGGAGATCGCTCGGCCGAACGATCGCGAGTGTCTGGCCCCGCTTGACGACGTCCCCGCGATCGACGAGCACGGCATCGAGGTATCCGAGCGTCTTGCTACCGACGTCGGCTTGCGCGAGCGGCTTGAGATCGACCGGCGCGTGCACCTCCACTGCGACGTCTCGAACGTCGGGGTGCGCGACGATGACCAACGGGGGTGGACGTGTACGCGCCGCCTCCTGACTCTTGCCGCAGGCAGCGAGAGTCAGCGCGATTGCGATGAGTGCGCGCGCGGTGGTCATGTGCGTGAGCTCGGATGCCGGTCAGGCGGTGGGCGTGTCGGCCTTGCGTCGTCCGACGGCTTTACGTCGACCCTCGGGCCGTGGCGGAAATTGTCTACGATCGTCGGTTCGGCGGAGGGCCGCGTCGCGACGATCCGGCAGCGCTCCCGCAAGTTTCTTCGCCTTCATGACGCGCTCGGGAGGAGCATCGCAAGATCTCACAACACCCGCGCGCGTGGGGCCAAGTATTTTGCAATAGTTTACGCGACTCAGCCTTTGACGCCGCCCGCCGTGAGTCCCGCCAGCAGTTGTCTCTGCGCGAAGTAGAAGAGGACCATCACCGGCACGCTCACGAGGATCGCACCGGCCGCGAACGGCCCCCACGCGGCGTCATGCTCGCCCACGTAGCTCTGCAAGACGACGGGCAGGGTGAACGCGCTCTCTCTCGACAGCAGGGTTGCCGCGAGGATGAACTCGTTCCACGCGCTCATGAACGCGAACAGCGCGGTCACGGCGATCGCCGGTCGCGCCGCCGGGAGCGCCACCTTCAAGAACGCTTGCGCGCGCGTCGCGCCGTCCACCATCGCGGCCTCCTCGAGGTCCCTGGGGATCGCGTTGAACGCGCCTCGCAGTTGGAAGATCGCGAACGGCACGGCGGTCGACGCGTAGACCAAGACAAGACCGGTATGCGTGTCGAGCAAATGGAGCGCGCTCAAGATCAGATAGAGCGGCACTGCACTGGCGACGGTGGGGAACATCTGCGTCGCGAGCAGCGTGCGCACGCCGAGCTCCTTGCCGACGAAGCGGAACCGCGAGAGCGCGTAGGCAGTAGGTGTCGCGACGAGCACGGCAACAATCGCGGTCAGGATCGCGACGACGAGCGAGTTGGCGAGCTGCCGTGCGAACAGAGACGGATGGCCCGACCCGAGCCCAATCACGACACGGAAGTTCTCCAGTGACGGGTGCGTCGGAATCGGGATGGCGCTCGCACGAAGCGCTCCGCCGCCGGGAGTCAGCGCCGTCGAAACCACCCAAGAAATAGGGTAGAGCGCGAACAACGTCGCCAATACGAGCGCCGCGTGGCTCGCCACGGACTCGAGTCGGCTCGTCTTGATCACGTGGTCCTCGCGAGCCTGTTCTCGACGCGCGACGAGAGCAGCAGCAACAAGAAGATGAGCACTGCGTAGGCGGCCGCATATCCGTACTGCGACTCGCGCGTGAACGCCCAGCGGTACGCCTCGGAGATCAAGATGTCGGTCTGACCGTCGGGCTCGCCGCCCGAGACGAGGAACACGACGTTGAACATGTTGAAGGTCCACACAGCTCCAAGCACGACGCTCGGCAACAACGCGGGCATCAAGAGCGGCCACGTCACCAACCGAAAGCGTTGCCAGCGAGACGCCCCGTCTACGAGCGCGGCCTCCAGCACGTCTTGCGGGATGCTGGTGAGCGCGCCCATCACGACGACCATCATGAACGGGAAGCCGAGCCACACGTTGGTCGCGATGTTCGCCGCGAACGCCGTTTGGAAGCGAGAGAACCACGACACGGGCTCGGCGCCCAGCGCGCTCAAGATCGCGTTGATGGCGCCGAATTGCCGATGAAACATGCCTTTCCACGCGAGCGCGGTCACGTACGACGGCACCGCCCACGGCAAGATCAAGAGGACCCGGTACACGGCCTTCAGCTTGAGCAGCGGTCGCGAGAGCAAGAGGCCGAGCCCGAGCCCGAGCGCGAGGTGGAGCGCCACGTTGATGATCGTCCAGAGAACGGTGACGAGCAGCGTGAGGTAGAACGAGCCGCGCGAGAATAGACCTTGTCCGCGCGCCGTCAGGATGAGCGCGTAGTTGGCGAGTCCGACGAAGTGCATGTTGCCGCGCGGCCCCGCGAACAGAGAGGTGACGGCGCCCGCAACGAGCGGAGCGATAACGAGCGCGACCATGATGACGACGGCGTGCACCACGTACCGATACGCGCCGCGGCTCGCGCGCCACTCGGCCGCGAACGTCTTTGTGCGAGTCTGTCGAACCGCACCCCAAGCGAGCGCGAGCAACACGAGCCCGAGGACGAAGAGCGCGGGTGTGGGTGATGCAGCCGGCGGCGGAGCCTTCGTCGAATCCGCGAACCGCGCGGCCGCCTCGAGCAGCGCGGCGTGAGGGTCACCGCCACGAAGCGCCTTCAAAATAGCCTGATCCGAGGGCTCCCAAGCGGCCTGCATACGCACGGACGAAGGCGTGAGAGCGCTCGTCGCGACGGCGTCGTGAAAGCCCTTCAAGCGGAGGTCGGCGGTGACGCGCGGATCGCTCCACGCGTCCTTACGGGCGACGACCTGCTTGCCCACCGTCGCGAGATCGATCGCGGAGTCGTGCGACGCGAGGAACTTCGCGAGCTCTACGGCGAGCGGGTTCAAGGCTCCCGTAGGCGTGACGAAGGCGGCCTCGACCGACAGCAGCGGTCGCATGCGTTTGCCGGTCGCCGCGACGATGGGAAGCGGCTCCACGCGATAGGGGACCCGCGCGCCGAGCTCGCTCGTGAGCCAAGGTCCGCCGATGACGGTCGCCGCCTTGCCTTCGAGGAAGAGCTGTTTGACGAGCGCGCCCGAAGGCTCCTCGGGGATCGCGTGCGCGACCTGCATGTCGCGAAGGAACGCGAGAGATCGCTCCGCGTCTGGACCCGAAAATCCGTACGACCCATCTTCCGAGAGGAGCGAGCCGCCGAACGCGCCGAGCAACGCGGAGTGAAAGAATGCGACCTGCGCCTCGTACGCGACGGGGTAAGTTCCGGCAGGAAATGGCCTATTCAGGAGCTCTTCGAGGGTGCGCGGCGTCTCGGGCAACAGGTCGTCTCGCACGAGCAGCGCGAGTGTCTTCTCGTTGAGCGGAACTCCGTAGAGCGTGCCGTCGAGCGTCACGCCGAGGATCGCGACGGGGTCGATCGCGTCGCGCTCGTCCGCCGTCATCGTGATCGGCGCGACGAGGTCTTGCTCGGCGAACGACCCGAGGCGCGTGTGCGTGTCGATGAAGACGTCGGGTCCGTGGCCGTGCGGGATGCCGCTCTCGAGCTTGGACGCGTACGCCTCGCTCGGTACTGCGAGCAGCGCGATCGTGACGCCGGGGTGGCCTTCACCGAAGCGCGCGACGATCTTCTCCAGCGCGGCGCGCTCGTCTCCTCGGTAAGCGTGCCACACCGTGATCTTTCGATCGTCGGACGCCGCGCAGTCGAGGACGAAGATCGAAGCGAACAGCAGCAGCCAGCGCAACAGCGTGCGAGCCGTCATGGCGCGTCGAGAGCGCGACCCGTCGCCGTGTCGAACAAGTGCACCCGTGAAGGCTCCGCGGTGAGAGGCAGCGTCGAGCCGGCGCGAACGCAACGCGCGTCCTCGCCGTCGAGCCGAACGACGATGCGCGGGCCCGCCTGACGAATCCACCCGTAGGCGAACGCCTCGAAGCCGAGCGCCTCGACGACCTCCACCTTCAGCTCGCCGCTTGCGCTCTTCTCGTCTGTGGCGCGAGACAGATCGTGTGGCCGCACCCCGACCTTCACGGCGCGGCCAAGGACGAGCTCAGCCCCGAAACGCGTTTCGTCTACGGCGAGTCTCAAATCAGGGCCGCTCGCGATCCATCGGCCCTCGCTTCGCGTGAGCTTGGCGTCGACGAGGTTCATCGCGGGCGAGCCGAGGAACGTCGCGACGAACAA
>JAYVYD010000006.1:0-5382 GCA_043784605.1 Myxococcales bacterium | reverse complement strand
GCGCACTCGCTCCGTCCACTCCGCCGCCGTTGATCTCATCCACGAGAGCTTGTGCCTAGGAGAGTGAAAGCGGAAGCACGGGGCTCATGCAGCGGATACGCTGGTGCCCCCCTCAACACCTTGCGCTCACAGTGGCGCGACCCCATGCTCGACGCGTGGGTCCTCATCCCGTGGTGCTCTTCGACGGGGTTTGCAACCTCTGCAGCGCGAGCGTCAACTTCATCATTGATCGTGATCCGAAGGCGACGCTTCGGTTCGCGTCGTTGCAATCGGTCGCCGCGCGCGAGCTGCTAAAGCAGCATGGCATCACGCTGCCCGAAGGTGATCCGGACTCGATCCTGCTTGTCGACGGAGGTCGCGTTTACGACAAGTCCGGCGCCGCGCTGCGCATCGCAGGCAAGCTGCGCAGCCCGATCGCGATGTTTTGGATCTTCTTGATCGTGCCGTGGTTCATCCGAGATTTCTTCTACAAGATCATCGCGCGCAATCGCTACAAGTGGTTCGGCAAGACCGAAGCCTGCAGAGTGCCGACCCCGGAGCTCAAAGAGCGCTTCGTGAGATGATGACCTTCCAGAGGGAACCGAAGTCGACCTTGCAGCGATCGAAGACGAGCCATGGGAGCTGTCCGCTGCCCAGACAGCGGAGCTCGAAGCTCGGATGGCATCGAACGATGCCGAGCATCCTTTCGCGCGCCTTCGCACGAACCGCTGACGCATGCGCGTCGAGTCTCGCTCTCGCGCCGAAGAGGACGTCGGCAACATCGAGCGCCGGTGGCGAGCGAATCGCCAAATTACTCCGGACCTTTTCCTCGATGAGCTCGAGGCAACCATTGCTGCGTTGCTTCGTCCTCCCACGCTCGGAGCGCCTGCGCGCGCATTGCCACTTCATCGGGTGCGGCGCGTCCTGATGCGACGGACGCGCTCCTACATTTACTATCGCGTGTTCAGAGAGACCCTCGAAGTGCTAGCCGTGTGGCACGCGTCGCGTGACCGCGAACCGGCGGTTTGACATGTCGGAAGCGAGCCTGATCAGCGGCGGTCTGTGCGCAGTCTTCGACCGCTTGGGCGGCGCGGCGGGAGAGCGAGCTGTCGTGGTCGCGCACACGGCGTTTTTTCACGAAGCCGAAAGCGGCAGTCTGTGCGACGCGATTGAAGCTGCAAGTCAGGCGGTCCATGACGCTGTATGCGCGGAGACGTCTCTACGCGGCGCGGGCTGCACTGTGGCGGCGCTAAAGCTGGAGCGCGACGCTGCGCGCATCGCCCGGCTCGGTGACGTGCGTGTTGTACTCGTGAGAGATGGGCGCGCGGCGTCTTTGACTCCACCCCACGCGCTCGCGGGCCACTCGGACATCATCGTGCGCGCGCTAGTAATGGCTGCGACTGCCGAACCGGACACGCTCGAGGTCCCCACGCGTGTGGGCGACGTGTTCGTGCTTCTATCAAACGCAGTCTTCACCGCGCTTGGAGAGCCGACGATCGCGGCGTCCATCGGCGCAACTCCAGAGGACTCCGCGACTTCACTCATCGAGCAAGCCATTCGCCGCAACGCGACTGACGATCTCACGGTCGTCGTCATGATTGGCAGGGGGCGAGCCACTTCGAACGTGACAGCGGCGGCGAAGTCGAGAGCGGCCTGGCTTTGAGAGACGGTCTACTCCAAGTAACCGAACGCGCTGAGCAGTGCGACGGCGACTCCGAGCAAGCTCTCTCCGGCGATGAGGCCCGAGGCCACAGGGACGACGTAGCGCTCCGCATGATCCTTGTTCCACTTGCCCCACGCGAACGCGATGAGCGCGCCGAGGAACATCGAGAACGAGTTCCAGAACGGGATGACGAGCGCGAGCCCGAGACCCGTAGCACTAGGGATCCACTTCTTGTGCTTGGGCAACCACAGCTCGAGCAGCGGCAAGATGATCCCGATCGATCCGCCGACGAGCATGCCCCAGCGCGCCCACGGGTGGAGTGACTCGACGCCGTTCGCGAGCACCTCGGCAACTCCCTTCCAAACCTGCGCGCTCGGAGCGGGGAAGCGGTCGCTGCCGATGACGTCCGGCGTGGGCACGAGCATGTAGAACGCCGGCACCACGACGACCGTGCCAATGAACGTCCCGCTCAGCTGCGCGAGGAACTGCTGACGAGGGTTTGCGCCCAACAAATAGCCTGATTTCAGATCGTTCAAGAGATCCGCGGAGGCGGACGCCGCGCCGGCGGTGATGCTCGCGGTCATCAGGTTGGTGACGATCTTCGCGGGCGCGAGGATGCCGTACGTGAGCTGCGTGATCTTTCCCATCGCGCCTACGGGCGTGATGTCCGTCTCGCCTGTTGCGCGGCACGCGACGATCGCGAGGATGAACGAGAGCAGCACCGCGAGCACGCCGAGCCACGGGCGGATGTCGAACGAGATCCATCCGATGATGACGAGGCCCACGGTCGAGAACAGCACGCCCACGAGGAACCAGCTCGTCGGCACCTCGATCTTGTCGAGCTCCTCGCGCACCGCGTCGTCATCCGACAGATCCGGCTTGCCGTCGCGATAGGGAGTGGTCTTCGGCTTCTCTTTGCCGACCGTGAACATCTTGGTGAAGCCGCTGAACGCGCGGAGCATGGTGCGCCACTGCAGCGCGAACGAGAGCAGTCCGCTCGTCACCATCAGCGCGGCGCCGGGCCACAAGCTGAACGAGACGATCGCGCGATAGCCGAGCGCAGGGTCCCCGTGCGAGTCGAGGTGCGTGTGGATGGCCCCGTGGTCCAGCGCGATGGGCGCGACGATGCCGTAGTTGATGATGGCGCCAACGAGCATGCTGATCGTCGTGCGCAGACCGATGAGCGCGCCCGCCGCGATCATGATCGTGCTCGCCTCGAACGAGAGCGTGAACTGACCGAATTTCAGCCCTCGCAGCTTCGCGCCCGGAATTTGGAACTGGCCGGGGATGACGCTGAGCTTCGTCAACAATCCGAGGATGTCGTGACCCGCCGCCGCGTGTGCATCGCGCATCCACGCGACGAGCGCGCCGAAACCCATCATCGCGAACAGTGCGCGCGCCTTGGCCAGCGCCTCTGCGCCTTTGCCGTAGAGCGACTTCAAGGTCTCCGCCGCCGCGGTGCCCGACGGGAAGCGCAGCTTTTCGATGTTGATCATCTGGCGCTTCATCGGGATCGCCATGACCGTCCCGAGCACCGCCATGAAGAACAGCCAGCCCATCAGCGTGAGCATAGGCAGGTGCTTGCCGCGCACCATCAACAGCGCGCTCATCGCGGACGCGACGATCACGGTCGTGGTCGAGGCGGCGCTCGAAGCGGTGGACTGCATCGCGTTGTTCTCGAGCACCGTGAGGTTGTTGCCGAACACCTGCGGCAGCACCTTGCTCAGAGTCGAATAGACCGCGAACGAGAGAATGCACGCGGTAATGGCGACGCCGAGCCCCCACCCCGTCTTGAGGCCGACATATAGGTTGGAAAGCGCCATGAGCGCACCGAGCACGGTCCCCATCAAGAACGAACGCAGCGTGAACTGGCGCTGGTTGCCCTGATAGACGGTCCGGAACCACTCCACCTCGGGATCGTCCGAAGGCTTCTGCTTCGGGTCGGCTCGATGGGGCTTGCCGGGATCGTCTTCGGGCGTCGGAGTCGAGACTGCGTCGGACATTGAGCCGGTTTACCAGAAAAGATGCTAATCCGCAGTCGGTGATGAGCACCCATTTGGCGGCCGAGATCAAGCGTCGTAAGACGTTCGCGATCATCAGTCACCCGGACGCGGGCAAGACGACGCTCACCGAGAAGCTTCTCCTCTACGGAGGCGCCATTCAATTGGCCGGTGCGGTGAAGGCGAAGCGCGGGCGCGCGTCTGCCGTCAGCGACTGGATGGAGATGGAGCGCGAGCGCGGCATCTCGATCACGTCGAGCGTGCTGCAGTTCCCCTATCGCGGGCTGCAGATGAACCTGCTCGACACTCCCGGCCACGCGGACTTCAGCGAAGACACGTATCGAACGCTCCATGCGGCGGACGGCGCGGTCATGTTGCTCGACTGCGCCAAGGGCGTGGAGACGCAGACCAAGAAGCTATTTCGCGTCTGCAAGCAGCGCAGGATGCCCATCTTCAGCTTCGTCAACAAGATGGACAGGCCGGGCCGCGAGCCCTTCGATCTGATTGGTGAGGTGGAGCACGTCCTCGGCATTGGCGTCTATCCAGTGACCTGGCCCATCTATCGCGGCGCGACTTTTCGCGGCGTCTATCACCGTCAAAAGCGCGAAGTGCATTTGTTCGACGCGAAGAAGGCTGGCTCCTCCGCCGCATCTGGCGCCGAGGTCGCCGACATGATCGTCACTGGGTTGGACGATCCCAATTTGAGGGCAGAGCTGGACGAGCAGGGTTATTCGCAATTGCGCGAAGAGGCAGACCTGCTGGACACGGCCGGAGACGCGTTCGATCACGAGCGCTTCATCGCCGGAGACGTAAGCCCGATGTTCTTCGGGAGCGCGATCAACAACTTCGGATTGCAGGCTTTCCTCGACACCTTCTGCGAGTTGATGCCCGCGCCGCTGCCGCGAATCATCATCGGCGGCAAGGCCCCGACCATCGCCCCAGACGACGAGACCTTCAGCGCGTTCGTCTTCAAGATCCAAGCGAACATGAACAAGTCCCACCGCGATCGCGTGGCGTTCATGCGCGTCTGTAGCGGGCGGTTCGAGCGTGGCATGAAGGTCCACGTGGTGCGGACCCATAAAGACATAAGATTGGCCAACCCCACTTCCTTCATGGCGCAAGAGCGCACCATCGTCGAAGAGGGATATGCCGGCGACGTCATGGGCGTCTACGATCCAGGGATATTCGAGATCGGCGACACGCTCACGAGCGGCCCCGAGTTCTCGTTCGAGGAGATCCCCAGCTTCGCCCCCGAGCACTTCGTGCGCGCGGTGATGGCGGACCCCATGCGCCGAAAGCAATTGAAGACTGGATTGGATCAGTTGGCACAAGAGGGGACGATTCAGCTCTATCGCTCAGTCGAGGGCCTCGCAGGCGACATGATATTGGGCGCAGTCGGTAAGCTTCAATTGGAGGTCGTCAAATTCCGATTGAAGGCCGAGTACGACGTAGACGTGCGCTTGGAGTCCCTGAGCGTCGAGTTCGCGCGCTGGGTGTCGCGCACTGACGGTCTGCCGGTGGACATGCGCGCGTTCGATCGCGAGCGCGTCGGCACACCCTGTTTGGACGTACGCGGCCGGGCCGTCGTGTTGTTCGCCGGCGACTGGCAGTTCAACAGCGCCACACGCACCTTCACGGGCATCAACTACGCAGAAACCGCCCAAGGCCAGAAGGCCACAAAACAGGCCTAGCGACCGACCTCCATCCCGTAGAGGTGCTCGTGCCCGACGCCGCGAAGTG
>JAYVYD010000005.1:0-14973 GCA_043784605.1 Myxococcales bacterium | reverse complement strand
GATCTTCCTGACGCCCCGAATCGTCAACCGCGCGGAAGCCCTCGGTCGCTAAGTGACGGGGTGTCATCCTGAGCAAAGCGAAGGATCCTCCGCCGTTTCACACGTCCTCTCCAACCAACGCAGAGCCCATTTCGTGTAGGGAATTTCTTCGCTTCGCTCAGGATGACAAGTCGACCATTTCCTACGAAGTTGTTTCTGTTCGCCTTCTTCGGGTGGACGTTCGACTTTTATGACTTGGTGCTGCTCGGGTTCTTGAAGGACGACGTCGGCAAGACGTTTCATCTCACGCACCAGTCCGAGGCTTGGATGCTCGGCGTGGCATTAGGCACTAGCGGTTTGGGCGGCATCGTTTGCGGGGCACTTGCCGACCGCGTGGGCAAGCGCACGATGTTGAGCAGCACGATATTGCTCTATTCGATGGGGTCGGTCGTTGCCGGGTTGGCGCCCAATATTTGGGTATTCTTGATCGGACGCGGGATTGTCGGTTTGGGTGTCGGCGGCGAGTGGGCCATCGGTCATGCGATGGTGGCGGAGGCCATGCAAAGCCACATGCGGGGGCGCGGATCGGCCTTGTTGCAGGCGGGCGAGCCGGTGGGTGTGGGCCTCGCGGCGATTGCCGGTTATCTCATTGCGCCGAGAGTGGGTTGGCGCACGGTGATGGTCGCCTCCGCGGCTACTGCGCTATTGGCATTGTTCGCGCGGCGCTCGATGCACCTTCCCAACGAAGTCTCGGCGCGCGTCACGATTCGTCGTGAAGACATCATTCCTCGCCTACCCCGCATGGCGGGCGCGTGGCTGTTGGGCGTATTCAAACTAGGGACGTATTGGACTTGCTACACTTGGCTGCCTTCCTTCCTCGTCAAGGAGATGCATCAGAGTGTCAGCAAGAGCCTGCAGCTCGTCGCGTGCGCTCAAGTCGGGCAGTTCGCGGGGATGCTCGTGTTCGGCAACGTCGCGGACAAGCTCGGGCGCAGACCGGCGTTCTCCATCTTCGCGATCATCACGGCGATCGCGGTCGCACTCCTCGCCTATCGCTGGGAGTACCTCGCGGACAACCGCGCGCTCTTCTGGGGGGTGATGCTCGTCTTCGGCTTCGGCTCTGGGTGCACTGCGGGCTTCGGCGCGCTCCTCGCCGAGCTCTACCCCACCGAGCTGCGCAGCATGATGATGGGCACCACCTACAACCTGGCGCGCGCCGCACAGCTCGGAGCGCCGTTGTTGGTCGCGTGGGCGGTAGCCCGAAACGGCCTCGCTGGGGGTCTCACCGTACCAGTCGTGCTCGCGGTTCTCACGGCGACCTGGGTGTGGATCCTCCCTGAAACCAAGGGGATCACTCTCCCGACGCTCAAGCGCTGACGGGTCCGTGCCTTGACGGCCATGAGATAGCGCGCGATCATTTGGGGCTGGCGAAGCCAACCTCGAGGCGTTGACGTTCGCCGCATGGCGACGTCAATTACGACTAAACGTTCTTTTCGGAGAGTACCCAATGCGCAAGACGAACCCCGCCATCGCACTCACTCTCGCGGGGACCGCGGCCGCCTTCGCGCTCGGTGCCTGCGGCTCGGACGCGACGACGGGCATTCCCTTCGACCTCCCAGACAGTGGGAACGCCGACGTGCTCGCGACGCTGCCCGACGACGCGCAAAGCTTCAAGAACGACACCGGAACGCAGCCGTTGCCGGACGCGTCGCCTCCCCCGCCAACCGGAGTCGTCTACGCGCACGGACCCGACGATCTGTACAAGGTGGACCCGAACACCAAAGCCGTGAAGCTCGTCGGCGCCTTTCAAGGCTGCAGCTCCGTCATCGATCTTGCGCTCGACATCAACTCCAACGCGTTTGTCACTACTTTCGGCGGTCTGTATTCGCTCGACTTGAAGACCGCCAAATGCACGGAGATCTCCACGGGCAGCTATCCGAACTCGTTGTCGTTCGTGCCCAAGGGCACACTCGACCAAAACAAAGAAGCACTCGTCGGTTATGAGGGCTCCACGTACGTGCGCATCGACGAGAAGACCGGCAACGTCACCAACGTGGGATCCATCGGCAACGGCTACTCGTCTAGCGGCGACATCGTCTCGGTCATCAACGGCGGCACGTTCCTCACGGTGAACGGCAACAACTGCAACGACTGCTTGCTGCAGGTGGATCCGAAGACCGGATCCATGATCAAGAACTATGGCTCGGTCAAGCACTCGTCCGTCTACGGCTTGGCGTTCTGGGCGGCCACGCTCTACGGCTTCGACGCCGCCGGAACTCTGTTCACGATCAACGTGCAGAACAACATGCTCACCACCAAAGACATCATGATCCCCAACGCGCCGCCAAACCTCGTCTGGTGGGGCGCAGGCTCCACGACTGCGGCCCCCGTCACGGACGCAGACGGTGGGATCATCCCGATCAACTAGTCGTTTAGACCGAGTGTCTTGCGGATCATCTCCGCGTCCGCTTGGTCCTTCAAGCGGCCATGCTCCTTCATTTTTAGGAGCCCCTCGAGCGAGAGCACGTTGATGCCCTCGAGACGCCTGCGATAGGGCAGCAGCTCTGTCCAACTAAAGCCCGAGGCCGAGTTCATCACGTCCACGGTGAACTCGTCATTGATGCGAATGGCATAAGGCTCCTCGTGGAGAGTGTCGTCGCCGATGAGCTCCTTCGCGGCGCCGTCTGGCAGCTTGGACAAAGCACGCACCCAGCGTCGCGCGTTCTCGAGGGATGGCTCGACGAGAATGTCGACGTCCTCCGTCAAACGGACGATGCCCTGCAGAGCCAGCGCGTAGCCGCCGATGAGTGCGTACTCCACCTGCTCGGCCTCCAGAAGGTCCGCTATTTTGAGGACGTCTTGATACGTCGCTGCACGCGTTCGGTCACCCATCGGTCCCAATCTCGATTGGCCTCTTCCTGATTTCGATAGCGGAATACGCCCTTTTCCGCGCCGCCGCCGAACTCCAGCACGAGCGCGTCGAGGCCGGCGCGATCCCCCGTGCCTTCTCTTCGCTTGCCGACGACCCGCATGAGAAACACCCTATCACGGCCGCGCGTTACCAGAAAGAGTTGAATTGACTCTATTGGGACGCGTGCTACTTTTTCTCACGTGTGGACACGCGAAACACTGATCGCTCACCTCCGTGAAGGCAACACGGTCGACTTCCTCTTCTTCTGGGGACACACGCCGAAGACCTTGGGTGTCGTGGACACGTCTTGCTTGAGTCAGTGGTACGAGCGTGCGTTCGAGCACGAGGGCGTCACCTACCCGACGGCCGAGCACTTCATGATGGCAGCCAAAGCGCGCCTGTTCGGAGATCGCGTAGCGCTCTTGCGAGTGCTCGAAGCGAAGACCCCCGCAGACGCGAAGGCGATTGGCCGTGAGGTGACGCCGTACGACGACGCAGCGTGGGCGCGAGCGCGCTTCGACGCCGTGGTCCGCGGCAACTTCGCGAAGTTCGGCGCGCACGAAGACCTGCAGCGACTCCTTGTATCGACGGGCGAACGCGTGCTCGTCGAGGCGGCGCCGCGCGACGTCGTGTGGGGCATCGGCTTGGGCGCGAACAACCCGGCCGCACGCGACCCGTCGAAATGGCGCGGCAAGAACCTGCTCGGCTTCGCGCTCATGGAAACGCGCGCGAAACTCCGAGCGACGCAGGTTTGAGGGAGAGTTCACAAGCTGCTCGGGATGAGCAGAACCAATACTTCCTGAACTTTTGATCTTTCTGTTCCACACTCTCGGCTCGATACCGCCGAGCACCACGATCGTCGATCAAGGCTCTTTCACCGGCTTCGGCACTCGCGGAGGTCGCGTCCTCCGCGGCAGCTTGCGAGCCTCCTTTGGGACGTCCGCGTCGCGTACGCGCTGCACCAAAGTCCGAAATACGCGGTGCAGACCCGCTTCGATCTCGGGAGACTCGCCACACAGCGTGAGCGCAAGCGCGACGGACTCGAGCGTGGAGACGTACTCGCGCTTGGGCTCCGCGCGCAGCTTGCCGTAGATCGAGGGCTGCTTGGGTTTGAGCGTCAATCGGTTCATCCGATTGAGCCACGGGTTGCGCCACCAGAGCGTCTTGGCCTTGGACCAGGTGCCATCGAGCACCACGATGCCTTCGAGCGCGCTCGCCTCGCGCACACCGCTGCGCCCGTCACGCTCGGGGAAGAGCACTGCCCACTTGCTGACGTCCACGTCTTCCCCCATGGCATGACCGAGACTGCGCCAGCTCAAACCGATCACGAGCTGCACCTTCGGCAGACTGGCCACTAGGATCTGGGCCGACCCGAGCAACGCATCTTGCTCTTGAGGGTGCTGAAGGATCACAAGCCTGAGCGAGGTCGGATACGAGACGATCCGATCGCAGACGCAGACAGCCTTGGGACGACGACAGATTTCACACGACTCGATCACGACGCCCGGCCGTAACACGAGTCTCGCAAGTCGTCACGGTCGGCACGAAGACCGATCGCACTTCGCCGCAAGAACAAGGCAGATACACGCTACCCACGAACGCGCGGAGGTTCCGCGGTGAGCGCAGCTCCTCTCCATTCGGGAGCTTCACGGCGAGCGTGCGCGGGCCGAACTCGATCGTGAGTGCGTCGTTCGTGTGGGTACCCGTGAAGGACTCGTGGTCGAACGCGCCGAGAACGGCGAAGAGCCCCTCTTCTTCGATCTTCCGCGACGGCGAGCGGAGTCCACGCGAGAGACTGAGCAGGGGGTCCAGCGTGGGGACGTCGCCAGTCAGCGGGATGCGCTTCTGCTCTCTGAGCGCACGATCACCGTAATAGCGAATGCCCTTCTGACCGTACAATCGAAAGAAGTACGGGATGTCTCCGCGCGCCATCTGCTCTGCCTCTGCGTCCAGCAAGGGCGGCCACACGGGCGCGGAGCGTGCGCGCACATATTCGTCAGTCCCGCGCAGCATCACGCGAATGGGCGTCTGTCGCAGCTCAGGGAGTCCCAGAAGAACCCGCGCGATCTCCCCCGAGAGACCATCGAGGAGCTCGAGCGTGCTGCGATAATTGGCAATCATCGTCAATAGACTAGAGACGGCGACCGGCTTTCCGAGATAGGGCAATAGCCTGCGAATGCCGCACGCATGCCGGCAGATCGCCGCCACTTCCGGGTCTGCGTCCGGCAACAGCTTGGTCTCGGTGGGCAGACTCAGATCTCCCAGGATCATCTCGATATCGAGCGGCCCAAAGACGATGTTGCGGCGGGCGTCTCTTCCTAGCACGAGGTTCTCCCAGTGGAGGTCGGTGATCCCGAGCCACGACCAAAGCGCGAGCGAGCGTCCCGCGATGGCCGAGAGAGCGTGCGGAGGCGCCCTACCCAACGGCGAGAGCTTGATGCGCTCCACGTCTCCGGGCGTTTTGTAGAACTTCAGTGACGGGAGGAACGCGAATGCGTCTGGAGCGGCGTCATCCAACAGTCGTCGGAGGGCGCTCTCTTGCGAGAGCAACAGCCACTCCCAAAACACAGTGCGCGGCTTGTGAACGCGGCTCGCAGTGACCGTGACGGCACGCCCGAAGTTGTGAGTGTCTCCACGCGGCCCGCTCATTGGCGCCACCCGGCGAGGAATCGCCGAAAGTCGTCTCGCGCAACCGGGTAGAGGGCGCGCCACTCGTGCTCCAGCGCGTCCGCATCGACGGCGCAGAGAGAGCGCAGTCGCGTAAAGTAAGTATCGAGTGCGCGCGCCTCGATCTTCGGTGTCGTGCCATAAAGCAAATAGGCGACGTCCTTCATCCCGCAACCGCCCCCCACATATTGGAAGTCGACGGCAGCCACACTCCCGCCGTCACGTGAGAAGCAGAAGTTGTCGGGCTTGGCGTCGCCGTGGACGATCGTCTGAAAACGAGCCTCGCGCAGCAGACGATCGAGCTCCGGGGCGCGCTGGCGGAGGGCCCGATCGCGTATGCGTGCGAGGTCGTCTCGGCGGGTCGCCAAATGCCAATACGTGCCCTGCTTCCAAAGGCCCTCTGGCGCTACTTCGATGAAGCGCGCGTGGAACGATGCGAGCCAGGCGAGGCACGCGTCGAGCTCGACTCCGATCGGATCGTGGTGACGTTCGGCGAAGCCCGCGGCGTCGAGGTCCTCGAGGACCAAAAGGCACTCGTGCTTCTTGCGCCGTTGGCCCAGCGGCCGCGCGACTCGGCAGCTCGCATCGCACCGCGGCGCGAAGGCTCGGTAGAAGGTCTGCTCGACCTCGTAAGAGCGGCACTTGCGCACGTAAGAGACGTCTTGCTCCGCATGCGCGGGCGGGCTCACCGATTTCACGATGACGGACGAGTCGTCCTCCAGCTGCACGCGCAGGAGCTCGCCGTAGCCGCTCCAGAGCGATTGAATACGTTCGATGTGACCTACGCGCGAGCCCGTTTGCTCGGCGACGAACTCGCGGATGGTCACGTGCGTCTCCACGGTCGTCGCCCCGTCAGCGGGTCATGCGGATGTCCAGAGTCGGCGCAGGCGTCGCGGAGGGCTTCGCGATGGGCTTGGCGATCTGCTGGGGCTTGGGCTTGGGCTTGGCGGTCGACGGGATCGCGGTCGTGATCGCAGTCGCGCTCGGACTCGCAGTCGGCGGGACGGGCGCGACGATCGCCGATGCCGTGTCGTGAGGCGCGGTGGGGCTAGAGGCGACCGGCGCGACGCCTAATTTGTCGCCCTTCATCACGAGTACGACGACGGTGACGAGCACGATGATCGCGACGACGACGATGAGCACGATCGGAAGACGCTTCTTCTGCTCGGGCGCCACGATCGGTCGAGCACCGCTCGCGTGGGTCGCGCTGCCCTCCGACGCGTAGGAGCCCGTGTGCGGCGCGTTCGTTCCGGTGACCACGAGCACGTCGATTTGGGGAAGCGCATTCGCGGCGTATGCGGTCTCCGAGAGCGTGCTGGCGAGTCGCATCTGCGCCTCGATGACGGCCTGGATCTTCGTGCGCTCCTTCGCGAACGCGAGCCCGACTCGCTCGCCAAACTCGCGCGGATCGGGCCTCAACTGGTGCGCCTCGAGGTAAGAGAGCAGCTCGGCTCGCATCTCGAGCGCCGTCGCGTAGCGGTCCTCCGCGTGTGCAGCGAGCGACCTGACGCACACGCGCTCGAGGATGGGATCGAGGTCCGCGGCGAACTCCTGCACGCGGGGGATCTCGCCCGTGGACAATACGTGCATGATCCCTTGATCCGGCATGTTCTTCCACATGCGGCGCTTGCAGAGCGCCTCCCAGAGCATGATGCCAACCGCGAACAAATCGGCGCGACGATCGATGGCTCGCCCGAACGCCTGCTCGGGCGCCATGTAGCTCAGCTTGCCTTTGATGATGCCCGTGCGTGTCTTGGACGATGAGGTCGTCGCCTTCGCGATACCGAAATCGACTACCTTCACGTCGCCGGTGTACGTGACGAAGACGTTGTGCGGGCTGACGTCGCGATGCACGACGTTGAGGGGTGTGCCGTCGTAGTCCTTGAGCTCGTGCGCGGCGTGAAGCCCATCCAGCAGATCGACCAACACGCGGACTTGGTCGGCGACGTCGAGCCGGTTCTCTTTCTGAAGGCGGAGGCGCACGCTGGAGAAGGGTTGACCCTCGAGGTACTCCATCACGATCAAGAACTGCCCATCATCGTCGGCGACCTCGTAGGTCTGCACGATGTGTGGGTGATTCAAGCGCGCGGCGAGGCGCGCCTCGTCGAGGAACATGTCGCGAAACTCGGGGTCGTTCGCGAGCTCGGCCTGCAGCTGCTTGAAGACGACGAGCTTGCTGAAGCCTGCCGGGCCCGTTGCCGCTGCGAGGTAGACGGTCGCCATGCCACCACGTCCCAGCTCCGCGATGGGCCGGTACTTACCGAAACTCTTTTGCGCGATCGCTGCGGTCACTTCTCCCAACATGATAGCAGCCCTGGTAAGGAGCGAGTGTGGGTTTGACGCGTAAGAATTGGTCGTGTCTCGCGCTCGCGGTGGCTCTCGCGCTGCCCCGCATTGCGCATGCGGACGATGTCGCCGATGAGGCCGACTTGCAGTTCCAGATCGGCGCCGACGCGTACGGCAAGGGTGAGTACCGCGGCGCGCTCGAACACTTCCTCGCGTCCAACCGACTCGTGCCGAACAAGAACGTCGTCTTCAACATCGCGCGCTCGTACGAGCAGATGAAGATGGCACCCGAGGCGTATCGTTTCTACCTCGAGGCGTTGGACGGCGAGACGCGCGCTGACAGCAAGAAGCGCATCGAGGAGGCGCTCGGGCGCGTCGCCTCCGGAGTCGCGGTGCTCAGAGTCATCACCGATCCGCCGGGCGCCACCGTCTACCTCGATCGCAAAGATCTCGGATCGCGAGGGAGTACGCCGCGCGCTCTCGGGCTCGGCGCGGGCAGGCACAAAGTTTTGGTCGAGCTCGCGGGATACGAGCCGGCGTTGCGCGACGAGGTGGAGCTGCGCGTGGGCTCCGAGACGAAGGTGGAGCTCAAGCTCGTGCCCATCTTCGGCCTCGTGCGCATCGAAGGTGAAGTCGGCGGACAAGTTCGCGTCGACAGCGAAGATGCGGCCGTCGCGTGCGTGATCCCATGTCAGCTATCCATGACTCCAGGCAGCCACGTGTTGGTCGTCACGAAGCCCGGCTACCAAACCGTAGACGTGCGTGTCGAGGTGCCGCCGCGCGGGAGTCTGGTCGCGCGCGCGCCGATGTCAGTGCGGACGGGCAAGGTCGTCATCAACACGGACATCACCAACGCGCTGATCACCATCGACGATCAAGCTGCGGGCTTCACGCCCTCGGTGCTCAACGTCCCTGTCGGTCATCACAAGCTCCGGGTGAGCGCCTCGGGCTTCCGCGCGATCGAGCGCGAGATCGACGTCGACCCGACGACGCAGCTCGATCTCGATCTAGACCTCGCCGCTCACGAGGAGGTCACGGCCGCGTCGCGTGTCGCAGAGACCGCGGATGATGCGCCCGCGTCGGTCACGATCATCACGCAGCAAGAGCTCCGCGCGATGGGCTACCCCACGATCGCCGAGGCGATCCGCGGCGTGCGCGGTCTCTTCCTCTCCGACGACACGATCTACGAGTCCGTCGGCGTACGCGGGTTCTCGAGGCCCGGCGACTATGGCAACCGCGTGCTCGTCTTGATCGACGGGCACCCCGCCAATGACAACTACGTCTTCTCCTCGTACATCGGCTACGACGCGCGCGTAGACCTCGAGGACGTCGAGCGCATCGAGATCGTCCGCGGCCCAGGCTCGGTGCTCTACGGCACGAGCGCCTTCTTCGCGGTCATCAACCTCATCACGCGCACGCGCGAGGACAAGACGCACGGCGAGGCCGGAGTCTCCGGCGGTGGCAACGGCGTCGGCCGCGCGCGCGCTACTGCGTACCTCCGCTTCTCCAAGGACGCTGGCGCATGGACGAGTGTGTCTGGCGCCCACGGCACCGGACGCGACTTCTTCTTTCCCGAGTTCGTTGGCCAGCCCGATCCGAGACGACCCGGCGCCACCTACGACGGCAACGTTCGTGGCGTAGACGGCTTCGACGCGGCCACCGTGTCGGGTCGCGCGTGGTTCAAGTCGCTCACGGTCCAGTGGTTCTTGACCTCGCGCAACAAGACGATTCCTGCGGGGCTACGCGGCTCGGTGCTCGGCGATGCCCGCACGCACGACGCGGATACGCGCGGCTTCGTCGAAGCGCGTTTCGAGCCTCAGATCAGCCCGAGCGTGCAGCTTCTCAGTAGAGCGCACGTCGACATGTACGATTTCGACGGCTTCAGCGCGGCAGCGACGCCCGCTCAAGATCCGACGCAACAGGGGCCAGAGCGCGACACGTACCGCGGGCGATGGGGCGGGCTCGAGCAGCGCATCTTGTTCTCACCGAGTGAAGCGTTTCGCATGACGCTCGGCGGGACATTCATCCGCCACTTCCAGACGTTCCAGCGCGGAGAGAACGACGTGCAGTCCGTCGTGTTCGACGACAAAGGCAACCCTGGCCGCAATGACCCCTTCAGCGTCGCCGCCGGATATGCCAACTTCGATGTCTCGCCGGTGCGCGCGCTCAAGCTGTCTGCGGGCGCGCGCGTCGACTACTACTCGTCACTGGACAAGTTCGACTTCGTCTCGGCGTTCAATCCGCGACTCGCGGTTATCGTCAAACCCAATGAAAAAGGGACGATCAAGGCGCTCTTCGGAAAGGCATTCCGCGCGCCGAGCGTCTATGAGCTCTACTTCACAGCCGCGACTCAGATCCGCCCTCAAGGTCTACAGCCGGAGCAAATCTACTCCGGTGAGCTGGAGTACAGTCACCGCTTCACGAGCGCCATCGTCGGAACCGTCGCGGGGTACGTGAGCTCGGTGTCCAACTTGATCGAGCTGAACAATGTGACACAGGCGAGCGGCGCCATCGTGAACCAGTACGCCAACTCGCACTCACCCGTCCTCATCTTTGGCGGCGAGGGAGAGCTGCGCCGCGAATGGCGGCAAGGGTGGATGCTCTCGGGCTCGGTCACTGTCTCGCGCGCTCGCTACACCAATGCGCCCGATCTGCGCGAGGTGCCCAACTCCCCGCTCCTCTTGGGCTCGCTCAAGGGCGCAGCTCCGATCGTGGGACGGCAGTTGATGCTCATGTCACGACTGTCCTTCGAGGGGCCGCGCTATGACGGCAACTTCCACACGGCCGATCCCGCACAAGCCACGACCGACCCCGGCCTCGTCTGGGACCTCGTGTTCTCTGGCGAGATCGAGCCGCTCGGCGCGCGCTGGGCGGTTGGCGCATACAACCTCACCAACTGGAAGTACGACACGGTGCCGAGCGGCGAGTTCACGCAGCGCACCATCGTGCAGAGCGGCCGCACGTTCCTCGCGTCGCTCGGCGCGCGCTTCTAGAGACAAGTCATTCTCGTGACATTGTTGCTGGCGAAGCCAATCGCTCCGTTGTTGTCGTTCGCCGAAGGCGGCGACAATTGTTTGTCGACGTCGGACGAACTGCATCACGGCCTGGTCAATCACTGATAATGAGGACCCCATGATTCGATCGCTTGTCTCTTTCATCGTCGCCGCCATCGTCGTCAGCACCTTCGCCGCCAACGAACTGGCGTGCAGCAGCAAGGTCTGCACGAGCACCGAGGAGTCGACCTGCACGAGCGCGTTTACCGACTGCAGCTCCAAGGCAGCAGCAACCGCGGACCACGCGGCTTGTCTCAAGTGCGTCGACAACTACTGCGCCTGCTACACCGCATGCGGCAACACGTGCGACAAGGCCCGGCTCCAGGGCACCTGTCCCTGAGCGCAATCGCCTAGAGAACGCGCCCCCAAAACGGGCCTTTAAACGCGCCTTTTGAATACGCCTAAAAGACACGATAGTGGCCAATACGGGTCCACGCATCGAGCGTGTCGTCTTCGCTCGGGACTGGGCCCATGTTGTGGATCATCAGTGGCACTCCGCGCGGCCCCGTTTTGTCGCTGACGACTCCGATATGCTGCGGTGAGCACCGCGGGCAGGCGTTGAACGCAATGACCACGATGTCGCCCGCGAGATAGGTGCCATTGTCGTCGTTGGGCAGCTTCTTCGCGTGGCGATTCAAGTAGGTCATGAGCGGGCCACCGCGCCGGTGATCGATATTGGAGTCGATGACCTTCACCCATGGGTCGTACGCGGCGAGGTTCCGCACGACGTCCTCGTGCACCAACTTCTGAAAGTCCACGCCGGCGGCGCGATAGCCGCGAATCACTACGTCAGTGCATACGCCCACGCTCGGGTCGGGATCGCCGTTGGGATACCTGATCGCAAACCAGCTCGCGTCGTACGACACGCGCCGGACAACCTCTTCGCGAGCGCGAGAGACGACCGCAGTCACCGGCGAAGGCGCGGCGGCCATCGGAGTCGGCGTCAGAGTCGGAGTCGACGTTGAAGAAGGAGTCGGAGACGAAGTCTGGGACGGCGTCGGGCTCGGTCCTTGCGCAAGCGCGAATGAGGCCAAAAGCAGAGCGACCGTAGACACGAGGGCGAGTTTGCGCACGATCGTTCGACCCGGCTCGCGCCCGGTTCTTGGGTGCCGCGGAAAAGCTCGTCACGCGGTGATGTCAATCTTCCATCGCCGCTGCGGACGTGGTTCGTACCGCCCTCGACGCGAACCGATGCAGCCTGTCCCGCTCAACGAAGCTCAGAAAACCGCCATAGAGCACCACGCCGGTCCGATGCTGGTGTTGGCGGGTGCCGGCTCGGGCAAGACGCGCGTCATCACGCAGCGGATCGTGCGGCTCATCGAGCGCGGCGTGCCTGCGCGCAGCATTCTCGCGGTGACGTTCACCAACAAGGCCGCCACCGAGATGGCCGAGCGCGTCCACTCGCTCGGTAAGGCGACCAAGAACCCGAGCGTCAAAGACGCGACGATCAGCACGTTCCACTCCTTCGGACTCTCCGTGCTCACCAAAGAGAGAGGCGCGCACGGCGGTGCGTTCACGATCTTCGACCAAGGCGACTGCCTGGGCGCGATCAAGGAGCTCCTACGTGGGGCGGACCACGGCAAGAAGTTCGACATCCCGAGCGTCATGTCGCGCATCTCTCTGGCGAAGAACGCGTTCATCACTCCGGAGGAGTACAGGCGGCGCGTGGACGCAGGCACGGGTGCGGACGACTACGACGAAGTGGCCTGTTCCGTATATCCCAAGTATCAAGCCGCGCTCCGCAACTTCCACGCGTACGACTTCGACGACCTGGTCTGCGAAGTGGCGCGTTTGTGGCAGGATCGCGCGGACGTGCTCGAGCGCTGGCGCGAGCGATATCGCTTCTTGCTCGTCGACGAATATCAAGACACCAACGGCGCGCAGATGGAGATGCTGCGCCTGCTTGCCGGGCCGAACAACAACGCGTTCGTAGTCGGTGACGACGACCAGGCCATCTACGCGTGGCGCGGCGCGGACGTGAAGAACATCCTCTCGTTCGAGGATCACTTCGCGGGCGCCAAGGTCATCAAGCTCGAGCAGAACTACCGATCACGCGCGCCAGTCCTCGAGGTCGCGAACGCCGTGATCTCCAAGAGGCCAGACACAAAGCACAAGAAGGTGTTGTTCACGGCCAAGTCTGGCGGAGACAAAGTGAGAGTTGCCGTGTGTCCGACGCCCGAGATCGAGGCCGGATTCGTCGCGCGGGAGCTCCGCGAGCTCATGAAGGATCACGGCAAGAAGCCCAAAGAGATGGCCGTGCTCTATCGCTCCAACGGACAGGCCAAGCTCATCGAGGACGCGCTGCGCGAACAGGGCGTGCCGTATCGCGTCGTCGGCGGCCAGCAGTTCTTCGAGCGCAAAGAAGTCAAAGACGTATTGGCCTATTTGAAATTGGCGCTCAATCGACAAGACGAGATCAGCTTGCGGCGAATCGTCAATTACCCGGCGCGCGGCATCGGCGACGGCAGCGTCGAGAAGCTCACTCAGCACGCGCTCGCGAAGGGGTGGTCGCTCTGGGAGGCGGTCGAGCGCGTCGACGCATTGGACGGTTTGCCGACGGTCGCGCGCGACGGCTGCAAAGATCTGGAGCGCACCATGGGTGAGCTTCGCAAGCGTCTCCTCGTCGAGCGCATGCGGGCGAGCGACGCGGCGCGAGAGCTCTGCGACACCATCAAGCTCCGCGCGGACCTCGACGCGGCGAGCGGCGGGGTGACCGCGTCGGCGCGGAGATGGGGCAACATCGAAGGCCTGTTTCAGACGTTCACGAGTCGCGAAGCCCGAGAAATCAAGGCCGGCGGCGATCCCACGGGGGAGAGCGGGCTCGCCTCCTTCCTGCGCGCGCTCTCGCTCGACAACACAGACGACGAAGAGGACAAGACGGACCGCGTGACGCTCTCCACGCTCCACGGCAGCAAGGGACTCGAGTTCGAGACCGTGTTCTTGATCGGGTGTGAAGAAGGCTTGCTCCCGCACTCGCGCACCATCGACACGAAGGCTACCGACGTGCGAGCGAGCGTCGTCGGCAAGACGGACTCCACCGACGGCGACTACGCGAGCGACATCGAAGAAGAGCGACGACTGTTCTATGTCGGTATCACTCGGGCCAAAGAGCGATTGACCATTAGCCGCTGCAGGAATCGCGCGATGCGCGGCAAGCTCGCACCTCGTACGCCGTGTCGATTCTTGATCGACGTCCCCGAAGAGCTCGTCGACCTCGTCGAGATCCACGAGGCCGCGCCCATGACCACGCAATCGATGGCCGAGCAAGCCAACGCGCTGCTGAAGGCGCTGGAAGCGCTCGGCTGACCGTCTACGGCCGAATCGTCCGCCGCCGCTGCGTGTCCATCGCCGCGATTTAGGCCTTTTCAGGTCGCGTGAGCTCGGTTTCGACGTAGACTTTTGTCATGTTGAAGGCCACAACGACGACTGCCGCTTTGATCCTTACGCTCGGCTTCGGCTTCGCGTGTACGAACACCGTCGTCCACGTGACGGAGGCGTCGCCCGACGGTGGCACGACCGTCGATGAAGCCGGCAATCCGATCAGCGCCGACGCGAGCGTGGTGGACCCGCCGGACACCGCGCCGCCGCCGTGCCCCTATCCCTCGGGTCCCTACGGCATCGGTCAGGGCAAGATCGTCTCGCCGGACTTGACCTGGGACGGCTACGTCAAGGGCAGCAGCGCGATCACGACACTCACGGCCAGAGACATCTTCGACTGCGACGGCAAGAAGGGCATCAACGCCATCTTGATGGACGAGTCGGCGACGTGGTGTGGCCCGTGCCAGCAAGAGGCGGCCGATCTCCCCACGGACATGCAGACCTGGTCCGCGCAGGGAGTCATGATCGTGACGCTCATGGTGGAGAACATCCAGCACAAGCCGGCGGACACCTCCACCGCGCTCCAGTGGCGCAATCAGTTCAAGCTCTCGGCGCTCGCCAACGTGATGGCGGATCCGAGCTTCAGCTTCGCGCCCATGGGCCCCGTCGGACTCCCGACGAACCTCCTCGTCGACCCGCGGACCATGAAGATCATCAGCGTGATCGAAGGCTACGGCGGCATGGATCCGGCGGTGAGCA
>JAYVYD010000004.1:0-6328 GCA_043784605.1 Myxococcales bacterium | reverse complement strand
GGGACGGAAGATGTGCGCGACAGCGGCGCACTTGATGGACGACGTGATGCCGCGCGAGGTGCCGTTGCGTCAGTGGGTGCTGACGATGCCGTTCGCGTGGCGCAAGCGCTTGGCCTACGACGGAGCGCTGTGGTCCGCGTTGACGCGTGTGTTCACCAACGTGGTGTCGAGGTTGTATGGCAAGCGCTGCGGAGCGGTGATCGCGTTGCAACGGACCTCGTCGGACATGAAGCTCAACCCGCACATCCACGCCGTGTTTCTCGACGGGCACGATGTCGAGCAGCAAGATGAGCACATGTTCGAGACGCGCTCTCGCGTGAGCACGGCCGACGTGGCGAACGTGCTCGAGAAAACGCGCGACAAGATAGAGCAGGAGATTGGCGCAGAGCTTCAGTGGAATCCGTACCCCGATAAGCGCATGAAGACGATCGTTCTCAATCAGCCGATGAAGCTGCACGACCGCGTCGCCTGGCCGAGCGCGATCGACTGGCTTCTCCGCACTACCATCG
This sequence comes from Myxococcales bacterium, assembly GCA_043784605.1. Lineage (GTDB taxonomy): Bacteria > Myxococcota_A > Polyangia > Polyangiales > Polyangiaceae > JANYHY01. The sequence continues at coordinate 5,819 of JAYVYD010000004.1, read as the reverse complement.
CTTTCCACGGCGCATTCGCGCCCAGAGTCGCGCTGCTCGATCTGAGGCTGCAAGGCTAGCGCGCTTCCTCCGCCAGGAGTCCCAACTTGGTCCGATCGCTCGATTTCGCTCGGTGATTTGAGCACTTTGACGCTCGATCGCCGATAAAGGGGGAATATGGAAACGAAATCGGAGCTCCGTGCTGGACCTTTGCTGCAGGAAACCGTTTTGCTTCACCTACACGCCCTCGCCGCCCTTCTGGCCACGCGCGTCGTCAGAGGTGTTTGACCTCGCCGTGTTGGCCGGGAAGGGCCTCGGGAGTCGTGCCCGTCACGTAGGCCTTCGCGGCTTCGTACAGGTAGCGCAGTCGCTTCGTTCCCTGCGTGTCCCAGAACTCGGCCTGCGCCGGACGCAGCCGGAGCAAGCATAGCGATGGATCGGTCTTGCCCTTCGGAAACCACACCTTCATCGCCTCGTTCCAGTAGGCCTCGATCTTCGCGCGGTCCTGGATGATGCGCGCGGGCCCGCTCACGGAGACCCACGCCGCGGAGGACTGGAGGGTGAGCACGACTTGATGATCGCTCTCCACATCCCCAATTTTTCCGGACTCGATGCTGGTCGCGAAGAAAATGTCGTCGTTGTCCTCCAGCTTGGCAATCGCCATGGGGCGACCGTGCAGGGTGTCCTCCGGCGTTCGGGTGACGAGCATCCCGCTGTGGAATTGCTGAATGAGTGCTCGGAGCTGATCTCGATCGGTCTGGGACATTTTAGAACCTCCGCACTGCTCGTTTGCAGGATGCGTGCGCGCGCACGCTCAGGAGGCGGTGACCGGATAGAAGTGGATGATGGCGAAGGTCCAGATCGCGTGCGACACGAGCGAAGCGACGAGCGAGCCCGTTACGAGGCGCTCCGTGCTCCAGAACGCTCCGCACACGAGCGCGGCGAGCACGACCACCCAGGAGCCGGTGCCCAGTTGCACGGCGGCATATGTGACAACGGACAAAATTGCCGCCACGCGTCGCGGAACGAGGCGTGACCCAGCGCCAATGAAGGCCCCCCGCCACAGCACTTCTTCCGCAACGACGACGACCACGTGACGTCCCTCACGTGAGCATGCGCGCGCGACGCGTGGTGTCGGCCGCGCCGCGCCGAATTCGGAGCGGCACGAGCTTACGGAAGTCTTCGATGGCGTCGCAGTAGGACTGCCGGGACTCCTCTTCGGCGTCGCTCGTGTACTGCCAGTTGAAGCTGAGCGCGTCCGGGGCCTTCCATCCGAACCACTCGAAGTTCTTCATCTGGGTCTTCATGACCTGCTGATCGTTCCAGTTGTGTCCGAACAGAACGATCCCCGCCTCGAGCCTCTTCAACTGAGGAATCGGTTTTTCCCCGAGCGACGTGATCCGATTCTCGATCCAGCTGAGGCGCTCGAACAGGCGCTGGTACACGCTGTTGGTCTGCCCCCATCGAACCGACACGAAGAAGACCACAGCATGGGAGCGGAACAGCGCGCGGCTGATTTTGTAGAGCTCGTCGTCCGCGTTGTTGATGGACGCCCAGCAGCGATGATGCCCGGTGGGATTCTTGCGCTTGTCGGGCAGCTTCGCGTCCTTCACGCCGCAGTTGTTGCCGCGCCCGCCGCTGATGTTCCCTTCGCAGGTGTGAATTCGCAGGCTGGCGACGTCGAGCACCTTCACCCGCGTGCGCCCCTCGAGCTCCTCCGCGATGCGCCGCGCCAGCTGCGTCGTCTTGGGGACGTCCCACTCGTGCTTCACGTACCGGTTGCTGGTCGTGAGAAGCAACACGTCCTTCTTGCGGGCGAGGTGCTCGATGAGCCGTGAAGCAGCAGCGAGGAGCGGGGGTCCGAGCGCGGGCATCTTAGTGAGCCGGCTTGCGGCCGATGGCCAGGACGTTGAGCCAGGTCATCGTGAGGTAGGGCTCGCGAAGCAGGTGCCGCGGGGAGCTCGGATTCACGAGCTCCCGGAGCTGATGGAGCCGGGCAGCGTCGAGGAACGGAGCGACGCGAGCCTCGAGCTCCTCCAGATAGCTCTGCAAGAGGGCTCGCTCGGCTTCGCCAAAGGGGGCCTGCCGGTCGATCGTCCGCGTCGCCATCTGGAGCGGCTGCAGACCGGCCGACGCGAAGACCGCGGGCAGCCGGCGACCGATGTAGTACTTGCTCGGGTTGCGCGTCTCCAGGGAGAGCGCGCGCAGCTCCGCCTCGCGCAGCGGCAGCTCCAGGCTCACCGGCCACGGCAAGAACACCTGGTGCATCGTGTCGTTCTCCAACACCGCGACGACGCCGCCGGGCCGGAGGACCCTCGCCAGGTGTCCGAGGACGACGACGGGCTCAGGGAGGCTGTAGAAGCTCTGCGCGCACCACACGAAGTCGAACGTGGCATCGGGAAACGGCAGCTGATCGAAGGACGCCTCGACGAAGTCGATCGTAGCCGGACCGGAGTGCCGCATCGCCTCGTGCTCTGCCGCGGCGAGGTAGGCGAGGTTGAGGTCGACGCCGGTGACCGAGCCGCCTGGCCCCAGGCGATCGGCGATGCGGCGAGTGTAGAAGCCGTCGCCACAGGCGAGATCGAGCACCCTCATCGACGGCGTGAGCGGCAAGCCGCTCAGAATTTTATGAAGCTCGGGCTCGAAGGCGCGATGAAAGCCCGACAGCTGGTTGTCGTACTCCGGCAGGCCGTCCGGTTCGTGCGCGTGTTCGTGTTCGTGTTCGTTGGATTCACTGAAGCCGTTCACTAGCTCTCCGATCGGGCCAAGCGTATGCGGTCTGTCTGGTCCTCTGATCTCGGAGAGCAACATTCTGGCCAAGACCCAGGTCTACGTTCGCGCGGGCGCCGCCGTCGGACCCTCCGAGAGCGCACATACCCCTCGGCAGATCCGCCACACGTCGCGCGTGCCTCACTTCTGTTCCACCACTTCGTGGGAAAGGACGCGGCGCGCAGTCACCGCATGCGCGCTGCATCTCGACGGACGGAGGACAGCATGCTCACTATCTTTCCATCGGGCTGTTCATTCTCGGGGCTCCTCAGGAGAGCCGCCTTCGGCGACGAGGCTGCTTAGACGCGCGACGGGTCGCGCTCGAGGCCCGTCTTGCTCTCGACCGACAATTGGCCAAAGTCGATCCAACATTGCTCGTCTCTTGGACGGCGGTCATCGCAGCGTTGCACGGCGCAGGTCTGCTCGCGTTTGGTTTGCTCCAAGCGATTCCCGTCGCCATCGGCGCAGCATGTGGAGTCATCGCCCGGTTTTTCGTGCTGCTTGCGATCGTCAAAAAAATCGGTAAACACATTTCGCCTAAAACGCGAGAGCGCGCGGTGCACGCCATGGGCTACTTGCTCATCGCCGTCGGAGCCGCGATGGGCGTGCGCTCGATCTGGATGCTGTTGAGAGGCTAGCTCGTTAGCCGGCGCGATTTTGAGAGGCTGATTGCGTGAGCTGACCACCACCCGAAGGCAACTGCCCAGCCGTCAACTTCGGCTTACGTGCGTGAATGGGTGTGGGAGGGGGAGGTTGGAGGGGCAAATCGATCGTGAAGATGCACCCCTGCCCAGGCAAGTCTTTGATGCGAAGCTCGCCCTTGATCGCCTTGACCGCCTTGAGGCAAATCGAGAGTCCCAGGCCCAGGCCAGTTCGATTCTCCCCCTGCTGCTGGAAGGGGCGGACCAGACTCTCAGCATTGTGGGGTGGAAGACCGCCGCATCCGTCCTCGACCTCGATGAGGACGCGGTCTTCGCTGGTGGTGGTGCGGAGGTGGACAATGCTCTTGGGGCGAGTGAACTTGAATGCGTTTTGGAGCAAGTTGGCGACTGCTGCGCAAAGAATCTGCCGATCGGCATCGACGAAGAGGGCATGATCCGTCGTGCTCACTGCGAACTGGATGTCTCGCGTTTGAGCGACCATCGTGGCGCCGATCTCTACTTCTTCGATGATCTCCCAGAGAGGGACTCGCTCCAGGTTTTGCATGCCTGCGTCGAGCCGCACGTCTGCGAGTGAGCAATCGATTAGTGTGTTGAGTCGCAACAGACTTCGCTCGTGAATCGCGCTGGTGCTGCCGCCTGGAGCGACGACTCCCCGTTTGATGCTCGCGAAAGACATGATGGCAGTGTTGAGGAGGTTACGCATCTCGTGAGCGAGGGCGCCCAGCCGTTCGGTGCCTGCATCAGAGATGGATCGTTCGCGCTGCTCGGCGTAACCCGCCACTGCGCCAGCGATGGCGTCATCGAGGCAAAGATTGAGTGTTCGAAACTCACCCGGTGGGATGCTCGCGTCTTGGTCGACCGCGAGTGACGTGATGACCTGGCAAAGATCACCGTAGTCGTGAACGACCTGCGCGACTGTCAGCCCTTGGTGAAAAAGATCAGTGCCGCGCTGACTCGCTGTGACTTGAATTTCGCGCTGGTCGGCGTTCTCGTTCGCCGTGGCCTTGCGCAACGCCTCGCACAACTGATCGAAGAATACGGGAACGCCTTTGAGTTCTACTTCTGTCGCGAGTGGAGCGTTTCTCCCGGCAACACGCTCTCGCATGCGATCCAAGATGTCTTCCCGATTCGCCGTAATGAAATCTTGCAGCATAAATTTCGACAATAGACTTTGACGCCGCGAACACAAGCCCCGCTTGACGATTGTTGAGGCGGAGCCCAGCTTCTCTAGCTCTCCGATCGGGCCAAGCGTATGCGGTCTGTCTGGTCCTCTGATCTCGGACATCAACATTCCGGCCAAGGCCCAGGTCTACGTTCGCGCGGGCGCCGCCGTCGGACCCTCCGAGAGCGCACATACCCCTCGGCAGGTCCGCCACACGTCGCGCGTGTGCCTCACTTCTGTTCCACCACTTCGTGGGAAAGGACGCCGCGCGCAGTCACCGCATGCGCGCTGCATCTCGACGGATGGAGGACACCATGCTCACTATCTTTCCATCGGGCTGTTTTTCTCGGGGCTCCTCAGGAGAGCCGCCTTCGGCGACGAGGCTGCTTAGACGCGCGACGGGTCGCGGTCGAGGCCCCGTCTTGCTACCGACAATGGGGCCAAAGTCGGCACGAAATGTCGTCGGCCCAAACCCCGAGTTCCGTCCACATACATCCCAACGCTCTCAAGCCCGCGCCTTCCGTTCAGTCGAGTCCCGGAGAAACCGCTTTGATTTTCCTACGCTCCACCTCGGTACCAATCTCTTCTTGGGGCTTCAGCGCCATGATGACGAGCTGACAGTTCTTCGCCGTGTAGAGCACGCGGCGAAACTCCGAATTTTTCCCGACGAGCCGTTCGATGTCTTCGACGAAGCCTGCCATGGCGACACCTCGGTTGGGCCCCAGGTCGGGGCCTGGGGGGGGTAGCGACGTCAATCGATTGCGGCGTCGAGGACAGGCATCCCCGCGTCCGTCGCGCCAATCGTCACGTTCACCGTGATGTTGACCTCGAAGATGGCGGCGGTTGGCGTGCCGTCGTGCTTGTGAATGCGGCAGATCATCTTGTGCGGGCCCTTCGTCGCAGCCGTCGGGACGCGAACGGTGACCTTCACCTGCGCGGTGATCATGATCGGCGCCGAGTCCACGCTGTCGAAGTAGAACTGAAGGTGCCCTGCGTCCGACACGTGGTCCGCCGGCGGCGTGGCCTTCGGGTCGACGAGGTAGACGTTGGTCGCCGTGACCGTCATTGGTAGATCCTGATCGGGCTTGACGTCGCCGTTGTTCACGCCGGTGTCGAACGAGACCTTCGGATCGGTGATGTTGATCGTGTTGTCGTGGACGTTGGCAGTGCAAGCGGGCGCCGCCGCGAGGAGTCCAAGGGCGGCAAGGAGGAAGAGCTTCGAAATTTTGGAGGTCATGCCGAACGAC
>JAYVYD010000003.1:0-5184 GCA_043784605.1 Myxococcales bacterium | reverse complement strand
AGCTCGACTCGGCCCAGCCCCAGACGTTCAGACGCCTCCACGAGCGTTTCAGCGCACGCCCGCGCCTCGACAAACCGCGCTCAAATCGATTACGCTCTTGAGTTCCGCTACTTCAACGGCACTCTGCATGCCGGCGAGATCAAGGGCTACGTTCAATTGGTGCTCGCGCTCGCCGCGAAGGGCCTGGTGTCGAAGGCCGCATCGAGCAAGCGCCGCGAGTTCAACGCGGCGACTGCCAAGTATGACTTTCGAGTATTCCTCTTGAGCCTCGGCCTAATCGGCAATGAGTTCAAGACCGCGCGCCTGCACCTCACCAAGCGCCTCGCCGGCTCCGCGGCCTGGAAGGGCGAGCGTCGCGATCGCCGCGCGCGCCCGGCGCCTACCCCCGCGCCGGGCTCCGACGAGCCCACTGAAGGCAACGTGGTGGCAGCGTGAGCGGCTCCAAGGGCAAGATGCGCGGAGTGCTCTACTTCGCGTACGGATCGAACCTCGATGAGCGGCAGATGCGCGAGCGCTGCCCCGGTGCTCGCCGCCATGCGCGCGCGACACTGCCGGGTCACGCGCTTGCGTTTGGCGGATTCAGCCATCGCTGGGGCGGTGCCGTCGCCAGCGTAATGCGCAAGCGCGGCCACGAAGTCGCAGGCTTGCTCTACGCGATCCCTCGCGACGAGGTCGCCGTTCTCGATCGCTTCGAGGGCTCGCCGTACGCGTACCAACGCGTCACGCGAATCGTCGTCGACGAGCGCGCGCGTCGCCGCCGCGTCCAGGTCTACATGCAACCCGAGGAGGACTTCGTCCGATGGTCGCCCGCGCCGCAGTACTTCGATGTGATCCAGCGCGCGTACTTGAAGCACGGCTTCGATCGACTTGCGCTCGTCCTCGCGGTCGCCGGAGGTCCGCCGTGATCACGATATTCGTTTATGGCTCCTTGCTGGGCGGCGAGCGCAATCACCGAGTGCTCGAAGGAGCTCGCTTCGTCGGCGAGGCTCGAACCGCGCCGAGCTTCTCGCTGCACGATCTCGGCTCGTACCCAGCGATGGTGGCCGACGGCTCACACGCGATCGTCGGCGAACTTTACGAAGTCGACGAGCTCACGCTCGCGCGCCTCGATTCGCTCGAGGGACACCCGAGCTACTACGAGCGACACACCATCACGCTCGCCGACGGTAACGCCGCGGAGACGTACCTCCTGCCGCGCGACCAAGTGGACCACGCGCCGCTCATCACCTCGGGCGACTGGCGCCAACGACGAAAGGAGAAGCGACGATGAAGATCACCACACGCGACGGCCGCGTGTTCCAAGGCACACCGATTCAGATCGTCAAGGCGATGCAAGACATCGCGTTCGGCGTCGAGGACGTGTCGCTCGATCGGTACATCGACTGGGTGGTCGACAACGCACGCAGGTTTGAGGGCGTGGACCTAGAAGCCAATGGGGTAACCGTTGAGGAACGAGCAACGGTGCTGGTGGAAGGCATGATCGCTCACGGCCTAGTTTCGCGTTGACTGGCGTTCCGCGCGACGCGGCGTTCGTCTGCATATGACCCGCGCGGAGAAAGAGTTGGATCTCGTGCCGGAATTGAGGGGGCCCCCCGCATTAGAGTGGCAAGATTTTCCGCAACGATCACCCGCGGGGCTGCGGCTAGTGCAACGCGCAACCGCTGGGCTGGCATGCCGGACCGCCGGCATCTGCGTTGAAACAGCAGGCGTCGCCGATGAAGCAGCCACCGACCGTCGCTCCGCACATGCAGACACCGTCCACCACCGACCAACCCGCACAGCAGATGTTCGACACGCACAAAGAGTGACCGAAGCACTCGCTGTTCGTTGTGCATGGCATGCTCCCGGGTGCGTCTCTCGCGCCGTCGCGAGCAGCGTCTGCAGCATCGACGGTGGCATCCACGGACCCACCGTCCGGCTCGATGATGGCGATGCCGCCACAGCCCGACACGAACACAATCACTAAGATTCGAGCCTTCACTTCCATGGTGTGTGCCCGCCCGGGCAGGCGTCCAACGATGCTGCACAACTTGGAACAAAGACGTCAGGGAAATAGCAACAGACCTGCGGAGGCAAGCACCCAAGTGTGTTGCCACACTCGCAGCCAGCAACCCCTGACGAGAGGGTCTTGCCTTCTCCGGAGCAACACCATCCAGTGGAGTCGTCGCAATTCGCAAAGGGAAGGCACTGGCCAAGCACATTGCAAGGTCCGCCTCCATCCACCATTGGGTACTCACCGGGTAGTGGTGGGTCTCGGCCATCGTAGGTTCCGGCGTCGAACTGCGCGAACCATGATGCGTAGTCCACCTGGACGTCGTTGACCGCTGTTGAATCACCACTGCTGTCCGGCACAGCCGCGGCATCATCGAAGCTCGCGTCTTGCAGCGCAGCGATGAAAGTTCCGCCGCACGCTGTCGTCGTGAGGACGACCGCAAGCCAGGCCTTCACAACGCAGACCAGCGCGTGGCACCGATCGCCTGATCGGTGACCACGTTGCTAAGAGTGAGGCCATCCAGCGATTTCCCCGTGCATTGCGTCGACCGCGTGTACATCGTGGCCCACTGTGGCTGCTGGCGCGACTCGAGAAAATTTGTGCTTGAGTAGGGTAGCCAGACACTTGATTCATAGTCACCGAAAGTCTGGAGCCCCGTGTTGGGATCCGTTGGTGTGAGGCACGGCTCGAACGGACCAAATTGCAACGGCTGAACGACGTGCGGCATCGCTTGGTCTGAGCCCACCTCGACACCGACCACCTGAAAGCGATCAGTACCTCCTTGCTGCTGATACCAGGACACCGCAGCGAGACTAATTCCAGGCCGGGGATCCGCTACGACCCAAGGTTGGAACTCTCCGCCTGGTGTCGTTTGGAATGCTTCGCGCGTCCAGTTTGAAAAGTTGGCGCACGCGAACCCGGTGTCGTCACAATGGAAGTATCGTACGCTGGTAGACGCCTGCGGCGAGGCCTGGTCCCTTGCAACGAGATGCAATTCGGTTCCTCCGTTGCCAATGTCGAAGCCGAGCGGATTGAGGTCTTGCCACTGCGACAGCTTGCCGTCCACGCTTCGACCAGAAGCCGAAACCGCAGTTGAGAACAGCGGCTGAAAGCGGAAGATCTCCTGAGTATCCCATGGTGAGCCGAGCCCGCTGCGCGTCAGTCGGACGACGACGTAGTGCGCATTGGAAGAGATGACCTTGCCATTGGAGGCAGTAAAGTCGTCCTCCATGTATGCGAGATAGCCGAGCGTAGGCGATGCGAGCTTCACAATCGCGCGCCCGCGTCCACGGACCCAATTGGCGAGGGGGTTTACTGGATCCGTGACGAGATTTTCTGGAGCCCAAAACTGACTCGGCGTCCCGCTCGAGTCCGTCGTGAGCAACCAGATGTCTCCCAGCCTCGCCCCGGCTTGCCCATCGTCGAAGGCGGCGACCGCCGTGTTGCCCACCATCGACAGAGACGACTGATCGACGAAGACTCCAGGAAACTGTCCAGCCACATACGGCGCGCCGAACGCGCCAGTACCAGTGTCGTCGACTGCGATCGCCAGCGCGTCTGGTCCTCGCTCAACGCCGTTCTTCCTTGGCACGTTCCGAAGATCGTCGAAGTCGGTGTAGGCGAGGTTTGCGTAGAGGAGTCGCTTGCCGTTGGTCGCGACCGCAGGATCTCCTCTCATGATGAGAGGGAGGAGCTGGGGTGGCTTTCCTGGAAGCGGGGGTTGCGGTTGGAGCGGCTGAATGGGCGGTTGCGGCTTCCAAGGGGCGAACGCAAGGTTGCTGCCGATGTTTGGCAGCACCGCGTAGCCAGCGAAGCTCTGACCATCCCAGACACCATTCTTGATCCCAGGAGTCTTTGGCACGAGGTTCGAGACACCGACTTCGTCGAAGCCGCTTAGATCGTTGTACGTGACGATGATGGTGTCAGTAGCCGCGACATAGACAGCACTCGTCTCACTCTGCCGGAACGGCGTGAAGCCATTGGGCTGAGAGACTGGAACGTCAGGATTGCACGCACCGAAGGCTCCAAGCACTGCGACTGCGCCAATGAGCAAACCAGGGGTGATCATCGAGAATCGCATGCTACCTCCACGGTCCTCAAGGTCATCATGGATGACTCGTACATGTCCACGCCCGTTCAAGAGCCACGATCGATTCGTCGGTGTATGTATGTCCGACCTCGCTGCTCGCGCGTGTGGGCTTTCGCGTCACCAGTGCGATCAATGTACCCGGGGAATGAGATCGAGCAGTCCGCGAGCGAGCGCGACGTCGCCCGCGTTGATAGCGAGCCTGGCTGCTTCGCGGATCGCGTCGTCAGGCATCGCACGGCACAGCCAAAACCTCGTGTTCTCGCGTCGTCTCGCGTTGCTCCCTTCGGGCGATCCTCGCAACGGTGGGCACAGACGGTGTGAAGTATTCGATGCCGGCTCGACTCAAGACCCCGCCAAGAGCTCGAACGAGCACGCTCTGTAGTCTTGCGTGAACCATCCTGTTACATTCTGAGGTAACGGCGCGAAGGTAACGCCGAATGTAACGGCGAGCGCGATCGAGCGACACATGTTGTCGCTCGTGACGGCGCCCCACTCCGAACAAATCAAACGACGAGCACGTCGCGATCACGAGAGTGCACGCACGCCATTCGGCGACCTCGCTCGCGTGGCTGCGGCGATCGCCGCGACGGCGTCGACGCTCTCGTGGCCGTCGCTGCGCTACCAATCAGATCCCGTCGCCTTCTTCCGCGACGTGCTCGGCGTCGAGCCTTGGGAGAAGCAGCGCGACATCATCCTCGCGGTCCGCGATCACAAGCGCGTCGCAATCGCATCGGGCCACAAGGTCTCCAAGGCGCTTGCGATCGACACGCCGATTCCGACGCCGAACGGCTGGTCCACGATGGGCGAGCTGCGCATCGGCGACGAGGTCTTCGACGAGCACGGCCACGCGTGTCGCATCGTCGACGCGACGCCGGTCATGTATGGGCACCGCTGCTTCGACGTCGAGTTCTCCGACACGTCGATCATCACCGCAGACGAGGGGCACCTCTGGAGCGTCCACCTCGGTGGCGCCACGCGCATCATCCTGACGACGGCGCAAATCTCACCTAGGTGAGCCCAACGAACCGCCGGTGCGCGCTCCCGCGAGAGCCCCTCCCTATTACAAGACCGCCGTCATCCGGCGACTCACCCTCGGCGACCA
>JAYVYD010000002.1:0-4627 GCA_043784605.1 Myxococcales bacterium | reverse complement strand
CACCCGAAGAACACGTCGATCGCGCCGGCGCTCGCATGCGACACCTCCGCTGTCACGCGGGCGGCGTCGATCGGCGCATCGGAGAGGTCGATCCACATGCGCGTGGGATTAGCACAGGCTCAATGCCCGAAGCCCACACCGAGGACCGTACCGATGAAGAACTGCGGTCCGTGCAGTATCGTCGCATCACCGTTCGTCGTGTATTGCGATGGGACGCGTGCGTCGGCTTGAACGACGAGCTCTGGCGCGAAGTCGAGGTACCAATCCACGCCGACCCAGAACTTCGGGCCGGGCGAAAGATTGATCAACATGGCGACGTCGCCGGGCATCGCGAAAGACGAATAGCCAGGGCTGGGCGCGGAGTTGTTCGAGTTCAGATAGCTGCACTGAGGCCCTCCCGAACCGTTCATACCTCACGCTCTCGCTGCCAGGGTGATGCGGCCCGGCGCCCAACGCGAGCCCACGCGTGAAGCGAACCGTCGGAGACTTGCTCGTCGCGCGCGCCCCTACATCGAAATCACCAGGCGCTTGCCAATCTCCGCGTGGACGCCTTCGTAGATCGAGAGCGCGTTCTGCCCCAGCGCAGGATCGACGGGCAGGCTCTGAGTGCTCGCGGCATTCCGGCCGTCGAAGGTTCCCCAAGTGCAAGCCGCGATCTGGGTGACGACGAGCGCGGAGATCAAGAGATGACAGCCGAGCCCCACGATGAAGATCGTCTCATCTCGCGCTCCACGAGGGTCAACGCGTCGGGCCGGGCTCAGTCCTTCTCGGCGCGCGGCTCGCGCAATCCGGTCGCGAGCGTGAGCAGACCGGCAAAATCCTCGATCGCGGCGCCGAGGTGAGGCGTCGCGGTTGCCTCGCACGCGCCGTCTCCACGCAGCTCGTTGAGTATGAGGCGATCTCGTTCGGCGAGCCTCTGTTCGTGCGCCGCGAGCGCCTCCAGCTTCGCGATGGCGCTCTTGGCTTCGGGCGTCGCTCCAACGCCGAGCGTCGTGGGCGAGATGAGCCCGCGCGTATATGCCCAGCTTCGATTGAGCACGTAGCCCGAGAAGGGCAGGCGCATCTCGCGCAGCTTCTCTTGCATGAAGCGCGCTTCGGTTCGCGCCGCGCTGTCCGGGCTGGTGACGACGATGAAGCTCGATTGGTCACTCGTCAACAGAGAGCGCACGGCGTCCGCGTGGCCGCGCATCGACGCGAACATGCCGGAAAATCCGCTCAAGAACGACTGTAGGTCCTCCATGAAGCCTTCGCCGAAGATGCGATCGAACACGCTCGACACTAGGCCTCGCGCGCGACTCCAGAACATCCCGCCGCCTCCGCTCGCGCCAGGCAAGAACACGCCGATGATCTTCTCGTCCAAGAACAGCGCGAGCTTGCGCGGCGCCTCGAGGAACTCCAGCGCGTTGCGCGAGGGCGGAGTGTCGAGCACGACGAGATCGTAGTCGCCGCTCTCGTGGAACATGTAGAGCGCCTCGGCCGCGGTGTACTCCTGCATGCCCGCGATGAGATCTCGCAGCGCGAGATAGAGCTTGTTGCCGAGCACGCGATCGGCGCGGTCCTTGGTGTCGCTCAGGCGCCGCACCATGTCCTCGAATACGACGCGTGGGTCCAGCATCCACGCCGAGAGCTCGCCGGTCTGCACGAGCTCGCGCGGCACACGCGCCGGAGTCGGACCCCCAGCGGGGATCCCCATCGCCTCGGCGAGCCTGCGCGCGGGATCGATCGTGAGCACGAGCACGCGCCGACCCTCCAGCGCGCCGGCGAGGCCAATTGCTGCCGCCGTGGTGGTCTTGCCGACGCCGCCTGCGCCGCAGCAGACGATGACCTGCTTGTCGCGCACGAGATCGCTCGTGAACGGAGCGTTATCCGCGCGCCTCACTTGGACCTCCCGATGCCGAATGCGTCGGACATCATCGCCTCGAGCTGCGTCTCGTCCAGCACCTCTGGCAGCGTGATCGGCGGATGCCCGAGCTCCTTCTTGAGACGTGCGATCGACTCCTTGGCACGATCGATCCTCGGTAGCGAGCGCGCGCCGAGCATCGTGGCGTTGTCGATGTGCATCCCGTTTAGCGCCACGCGCTCTTCGACGGTGAACGGATCGTTTGGAACGCGATTCACGATCACACCAGCGAGCGGGATCTTGTGCGCACCGATGCCGCGCGCGAGCTCGATCGCTTCGCTCACCGGCAATGTCTCTGGCAGCGTGACGAGCAGCGTTCCGGTCTGTTTCGGATCCGTGAGCAAGCGCAACCCTTCGAGGACCGCGTCGTGGATCGGGCCGCGCGTCACCACTTTCAAGATCGCACTCGGGACCTGCGCCAGGCCAAGCGCATGCCCCGTAGCAGGGAGATCGACGATCAACAGATCGTGCTCGAACGAGCCGTCGTAGCGACGCTTGCGCAGCAGATCCAAGATTCGATAGAGAACGCCCATCTCCGCTAGCGAGGGCGCGGCGAGCAAGAAGCGTCGAATGGCGGCGCTCTTCATCGCGGCGTCCGCGAGCACGCGCATAGGCAGCGCGTCTCGCAAGAAGTGGAGGTGCCCCGCATGCGGTGTGAGCAGGGCGATCGAGAGGTTGGGTCCGATGGCGATCGGGTCCTCGCTGGCGTGCGGGACGCCGAACACGTCCGCCAGCGGCGTGGGAGAGTCGATCTCGTACGAGACCTCCGCGGCCAACACTCGCTTGCCCGCGGCTGCCGCAGCGCGCGCGAGTCCCGCGGTGACGGTCGTCTTGCCAACGCCGCCTTTGCCCGCGACGAGCACTGCGCGCAACGAAGAGAGGTCCATCATGATCGTCGACTCGGCCGCTCGGCCCGATCCTGGCCTCTTGCCCAACTCCCGGAGCGCCCACCGTCCTTGCTAGCGAGGGCTACGCGAAAGCTCATGCCCCGATCGATCGCCTTGAGCATGTCGTAGATGGTCAACGCGGCGACCGAGGCGCTGGTAAGCGCTTCCATCTCGACGCCGGTCTTGTCGTTTGCTCGTGCGGTCGACGTGATGCGGACCTCACCGTCACCGACCTCCAGCTCGATGGCGACGCTGGTCAGCGCGATCGCGTGGCAGAGCGGCACGAGCTCGGGGGTGCGCTTGGCGGCCATGATCCCTGCGATGCGCGCGATCGCGAGCACGTCGCCCTTGGGCGTGCTGCCGTCCTTGAGCGCGCGCGACGTCGAGGGCAGCATCGTCACGATCGCCTCGGCGACCGCCACTCGCAGGGTGGCGGGCTTGTCTCCCACGTCCACCATACGCGCTTGCCCACGCTCCGAGAGGTGAGTGAGCTTCTTCTTCAAAGGCCGATCTCCGAGAAACGAAATACGTCCACGAGCGCGCCGCGCTCGAAATGCGCGACCTCTGCGGCGAACGCGATGAGTGCGTTGGCTGCGGCGACGCCGAGGGCAGAGCCGCTCGCTTGATGCTTGACCACGGCAACCTCCGCGCCGCTGGTGCGTGCTCGCGCGAGCTCCAATCGTCCCGGCTTGCGCGTGTGTGCGTGCGCGAGCGTCATCGTCGTCGGTGCGGGCCATGGCTCGGCGTCACCCTGCATCGCGCGCAAGAGTGGGACGCCAAAAAGCGCGAACGTGACCATCGCCGAGGCAGGGTTTCCGGGGAGCCCGATCACCACGCTCTCACCTTTGCTCCCGACGCAGATCGGTTTGCCGGGCTTGATCGCCACGCGCCAAAAGTCTAGCGTGACGCCCGCCGCAAGGAGCGCGGGCCGAACGAGGTCGTGGTCGCCGACAGAGACTCCGCCGATCGTCACCAACAAGTCGCACTTCTCGAGCGCGCGCCTGATAGCGGCCTCTACTTCGCGCTGCTGGTCCTTGGTGCGGGGAGCGTTCTCCACGATCGCGCCGCATCGCCTGGCCATCGTCACGACAGCGACGCCGTTCGACTCGGCGATGCTGCCCGGCGATTTCGGGGCGCCCGGGTCACGAAGCTCGTCGCCGGTCGCGAGCACTACGACGCGTGGGCGCTTGGCGACCGTCAGCTGCGCGCGTTCCATGGAACACGCCAACGAGAGCTGTGCCGGGCCGAGCCTAGTGCCGCGCGCGATCGCAAGGGCGCCTCGCGTGAGGTCTTCACCGCGCTTGCGTATGTGCTGACCCAAGGGCGCGCTCGCGTCGAACGACGCGGTCCCGTCGCGCAGCGTGACGTCTTCTTGCATCACCACAGTGTCGGCGCCGTGCGGGATCACCGCGCCCGTGAAGATGCGACACACCGTGCGTGTTGCGAGTGCGACGTCGCTCGGCTTGCCCGTCTTGGACTCGCCTCGGACGGCGAGTTCCACGCCCGCCGCGATCTCGTTCGCGCGCACGGCGTAGCCGTCCATCATGCTCGCGTCGAACTCCGGCAGGTCCGCGGGCGCGAGCACGTCTTCGGCCAACACACGACCGTCCGCCTCGTACACAGGCACGCTCTGACTCACTGGCGCGCGAGCAAGCGCGAGCAGTCGCGCGCGAGCCTCAGGTAGGGTGAGCATGCCCTCGTTATACATGGGATGGCCTCTGTTAGTGTCAGCGCATGGCCGCGGCAATCTCCACGTCCGAATGGCGCACGCGCGGAGCCACTTTCTCGATCGACTCGCTCGCGTTCGAGCACGAGGTTTTCGTCGTAGACAGCGCCTCAC
>JAYVYD010000001.1:0-6772 GCA_043784605.1 Myxococcales bacterium | reverse complement strand
GTTAAAGCAGAGGTAGTCATGGCGCTTAAACACTACTCAGGCAGTTGCCACTGCAAGTCGGTTCGTTACGAAGTTGACCTCGATTTAGCTAAGGGCACGATGCGCTAACCCAGCGCATGCCTAGCCGCATCTGCCAAAAACCCACTACGCGATTTGCCTCTTGCTTTTGCGCAGGTGTCCGAGTGGCGCCTACGAGCCCCTTAGGGTGCGCGGCGCTCAGTTCATCCCCGGCCCATTGCCGGGCAGCGCACCGGGCTCGAACGGCCTCGGACCGAAGCTCACCAACGTCAGCTTTGCGAATCGAACCGTGCTGCCGGGTCAAGCGGGCAAGGCGATCGACGGCCGCGTGCAGTCCAACGCCACGTCGGTGGCCATGCGATTGAACGATCTCGGGAGCGGCTACTGGGTCGTCGTCACCGGCCCGTCCGACTCGCTGTTTCCCGGTGAGAGCGACTGGCACGCGGACGGCGACTACAACATCGACTTTGCGACTGCGCAGAGCGGCAATCATCCCATTCGATTCGTCGCGATCGATGGCGCCGGCAACGCGGGAGAGCAACTGGAGAACACGCTCTGCTTCTCCAGCAAGCTGCCAGACAATGGTCACAGCTGCGAGCCCACCGCCCGTCCGCCGGACGCCGTCATCACGTTGGAGTGGGACCAGAACGTCGACCTCGACTTGCAGGTCGTCACGCCGGACACCACGGTGGAGCCCAAGCACCCGTCTACCGCGTTGAACGACGCCGGGACCGCGCTCGCGGACGGCGGCGGATTAATAGACAGAGACTCCCTCGTCGCGTGCGTACCCGACGGGCGCCGCCAAGAGGACCTCGTCTGGCAGAAGCGCCCGACTGGCAAGTACGACATCTACGCGAACCTCTTCGACGCCTGCGGAAAGTTGGGCGCGAGCTTCGTGATGACGGTCTACGAGGCGGAGGGTGACATGCCCAACAGAGAGCTAGTCGCGAAGTTCATGAAGAAGGGCCGCGTCGCTTCGATCGAAGCCAATGGTGGCAGCGGCACTGGCAGCTATCTGACGACGTACGAGTTTTGAGTAACAAGGAGTAACCGCATGACTGGCATCTTGATTGAACGCTTGATGAAGGCCGCCATCTACGGCGGGAGCGGTTGGGTCATGTGGCTACTGATCGTGTTGAGTGTGTTCTCGATTGCTGCGACCGTGGAGCGCCTGATCTTCTTCCGCAAGAACTCGGGCGACGTGGACGCCCTCTCGGATCGGGTGGCTGCGCTCTTGGAGGCGGGCGATCAAGACGGCGCCGAGAAGCTCTTGGCGAACAGTCCCGCGATAGAGGCGAGCGTCATCCTAGGCGCGCTTCACTGGATCAAAGGCGGCGCCGAGTCGTTCCACGACGCGGTAGACAGCCAGATGACCAAGAAGAAGAAGGAGCTCGACCGAGGGATGTATTACCTCGGGACACTAGGCTCCAATGCCCCGTTCATTGGACTGTTCGGGACCGTCATTGGCGTCTTGGTGGCATTCCACCAGCTCAGTGAGGGGACCGACAAAGGCTCGATGAACAACGTCATGGCGGGCATTGCCGAGGCGCTCATCACGACGGGCGTCGGCCTCTTCGTCGCCATTCCGGCGGTGGTTGCCTACAACTGGTTTCAGAAGAAGGTCGGCGACGTCGAGAGCAACGTCGGAATGATGGAGAAGCAAATCAGTGCATGGCTCCGCGCTCAACACGGCTCCCCCAACAACGACCCACACCCACGACGCAACGCGAGCAAGAACGGCGATAGCCGCGCCCGCAATATGTCGCCCATCGTCGGGGAGGCGCAATAATGGGCGCGCAGCTCGCAAGCGGCGGCAAACGCACCGGAATCGTCGGCATCAACATCACCCCGATGGTCGACATCATGCTGGTGCTGTTGGTCATCATGATGGTCTCCGCCACATACATCGTGTCACAGAGCCTCAAGGTGGAATTGCCCAAGAGCGCTTCGAGCGACGAGTCCGTCCAGAGCCCCGCCACGGTGCAGATCAACAAAGACGGAAAGTACTTCTTCAATCAAGACACGGCCCCAATCTCGGAGGCCCAATTGATTGCCAAACTGAAGGACGCCAAAGCCGCCAATGACGACTTGAACCTCGTCATCAGCGGAGACGCCAACGCGCACCATGGAGACGTCGTCCACGTGATAGACGTCGCAAAGCGCGAGGGCGTTACCAAGTTCGCGATCACGATCGACCAAAAAGAGAAGTAGCTCGTGACTAGGCTTCAACTCGCTGTCTTGGGGGGCGCGCTGGCGTTGCACCTCGGTGCATACATCGTGTTCGGCGTCATTCCCAAGGCGCGCAAGCAGAGCAGCGTCGCGATCGCGCTCGCCGAAGCCAAGAAGAAGGACGACCAAGACAAAGAGAAGAAGAAGCCGCCGAAGCCTCCCGAGAAGGAGAAGGACAAGACGCCCGCAGCGAAGACGAAGCCCGCACCGAAGCCGAGGCCGATAGACGCGCCGCCTCCTCAGAACAACACGCCACCACCGCCGTCGAGCAACGCAGGAGACTCAGCGGGATCGCTTGATGGTTTCGCGGACCTGGGTCTCACGATGGGCGGGGGCAGCGGAATGGCGGTCCCCGCTAGAGGTGGCGGTGGTAGTGGCAACGGCAACGGGGGCCATGCAGCTCCCGCTTCGACTACAGAACAAATCAAACAATTGAGCGGCACCGACCCCGGCTGCACCGAGGATCTCGTCAAGGCCAAGCCAGAGAATCGAGTGGAGGGCGTGTATCCGCCGACGGCGCAGCAGGCCGACGTCGAGGGCAAGGTCAAGCTCGAGCTCACCCTCGATGCGAGTGGCCACGTGATTGCCGTCAAGGTTCTCAATGGTCTCGGCTTCGGCTGCGATGAGGCAGCCGGCGCGGCGGCCAAGCAGTGGACGTTCGCCCCGGCGACGAAGTGCGGCAAGGCGGTGCCGTCGACGTTCAAACTAGGAATGAGCTTCGGGCTGAGATGAGGTCGTCAAGGGTCAGCGCGATCCTCGTGATGGCGCTCTTCGCACACAATGCGTTTGCGCAAGAGGACACGCAGCCCGGCGCGACGCGCGTGGGCGATAACGTGCCGAGTGGCACCCAGCGCGTCATCACGCCGCCGAAGCTGACCAACTTCGTCGAGGCGCCCTATCCCGAAGTGGAGAAGGCGAAAGGTACTCAGGCGACGGTCACTCTTCAAATAGCGATTAGCGAGAAGGGGATCGTCGCGGCGGTCGTCGTTCAGGAGTCGGCGGGGCCGGTGTTCGACGCGGCGGCGGTGGCGGCGGCGCGTCAGTTCGTGTTCGAGCCCGCGCTGGTGAACGGCAAGCCGATACCGGTGAAGATCACGTACCGCTACGAGTTCGTGATCAAAGAGGAGATCAAGAAGCGCACGACCGCGGACTTCGCCGGGATCGTGCGCGAGCGAGGCAGCAAGAAGCCGCTCTCTGGCATCACGATCTCGCTGGAAACAGGCCAGTCGGCGACGACAGACGAGAACGGCAAGTTCAGCATTCCGGACGTCGCACCGGGCGACCACACGATCACGCTCCAAGGCGAAAAGCTCACGCCGCTCGGCACTACGGAGAAATTCGAGGCCGCAAAAGAGTTGGCGGCGATCTACGACGTCGACCTGAAGGCGAACACCCCAGGGGAGGACGACACCGACTTCGAGGTCGTGGTCACTGCACCGAAATTGAACAAGCAAGTAGTGTCCACCGAGATCACGGCGACGCAAGCGACCAAGGTCCCCGGCACGCAAGGCGACGTATTGAAGGTCGTCGAGAACCTCCCCGGCGTCGCGCGAAGCGCCGTGGGGTCTGGGCAAATCGTCGTTTGGGGCGCCGCGCCCGAGGACACTCGTGTGTACGTCGAAGGCGTGCGCATTCCGCGCCTCTACCACGATGGCGGTTATCGCTCGGTCGTGCACAGCGACATGGTGCGCTCCGTCGAGCTCATCCCCGGCGGATATGGCAGCCCCTACGGACGCGGATTGGGTGGCTTGGTCGCCGTTCAATTGCGTCAATTGGACGATGACAAAGTGCACGCCAGCCTGGGTGCTGACATCATCGACGCCTCAGGCGCGATCTCTACGCCGATCGGCAAGAAGTGGCACGTCGCCGCTGCCGTACGAAAGAGCTGGTTGGACAACGTCGTGAGAGCGGTGGGCTCCGAGGACGTGGGCGACATCGTCCCATTGCCTCGATATTTCGACTCGCAATTGAGAGTTCAATACGCCTTCGAGAAAGGGGAAACCTTCGAGGTAGGCGGACTCGTCTCGTTCGACGCCATCGACAGGACACTGCAGAATCCCGACCCCGCGCAGACCAAGCGCGAGAGCAAGCGACTCGGCTTCGGTCGAGTATGGGCGCGTTACGAGAAGAAGCTCGCGAACGGCGAGTCGATCAGTGTGTTGCCCTCATGGGGTCGTGACGTTTCCTCACGGACCAACCGATTCGGCGCCACTCCGGCGACGCTGGACAGCGACTCCGATGTCTTTGGATTGAGGGCCTATTGGCGCGGACAGCCTGCCAAGTGGCTTGGCGTGCAGGTCGGCGTGGACGCAGACTTCACCGCGACGAGCTTGCATCGCTCCGGCAGCATCACGACGCCGCCGCGTGAGGGCGACATCTATGTCTTTGGCCAGCCGCCGTCTGATCAGGTGAACTCCGACGACTGGAAGACTCTCGTCGGCAGCGTCGCGCCTTACCTCGAGGCGGACATCTCTCTCTTCAATGACAAGCTGCACATCGTCCCCGGCGCGCGCATCGAGCCTTATCTGACGAGCGTCAATCGCTCGGTCCCCGTCACTGGAGACAACCCCGCGGTGGGACTCTTCACGCAGGATACGGTGCTCGAGCCGCGCATCTCTTTGCGATATGCGCCAACGCCGAAGATCACCGTCAAGGCGGCGTTCGGCACTTATCACCAGTCGCCGCAATCGGAGGATCTGTCCGCCGTATTCGGTAATCCCCAGTTGGGATTGTCGTCCGCAAAGCACTCGCTGCTCGGCGCCAACCTGAAGCTGACACGGACGCTTACCGCGGAGGCGACCGCGTTCTATTCTGCTTCGCAAGATCTCACCTCGCGCAGCGCCGTGAAGACTCCGCTGCTCGCCCAAGCGCTCGTGCAAGAAGGCGAGGGTCGGCAGTTCGGCGCGCAGTTCCTCTTGCGGCAAGAGCAGCTCGGACCATTCTTCGGATGGGTCAGCTACAGCATCATTCGCAGCGAACGCAGGGATCACCCCGCGGCGGATTGGCGCCCCTTCGACTACGATCAAACGCACGTATTGACGGTCGTGGGCGCGTTCGATATTGGCAAAGGTTGGGAGGCCGGACTGCGCTTCCGCTTCGCCACCGGCTTTCCTCGCACGCCTGTCGTCGGGTCTTATCTCGAGAGTCGCACGGCCGTGGTGGAGCCGCTCTTCGGCGTTCACAACTCGCTTCGAATCCCGAGCTTTTATTCAATCGATGCGAGGCTCGCCAAGCACTTCAAGCTCGGAAAAACCGACGGCGAGATCTACCTTGACGTACAGAACGTCACGAATCATCAGAACCCCGAAGAGGTCGTCTACGAATACAACTACTCGCGCAAATCCTACATTACGGGATTACCCATTCTGCCAGTGATCGGGCTCAAATGGTCCTTCTGAGACGCGTCGTGGTTGTGGGATTGCTAGTCGCCTGTCGTCCTGACTTAAGCCTGCGTCAATCGTTCGTGGACGGCCCACGCATCCTCGCCGTGCGCTCGGTCCCCGCGGAGGCCGAAACGAAGCAGCCCGTATCCTTCGAGGCGCTGATCGTTGATCCATCGGGAAAAGTGCCTCCGTTCGCCGTGGACTGGGCAATGTGCATCGCGCGCAAGCCGCTCGCGGAGCTCGAGCCCGTCAATCCTATCTGCACCGCGCGCACCGGCGACTTCTTGATCCCGTTGGGGCAGGGGCCTACCGCCTTGGGGACCATTCCCTCGGAGGCTTGCCGACTGTTCGGCCCCGAGGTGCCCGCGACCAAACCCGGCGAGCCTTTCGGTCGCCCTACCGACTCCGATCCCACTGGCGGTTACTCCTTGCCAATTCGAGTCATTCTCGCCGCAGACCGCGGCGACGAAGCGGTCGTCGGGACTACACGACTATCTTGTGGAGTCGCGGGTGCCGCTTCGGGAGACGCGACCGACTTTCGCCAGCGCTATCACGTGAACTCCAATCCGCTCATTGCGGCATTGAAGGTCAATGGCATCAGCACGATGGGCGACACGAATGTCGCCGCGGGGCCAGTGCGCCTGGAGGTCGATTGGCCCACCTGCCCGGACTCGGATGCATGCGGCGATGGCGTATGTGGGCCCGACGAGACCGAGACCAGCTGCGCGGCCGACTGCGCCTCGGGCGCCGTGAAGGGCTGCGGAGGCGCAGAGCGCTATGTCTATTACGACGCCGAGGCGTTTCACAATGTCACCCGCCGCGAGTCGATGCGCATCTCTTGGTTCGCGACTTCGGGCGCATTCGCCGTAGATGTCAGCGGTCGCGAAGAGGTCGATCTCTCGACGAGCGCGGCCAATACACTCACACTCTCTAGCGCTCAAAAAGTGTTGGTGTGGGTGGTACTTCGCGACGCACGAGGCGGCGCCGTGTGGCAACAGCTCGTGTTGAACGTGCAGTAGTTTGCGCGATCCGGTTCAAGCCAACTCAAGCGGCGACGTGCTCTTCGTCTTCTAGCGGGATGATGTCGCCTGGGTCTGCGGCTGCGCCCAAGTCGGCGAGGAATTCGACGAGCTCGCCGTCTG